>CALMOR010000058.1:1031-4924 GCA_937872165.1 uncultured Burkholderiales bacterium | reverse complement strand
GATCGGGCGCGCCGACGACTCGCGCGCACTGCCCCGGGGCGTGCCCGCGCTCGGCGACGAGGCGCGCGACGCGCAGGTAGAGCGGCTCGCCGCCTTCGAGCCGCAGCGCCTGCAGCTCGTCGCCGCTCGCGTTCGAGGTACGACACAGAACGATCGCGCCCTTGCCCCGATAGGCGAGATAGGGCGCGATCGCATCGTGGCCCTGATAGGGCTGCAGCGTCACGGCGTCGGCGCGGTAGCGTTCGAAGACTTCGCGCGCGTACTGGTCCGACGTGGAGCCCATGTCGCCGCGCTTCGCGTCGAGGATCACCGGCACGTCCGGATAGCGCTCGTGGACGTGGGCGATCAACGCTTCGAGCTGGTCCTCGGCGCGATTGGCGGCGAAATACGCGATCTGCGGCTTGAACGCGCAGACCAGGTCGTGGGTCGCGTCGACGATGGCGCTGCAGAAGTCGAGGATCGACCGGTCGCCGGTCAAGTGCCGCGGCAAGCGCGACGGGTCCGGGTCGAGGCCGACGCACAGCAGCGTCCGCCGTTCGGCCCAGCGTCGCGCGAGGCGCTCGACGAAGGTCGGCTCGGCGGAGCGATCGGGCGCGGCGTCCATCGTCGTCGTCCTCTACGGGATGATGAAGCCGCGCGTGACGGCGGCGGGGCGCGCATTCTAACTGCCCGACTACCATCGCGCCCTTCGCAGCACGCCGCACCCATTCCGATGTTCCGTTCCTTCTTCCTGTCGATCGTGCTGACGCTGGTGTGGGGGATGAACTGGCCGGTGATGAAGATCGGCGCGAGCGAACTGCCGCCGCTCTGGTTCCGGTGCTTCGGACTCTTCATCGGCGTCGCGATCCTCGGCGCGATGCTGGCGCTGCGCGGCCGGTCGTTGCGACCGCCGCCGGGCGCGCTCGGTCGCATCGTCGTGCTGTCGATCCCCAACGTCATGATCTGGTACTCGTTCGCGACGATCGCCGTCACGCTGCTGCCGGCCGGTCGCGCGGCGATGCTCGGCTTCACGATGCCCGCGTGGTCGGCGCTGATCGGCGTCGTCTTCTTCCGCGAGCGCCTAGATGCGCGCGTCGTCTTCGGCGTCGCGTGCGCGGTCGTCGGCGTCCTTCTCCTCGTGGCCGGCGACTGGCGCACGCTCGCCGGACATCCGCTCGGCGTCTCGATGATGCTGGTCGCGGCGGTGGCCTGGGCCTGGGGCACCCACGCGTACCGGCGCGCGCGACTGGACATGGACACGCTGGTCCTGACGTTCTGGATGATGGCCGTGGCGTTCCCGGTGCTGCTCGCGGCATCGGCGGTCTTCGAGGGCGCGCGGTGGCGCATGCCGGCGGGCGTCGAGTGGTGGCCGATCCTCTACAACGCGATCCTCGTGCTCGCGATCGGCAACCTGATCTGGTTCACGGTCGCGCGCACGCTGCCGCCGACCACCGCGGGCCTGTCGACGATGCTGATCCCGGTGGTCGGGGTATTCTCGGGCATGGTCCTGCTCGGCGAGGTACCGCCGTGGCGCGACTTCGTGGCGCTCGCGCTGATCTGCATCGCGGTCGCGGCCGCGTTGATACCGACGCCGGCGCCGGCCGGCGCTCCCTGAAGGTCCACGCACGCATCGACGATAGAGGAATTTTCATGCAATTGATCCAGGCTCCTTCGCATCCCTTCCGCAGCCTTCGTCTCGCGGTCGTCTCGTGTGCCGCTCTGCTGCTCTCGGCGTGCGGCTACAACGACTTCCAGTCGAAGGACGAGACCGTCAAGGCCGCGTGGAGCGAGGTCGTCAACCAGTACCAGCGACGGGCCGACCTGGTGCCCAACCTGGTCAACACCGTCAAGGGCTACGCGGCGCAGGAGAAGGACGTGCTGATCGGCGTCACCGAGGCGCGGGCCAGGGCGACCAGCATCCAGGTCACGCCGGAGACGCTGAACGATCCCGAGGCCTTCAAGAGATTCCAGGCCGCCCAAGGGGAGCTGTCGGGCGCGCTGTCCCGGCTGATCGCGGTCACGGAGAACTATCCGCAGCTCAAGTCCGACCAGAACTTCCGCGACCTGCAGTCGCAGCTCGAAGGCACCGAGAACCGCATCACGGTCGCGCGCAATCGCTACATCCAGACCGTGCGCGACTACAACGTGACCGTGCGCCAGTTCCCCAACAACCTCACCGCGATGGTGTTCGGCTACAAGGCCAAGGAGAACTTCACGGTCGAGAACGAGAAGGAGATCTCGAAGGCGCCGACGGTGAAGTTCTGATCGGCGCCGGTCGATGATCGCGATGCGGATCGCACGCTGCCTGCGGGGGCTCGCCTTCGCCGCTGCGTTCGCGGGCGGGGTCGCTGCCGTCGCGGCTGCGCGAGCGCAGGAGCTCGTCGCGGTCCCGACGCTGACCGCACGCGTCACCGACGCCGCGGGCCTGCTCGCGCCCGACCAGCGCTCGGCGCTCGAGTCGGTGCTCGCCGACTACGAACGGCAGAAGGGCTCGCAGATCGCGGTGCTGACGGTCGCGTCGACCGCTCCGGAAGCCATCGAGCAGTACGGTATCCGCGTCGCCGACGCATGGAAGATCGGACGCAAGGGCACGGCCGACGGCGTGATCGTGATCGTCGCGAAGGACAACCCGCGCGACCTCAGGCGCCTGCGCATCGAAGTCGGCAAGGGCCTCGAGGGCTCGATCACCGACGCGCAGTCGAAGCGGATCATCGACGAGGAGATGGCTCCGCACTTCCGTCAGGACGACTACTACGGCGGGCTGGTCGCGGCCGTGCATCGCATCGAGGGACTGCTCGAAGGCGAAGCGCTGCCGCCTCCTCCGCGGCAGCGCGAAGAGACGCCGCGCGGCGGCAGCGGTCTCGGCATCGGGCTGCCCGGCCTCTTCGTCCTCTTCGTGATCGTGGCGTTCCTGTTCCGCGGTCGGCGGCAGGTCGGCTACCTGTCGGGGGATCGCGCGCTCAACCGCTCCCTGGCCCCGATGGTCGTCGGCGGCATCCTCGGCAGCCTCGGCAGCCGCGGAGGGGGCTTCGGCGGCGGTGGCGGCGACGGTGGTAGTGGTGGCTTCAGCGGCGGGGGCGGCGACTTCGGCGGCGGCGGCGCGTCGGGCGACTGGTGATGGACTGGTCCCGCTTCGTCCGGCATGCAGTCGCGAGCCAGCGTGGCACGCGCGAGCTGTTCTCGCCGGACGCCATGGAACGTCTGCAGCGACGCATCGCTACCGGAGAGGCCACGCATCGCGGCGAACTGCGGCTCATCGTCGAGTCGGCCTTGCCGCTCCGCAAGGTCCGTCGCGGCATGAACACCCGCCAGCGCGCGCTCGACCTCTTCGGGACCTTCCGCGTCTGGGATACCGAAGAGAACAACGGCGTGCTGCTCTACATCAACGTCGCGGACCGGAAGCTCGAGGTCGTCGCCGATCGCGAGGCGGCGCGTCGCATCGGCGATCCGCACTGGCAGGCGGTGTGCAACGTCGCCCAGCAGGCGTTCCGCGAAGGCGACTTCGAACGCGGCGTGACCGAGGCGCTCGAGTCGATCCATCGCGTGCTGGCCACGACCTTCCCCGCGAACATCGACGGCCAGCGGCGCAACGAGCTGCCGGATGCGCCGGTCGTCCTCTGACGCGTTCGAGAGCGAAGGTATCGCCAGGTACCGGCGTCGGTGCGGTTGACAACTTCGGACGACTCGCAGCCGCGGGCATCCGCAAGTCGTTGTAATGGTTGGCTTTGCTTCGTTGGCACAGCGCTTGCGATTACCCCTTGCAGTCATAACCGACCTTCAGGGGAAACGATGAAACTGCTCAACGAACTCGCGATGGCTTCCGCCCTCGCATTGGTCGCGGCCGGAGCCGCACAAGCCACCGTGACGACGATCCCGGACTCCGCGCTCGTCGCGTCGACCATCTACTACACCGA
>CALMOR010000058.1:0-1021 GCA_937872165.1 uncultured Burkholderiales bacterium | reverse complement strand
CGGTCAGCCTGGTGGCCCAGGACGACGCGCCGTCGGTCCAGTACAACCTCGGCTTCACGCTCAACTTCTTCGGCGTCAACTACACGTCGTTCTACCTCAACAACAACGGCAACATCACGTTCACCGGACCGCTGTCGTCGTACATCCCGTCGGGCCCCACCGGCTCCCCGCAGCCGATCATCTCGCCGTTCTTCACCGACGTCGACACGCGCGGCGGACTGGGATCGGTCAACCTGCGGACCGACATCGCCGGTGAAGTCATCATCACGTGGGACAACGTCGGCGCGTTCGCGGTCAACGGCAACGTCCGCGACAACTTCCAGCTGGTGCTGCGCAGCTCGACCTTCCCGCTGCCGATCGGCGAAGGCACGATCGGCTTCTGGTACAAGGGCATGGGCTACGACGCCACCCAGACGAACACGGTCGCCGCGGTCGGCTTCGGCGACGGTGCCGGCAACGGCGAGATCCTCGAGGGCTCGCTCCAGTCGGGACTGAACGGCATCGTCGCGAACCACCACATCTGGTTCGACCAGAACCTGGTCGTGGTGCCGCCGAGCGATCCGACGCCGCCCCCGACCACCGGCGTCCCCGAGCCGGAGTCGATCGCGCTGCTCGGTCTCGGCCTCGTCGGTCTCGGCATCGCGCGTCGCCGCAGGCGGGCCTGACGGCCGCACGCGGCCACGAGCCGCGGCGAGCCCGCGCGCCGTTCGCGGTCCACGACGAGGAACGCCGACCCCGGGTCGGCGTTCCTCGTTCTTCGATCGAACAACTGTTCGTCAGGCGAACAGACCGGTCGCCCAGATGTCGGCCTGGCGATGCGCCACGTCCGAGAACGACTTCGTTCCGGCATGGATGGCGCGCAGCGCGTCGGCATCGTTCCGGCGCGACGAGGCCGATCGATGCAAGAGGTCGAGCGCCGCGGCCGTCCCGAGGGCGTCGGCCTGCTTAGCGAGGCCGGCGATGGTTAGCAGGCTCATAGTCGAGCTCTCGCTCCCCTCGCCGTTCGTGACGTCGATCCAAT
>CALMOR010000057.1:4862-8055 GCA_937872165.1 uncultured Burkholderiales bacterium | reverse complement strand
TGCGCGTCGAGCACCACGCCGGCGTCCTCCGATCGCTCCCCGTCATGCCGCGCCGCTGGCCCGTCCGACGAGTTCGCCGCGCACCTGCAGTGCCGCCTTCTGGCCGGCCAGGAACGCGTGGTCGGAGTTGTAGTACTCCCATTCGCTATAGCGGCCGGCGAGGATCACGTCGTAGTGCGCGAGCCAGTCGCGGATGACCGTGACGTTCGCCGCGCGCGCATGGTCATAGACGACGTAGGCATACGGCATGTCGACGCAGTTCGACGTGAGCAACGGGTCGTCGGCGCGCAGGATGCCGACGTCGACGAGCTCGTCGAAGCAGCGCCTGACGAGCGCCTCGCCGTCGCAAGGCAGCGGCTTGGTCGGCCCGTACGTGATCTCGCACGTCAGCCCGAAGCCGCCCGGCGGGTTGCAGTGGGGGCTCGTGTTGCCCTGTACGAACAGCCGGTGGAAGACGGTCTCGCCCGGGTAGTAGATCCAGTGCTTGTCGGTGACGTCGGCGCGACCGATGCCGAGGTTGACGCAGCGCACCGACACGTGACGCAGCCCCGCCGCTGCGGTGCGCACGGACTGCGGTGCGGCATCGCCGATCAGCGCGACCAGCTTCGGCAGCGGCATCGTGCTGATCAGCTTGTCGTAGGCATACGAGCGCCCGTCCGCGAGCGCGAGCCGACGGCGCCTGAGATCGAGCGCCACGATCTCCGCGTTGCATTCGAGCAGACCGTCGAGGTGGGGCAGGAAGCCGTCCATCAGGGCCTGGAAGCCGCCCTTCAACGGATAGCCGAAGCGGGCGTTCGGCCCCACCGGCTTCTTCGCCGGCTGCACCGCGCCTTCGATCATCTCCGCGAGGTCGGGCAGCGGCACGCGTCCGCCCAGCCACGACGTCTCGATCTCGTCGAGCGGGACCGCCCACAGCTTCCGGTTGTAGGGGACCGCGAAGTGCTTCGCCACGCCGGCACCCCAGGTGCGAAAGATGAACTCCTCGAAGTTGCGCGGCGCGTTGTTGAGCGGCAGCACGTTGTCGGTAGCGGGGCTCGTCGATGCCGCAGCGGTCGGTCGCGTCATCTCGCCGTCGCCGCAACAGTCGTCGTCCACGTCGGCGAGGCACATCTTCGCCCCATCGTCGGCCTCGGTCACGCGGCTGCGTTCGCGAGGCGCTTCGATCTTGCGAGCGGTCCCGTCGATGGAACCGAAGCGCGCCTCGATGGCGCCGACCAGGCATTCCTTCAGCACGTCGGGCGGCAGGCCGTACAGCGCGCCCTGGAACGGATAACGCGTGAACACGCCGTAGCTGTGGACCCAGGCCTCGCGATCCTGCCAGTGGACGTTGTCGCCCAGCAGCACGCGGTACATCTCGTGCACGACCGGATCGTTCGAGAACATGATGTGGCCGGCATGATCGAACGTGAAGCCGTCCTGCTCGATCGACCGGCACCAGCCGCCCACCCGCGCCTCGCGTTCGAAGACCACGACATCGGTCTTCAGGTGATAGGCGGCCGACAGGCCGGTCGGCCCCGCGCCGATGACGGCGCATCCGATCGCGATCGGCGACGGAGTCCGCAGCGCCGCTTCGATCACCAGCGCATCGTTCGCATCGTCGGCCGTCGCCGGAGACCCGACCTCGCGTAGATCGTCGTTGGACGCGACCTGTCCGGTCGACGCAAGCTCCGTCGCCGGGAAGGCCGGCTGGGCCGCGGGCGTCATGGCGACGCCGTCGATCAGTCGCGTCATCGCGTCGACGGTGCGGTCCCACGACGTCCCCTCGACGATGCGACGCATCGCGGTCCGACGCTGTTCGCGTCTCGCGTCCGTCTCGCCGAGAGCCGACTGGCAAGCCTCGATGAAGTCCGATGGGTGATCTGCGATCGCGACGATGCCGGCATACGGATCGACGATGTCCCTGATGCCGGTGCTGACGATCGGGATCTCGGCGGCCATGTACTCGAGCACCTTCGTCGGACTGATGAAGCGCGTCGACTCGTTGTGCGCGAACGGCAGGAGGCCGACGTCCCAGTCGGCGATCAGGTCCGGCAGTTCCGCATAGGGCCGCATGCCGAGATAGTGGATGTTCGCCCGTCGCGGCAACGAGGCCGGGTCGATCTTCACGACCGGACCGACGAGCACCAGGTTCCATGCCGGCTCGGTCGTCGCGACGGCGTCGAGCAGTCCGAGATCGAAGCGCTCGTCGATCACGCCGAAGAAGCCGAGGCGAGGCGACGGGATCGAGGCGTGGAGCGGATGGACCGCGGACCTCGGCGCGAGCGCACGGCCGAAGTGGTTCGCGTCGACGCTGCTCGCGAAACAGTGCACCGATCGGTGGAGGTGCTGTTTCGCGCGATACAGGCTCGGTCCGCCGGTGAAGACCAGATCGGCCCGCTGCATCAGCGCGCGTTCGCGCTGGGCGAGTTGTCGAGGGGCCTGCTTGAACGCCGTCAGCTCGTCCATGCAGTCGTAGACGATGATCGTCGCGTCGAGGTCCGCCAGCAGCGGCAGGGCCATCGGCGTGTAGAACCAGGCGATCGCCTGGCCGATCTCCGACAGCATCGGACCGAGAAGGCTGCGCATCGCCGCGAGGTGGGCGTCGTGGAACCCCGGGGCGTCCACGTTGGCATGCACCCGCACGACGGTCACGCCGGGTGCTGCGTCGATGGTCTCGATCCAGGGCTCGCGAAGATCGTGGACCGGCTCCTCGATGAACAGGACCGGGAAGCGACGTGCGAAGCGGGACAGGAGATGTTGCGGCCGCTGATAGACGAAGTCCCAGCGAAGATGCGAGAAGGCGACGAGGGTGGTCATGCGGTCCTGGACTGTTGGGACGCCGTGGTGGAAACGTGCCTGCCGACAGCGCAAGCGACGTGCCCGCCGTCGCGCGGCACGCAGCGCGTTCCTTTCGGACGCGGCGCGGACCGATGGCGGGTGGATTCACGATGCGGTAAAGGTTTCCCCGGGGCTGAAGGACTTACCAGCGGTCCTCGACGGCGATCGTGCAGCGCCACCGGCGCGCCCTAAGAGGGTCGGCGGCGCCGAGCGGCGCAAGGCACGCTACTTGTGTGCGAGTCCCGATCATCCCACCTCGTCGATCGGAGGAGGCAGTGCAGCGATACCCGCAAGCTTCGCCCGTCGATGCCGATAGCGCGCTCGACGCGGGGACCGGTACGAGTCCGCAGGCGTTCAGCGACCTCGAACGCCGCCG
>CALMOR010000057.1:0-4852 GCA_937872165.1 uncultured Burkholderiales bacterium | reverse complement strand
TTCGGGACGTTGCCTCTATGTCAATCGCGTCGTCGGCAGCTTCCTCGGACGCGATGGCGGTGCGTTGATCGGCTGCTCGATCCGCGACCTCGGCCTGCCACGCGACCTGTCGGCCCGCTTCAGTCGGGCCACGCGTCGGACCTTCCGGTCCTCGGCCGAGCAGTCGTTCGACTTCAGCGTCGACGTCGCGGGCCTGAAGAAGCACTTCACGGTGCGGATCGTTCCGGAACTCGACGACGACGGCGACGTCGGGTCCGCACTCGCCATAACCTACGACGTCACGCATCGCACCGAGGTCGAGTTGCAGCGCGATGCGCTGTACGAACAGGAGCAGGCGGCGCGCGCGAAGGCGGAGGCGGCGGCGCGAGCGCGCGACCAGTTCCTCGCGATCGTGTCGCACGAACTGCGCTCGCCGTTGAACGGCATCCAGAGCTGGTCGCACGTCCTCGAGAACCAGCTGGTCGGTGCCGAAGCGGCGAATCCGCTGGCGATGCGCGCGCTCGAGGGGATCCGTTCCGGGATCCAGCAGGAGGTCGCGTTGATCGAGCATCTGCTCGATGCGACGCTGGCGCTGACCGGCGAGATCCGGCTCGAGCGCGAATCCTTCGTCGCGCGCGATCCGATCGAGAAGGCCGTCGCATCGATCCGCTCGTCCGCGATCGCGAAGGACATCGCGGTCTACGTCGACATGCGGCTCGTCGACGAGACCCTCCACGGCGACACGTCCCGGGTCCGCCAGGTGTTCGACGAGCTGCTGTCGAATGCCGTCAAGTTCACGCCCCGCGGAGGCAGCGTCTGGTTGAGCGCGCGCGCCGTCGGCGGCGACCTCGTGGTCGTCGTGCGCGACAGCGGTCGCGGCCTCGCCGAGGGGTTCGAGCGCTGGCTGTTCGAACCTTTCCTGCAGGCCGACGGCTCCAACACGCGCAAGGTCGACGGACTGGGCCTGGGCCTCTCGCTGTCCAAACGGCTCGCCGAACTGCACGAGGGGCGCATCGACGCCGAAAGCGCGGGACCGCATCTCGGGACCACCTTCACGGTGACGATGCCGCTCGAATCGCGCATCGCACGCGGCGTCCCGGCCTTCGATGCGGCCAGCCCCGTCGTGGGCGACGACCTCGCGACTGCCGGTGAGCTGGCGGGCATCGACGCCCTGATCGTCGACGACCAGCTCGAGGCGCGCGAGGCGCTCAGTGCGCTGCTGATCCAGTTCGGCGCCGAGGTGACGCTGGCGGCATCGAGTCGCGCCGGTCTCGAGGCGATCGATCGCCGTGGGCGGTTGCCGGACATCGTGATCTGCGACATCGCGATGCCCGAGGAAGACGGATACGGATTCCTGCGACGACTGCGCGCCTACGAGGCGACGCTGGAGGCGGCCGCGGGACTGCCGACAGCACGGGTACCGGTGGTCGCGTTGAGCGCCTTCACGGAGGCGAGGCGCCAGGGCGGGACGATCCGACCCGACTTCGACTCGTATCTCGCCAAGCCGGTGAGCCCTCGCCAGCTGATGGCGATCCTGACCCGTCACCTGGCCCGCGCGACCTAGCCCGCCGTCAAGTGGTCAATGCGGCATCCGACGTCCGTTGCGCGACGTCCGTGGCCCCTGTCGCGCGTGCCCGATCGACAGCCGCACCGGCCCGCGCGGTCCCGCTTCGGCTTGTCGCTCGCGGATCGGCACCGCTCGTCGTTTGCCCGTCATCGGATCGAGTTCGACCTCGATGCTGACGCTCATCTGCAGCGCACCGACGGCGCCTTCGACGACGGCCCGGCCGTCGTCGCGCCACACGATCGGTCGTCGACCGGGCGTTCCCTGCTGGTCAGCGACGCGCTCGAGGAGGGCGAGCAGGATGTCGAGCGCGAAATCGGCAGGTATTTCCGGAGGGTCCGACGAGTCGGCGCGTCCGCCGTCCGCATCCCCGTCGGCGACAGGCTCGGCCAGGACTGTTGGAGCGGACATGACGTTCCTTCGAGGTGAGATTGAGCATCCCCCTCTCAGCACGCGGCGTGCCCAAAGCTGCGTCGTCGATTCATGCGAAGTCCTGCGCCGTCCGGAGGCGTCTATCGTCCATCCGGGGGTGCGCCACGCCGGAGACGCGATGCAGGCCCGTCATCGCCCGCATCACGTTCGCGAACAGATTGTGCGACGGGCGGTGCGGGACGTCGTCGCGGCCGTCACGCGACGCTTCGACGCGCCTGCGGCCCTCGCCGACGAAGGAATGTCCGTCCGCGTCGCGTTTCGTCGAGCGACGATCGTAGAGCCGTCCTCTCGAGGCGACCGACTCCGGCATCGCCATCAGCGCTTTCGAGAGTCGTGACTCGGCCCGTTCCCGGTCGGCGTCGAATGCGATGGCGAGGGCGGCATCGAGGAAGGCGCCGGTGACGCCCGCTGCCCGGTTGCCAGCGAACGTGTCCGCGATCGCCCGCGCCGTTTCGAGCGCGTCGCCGACCCTCCCGTCGGCGCACGGCTCCTCGTTCAACGCAGCGACCTGAAGGTGGACCAACCCACGGAGCGCATGCGCCGGTGCGAACCCGGCGTCGACGACGAGCGAGCGGTCGATGGCCCGTAGCGCCCGGCGCGTCGCGTCGCCGGTTCCCTCCGTGAAGAGGCGGACCGTTTCGAGGTAGTGGAGATACGCCTCGGGATCGATCTGGTGCGGATAGAGCGGTTCGACGAGCGCGCCGGCGAGCACCAGCGAGAAGTGCTCGACGACGCCCCGGACCACCATCGCGCGGAACGACGCGTCGTCGGCGCGCGACGACGCGAAGCGACTGACGAGGAGGACGCTGTCGATCTCGGCGTCGACGATGCGGACGTGGAGCTGTCGACAACCGGCACTCTCCGAGACGCTGCCTTCGACCAGGTAGCGGACGCCCAACTCGTGCGACAGCGTCGCCAGCGTCGTCGAACGATCGCGCTGCATGCGCGACGTCGTGCTCGACAGCACCCGCATCGAAGGCTGCGTCGCCGCGAAATGCGCGATGAGATCTTCGGCGTAGGCCTCTATGTCGCAGCCGCCCGTCGTCTGCGAGCGCCGATCGAACGGCAATACCAGCAGACCGGGCTTCCGGGCCGACGGCCGCTTCGTCGGGGACGAGCCGTCACGCGACGCCTCCGGGGCGATCGAAGGCCGTCCGGGACCGCCGGTGATCCACCGGTCGAGTTCGCCGACATAAGCGAACACCGTCCAACCCTTGCTTCCCGGAATGCGATGCACCGGCAGGCCGCGGCTGGCCTCCCATAACTGGATGGTCCGCTCGCTTCGTCCGAGATGGCGCGCGATGGCCTTCCAGCCATTGAGCCTGGTGGTGTTCTGCATGCGTCTCCTCGCCGTCCGTTCGGTGTCGTGCTGATACGCGGAGCTTGCGTATCGCGTGCGACCCATTGCGTGACTTTTCGTCTTTCTTCGCACCGTCGATTCAATCGTTTGCTCTTAGCATCGTTTCCGGATCAAGGTCGTCATTAGAAAACCATCCGAGGAACCGAGAGCAATCGATCGGGCGCTGTCCATGTCTTGCATTGGATTGGAACGCTCGCACGAATGCTGTCGGCTATCGGGAGTCGCTTTGTAAGACGACGGACGAGTGACGTCATTCGTTCGTCGCACTGCTCGTCTTTGTTCACATCAACGCGTCGAGCTGCGCCAGCCGGGCATCTGCGAGACGTATGTCAATCAGGGAGTCATGAATGAATCGTTCCGTCCTCGCAGTGGCTGTCGCCGCCGCATTCGCATCCACCATTGCTTCAGCGCAGACGTCCAATCCGGGAACGGGCGGGACTTCGGGAAACAATAATATTCAGACGGCGAATCCCCTGATCGGGAGCCAGAATGGCGGCAATACCGTCGGCAGCAATAACGGAGGAAACACCACGACGCCGATCACGAATAGCAACAACGGAGGGAACATCACCACTCCGACGACCAACAGCAACAACGACAATTCGAGTGGGCGCAACGTCCTCAATCGCGCGACCAATACCACCAACACGGCGACCACCAATCGCACGGCCACCACGACTCGCACGGTCGACCTCAGCAACGTCGGCAACAGCACGCAGGTCGCGACGCCGACCGCCACCGGCGGGAGCGGCGGCGCGGGCGGCACGGCGACGAGCGGCAATACGGCCGGGGGCGCCTCGTCGGGCAATTCGCTGACCAACTCGGGCAGCACGAACGCGACCAGCGGTGCCGCCACCGGCGGCGTCGCGGGCCAGGACAACAACAACGGCGGTGCGGTGGCCGGCGCCAGCATCGGCTTCCGGGTGGTTGGCGGAACCCAGAATGCGGATCCGACGGCCGCGTCGAGCGTCCGCGGTGGCGAGGCGAGCAGCGGATCGCAGACCACAGGAGCCGGACGAGGCGGCGACTCGGCGGGAGGCGCGTCGACCGCGGCTGCGACGACCGGGTCGGCGACCGGAGGTGCGACCACGTCCGGCAACCAGACCGGCGGCGCGTCCACGGCCGGTGCGGCGGCAAGCGGGTCGTCGACCGGCGGCGCCGGCACCGGGGGCACCACGACCGCGGGCGCCGGAACGGGTGGAGGATCGAGCGGCGGGGCAACCACTGCCGGGAGCGGCGGGAGCGGGCCGACCACGGCCGGCAACTCGACCAGCGGCACCTCGCGCGGCGGCAACGGATCGGGCGGGACCAACGTCGCGGGTAGCGCGACCGGCACGGGCGTGGGCGGCGCGGCGTCGTCGACGCCGGCGACCGGAACGACCGCGGCGGCCACCCCGCTACGTCGTACCAACGTCACCGGCGGAAGCGCGGCGGGCGGTGCGTCGACCGATGCCGGCGGCGCGAGCGGCAGCGGCGGCCGTTCCACGAGCGGAGGCTCGTCGGGCGGTGCTGCCACC
>CALMOR010000056.1:2213-18211 GCA_937872165.1 uncultured Burkholderiales bacterium | reverse complement strand
GCGTAGGCGATCTCGGGATCGAGCATCAACTGCTGCGCCACCAGGCGGGAGGTCTCGGCTTGCGTCCGCGCCGCGGCTGCCGCGGCGGGAGGCGTCCGCATGAGTCGAAGCACGTGGGCTCCGCCCGACATCGCCCGCAGGTACGCGAAGCGGCCGCCGATGCGGCCGGCGATCGCCGCGATGCGGGCCGGCGCGTCGGCCGAAGCATCGCGGAGCTTGACGATGAAGCGGTCGGTCGTCCCGTCATTCGCGGACCCGTCGCGGACCGGTCGGTCCGATGGTCCGCCCGCTTCGGCGCAGAGCGGTGCGATGAGCACCGCGAGCGCCACGACCGCGACGCGCGCGATCACCGTGGCCATCGGACGGCGGGGCCGTGCGCACGAGGCCAGGAGCTTCATGGCCATCTCCTCAAAGACGTCCGGCATGCTCGGGCTTCGACCGCGGCCCGGTCAGTTCGGGATCGATACCGTGTTGCCGCTCACCGTGATCGCGTTGGCCGCGCTCGGCGTCGCCACGAAGACCGGCACGTTCGCGGCGGTGATCGCGGACGCCGCGCCCGGAACGCCGCCGCGCGGCGTCGTCCGCACGACCTGCGATGCCGGCAACGGCGTACCCGACCTGAGGTTCGCGTAGACCGCGTCCAGCGCGCGGACCAGGTAGACGTGCAGCGGCACGTAGCGCGAGTCGTAGCCCGGCAGCACCGTCGGCAGGCCGATGAAGGTATCGAAGTGCTGCGCGTTCGTGACCTCGATGTACGACAGCTTGCTGGCCGATCCCTCGACGACGCGATTCATCCCCAGATAGGGACGCGACGTGTGACTGACCGGGATCAGTGCGTCGTCGCGGCCGTGCACGATCACCGCGGGCTTGCCGTGCAGGTTGCCGTTGCGATAGGTCTCCGCGATGCCGGTCTGCAGCGCGGTCGACGTCGTCAGCAGCCCGCGAAGACAGCGCGAGCCGTCGAAGTTGTAGTCGGTCCGCCCGGTGCTCGGCGAGGTCGAGAGGATGCTGCGCCTAGCGCCGCCGGTCGACGCGTTGTTGATCAGCTGGACGCCGCTGCCCGGCGGGACGCCGTTGCCGTTGGCGAACAGTGCCGCCAGCGTTGCCGCCGGAAGAGCGGCCGGAGCGCCGGTCGCGTCGACCCCGGCGAAGCTGTAGTTGCAGAGGTTGTCCTTCACGCTCGCCCGGGCGTAGGTGTTGGCGTACGTGACCGCGATCGACGAATAGGTCTCGAGGCCGGTGAGCGATGCGTAGATCGCGTCGGACTCGGGCGAGTAGCCGTAGGTGCGCAGGTGCGTGAGCGCCTCGTCGGCCTGCGTCGCCGTCGTCGTCGCCGTCAACAGGCCCGCGTCCTTCAGCGACTGGCATCGCGCCGCCGCGAACGCGGCCACGATCAGGGCCTGTCCCGGCGTGCCGGCCAGTTGCGTCGATTGGGTCGCGCAGAGGCTGTAGAGGTCCGTGTTCGTGAAGTAGTCGTAAAGAGTCTTTCCACTGTTGGCGACGGTCGTGCCGCCGCGCTGGACCACGATGTCGGCGGTCGGCGGGATCTCGACGTTGGGCTCCGCGACCGCGACGCCGTCGATCAGTCCGGACGTGTCGAGCTCGGCGGCTGCGAGCGCCGCCCCGGCGCCGTTCGACGCGGCCGATGCGATGACGATCGTGTTGGCCGGCGTGACGGTGCGCACGCGTGTCCCGTCCGGCTGCGCGATGCCGTAGCGCTGGTTCAACGCGTAGAACGCGAACTCGACGGCCTGCAGCGTGAATCGACCCCAGTCCTTCTCCGGATTGCGTTGCGAGTGGGCATGCTTGAACGCGAGCCGGTTCGGGGTCGCCGCGTCGAACGCCGAGAGCTCGCTCGTCGTCAGGTTGGCGCGGAAGACCGCGTTGTTGCCCGCGAGCGCCGACGAGGTCCGAGTCCCGTCGATCAGTGCGACCGTGTCGTTCTGCAGGTCGTGGGGCGCGGGGTTGGTGCCCTTGTCCGTGTAGGCCACGGCGCAACCGCGCTTGAGGCCCCATTCGCCTGCCGAGATGGCGCCATAGACGCCGCGCGATCCCGACGACGTCGCCGTCTCGATGCACGCGTTGGCCGGATCGAACGTGCTCGGCACCTGGACCATCAGCGTCACGTTCTCGCGTCCGCTGCCGTCGTCCGAGAACGCGATGTACTCGGTGCCCGCGATCTTCCCTTCGCTCGTGGTGACGTTGCCGGCCGAGTCCACGTTGGGACCGTACAGCGTGCCGTAGCCGCCGGCCGCGGTCGGGTCGACCAACGCACGGTAGTTGTTGTAGATCGCCGACCGTCGCAGCTCCACCGCGGTCGGGCTGGTCGGGTTCGCGAACGCCGGTCCGACGGCCGCGCCGAGCCCGGTCCGGCCGAGGCCGCCGGTCAGCAGGTCGTCGCTCGCCCCGTCGTACGACGCGACGTTGATCGCGCCGAGATAGCTCGGCTTGACGTTGAGGTCGAGCGCCGGAGGTCCGCCGTCGTCGTTGCCGCACGACGCGAGCAGGACGGCGAAGAGCAGGCTCGCGGATGAACGCGCCTTCCGAGAAGGCGGGCGCCGCGGCGACGGGACAGCAAGGGTCGATAGGTCCAGCGGGCAGCGGTCGGCGGCCATGCGCGGTCTCCAGTGTCTGATCGATGTCAGCGAAGGCGCTTCGCGCGTCGCGTGCGAATCCACCGGCGACGGCGAAGGCGCCCGGATTATTGCGTTCGACCGTCGGGCGCGCAATGCCTTCAGGTGCGACCGAGGGTATTCCTCGAGACTGCCCGGCACCGGGGAGACGGCCGATGCGATCGGCCGCTAGGCCGCGGCGGTCTTGCGCGCAGCTCGTTTCGTGGGCGTCTTCTTCGCGATCGCCTTCTTCGGCGCCGGTGTCCGGGTGGCCGTGACGACGACCGCCGGTTCCTCGACCGCTCCGTTCGTCTTCGTCTTCGCAGGTGCCGCCTGGGCCGCCGGTTTGCGGGGTTCGAACTCGAACGCGACCTTGTCCTTCGCCACGTCCCAGATCAGGAAGGCCTTGAAGAAGCGGTTGGTGCGCGACGACTTGAAGCCCGGCAGCAGGTCCGTCTTGCCGGTCTCGAGCAGCTTGCGGATCTGGTCGGGCGCGACCTCTTGCTGAAGGATGATCTTGCCGGTCTTGAACGTGCAGCTGCGGGGCGGATTGACCGCGTTCTCGCAGACGTACGACAGGCCGAGTTCGTGTACGGCTCCGCTGCACCGGGGGCACGCGCCGAGCAGCGTCTGCCCGGTGAAGTCCACAGGCTCGCTGTTCTCGTCGTCGTTCGACTGACCGAAATCGAACTCGAGCTTGAGGTTCCTCGTCTCGTCGTCGGGCACGATCTTCAGGATGGCCGCGAACGGCCGGCCCATCTTGCTGCGAAAGCCTTGCAGCGGTCCGATCTCGCGCTTCTGCAACAACTCTTCGACCTCGGCGATCTCGAACTGCCGCCCGCCGGGGATCTTGCTGATCGAGAAGCCGCAGCCGATGTCGGCGGGCGTCTTCTCGCCGACGCACGCGAAGCGACGGTAGTTCTCGCGGACCTTGCCCGCGCAGTTCGGGCACGGCGTGATCAGTGTCGTGTAGTCGCCGGGGATGGTGTCGCTGTCGTACTCCTTCGCCCGCTTGACGATGATCTGCGTCATCTGCGCGATCTCGCGCATGAATGCCTCGCGGCTCATCGTCCCCTTCTCCATCAGCGACAGCTTGTGCTCCCATTCGCCGGTCAGCTCGGGCGCGGTGAGCTCGGTCACGTCGAGACCGCGCAGCAGCGTCATCAGCTGGAAGGCCTTCGCGGTCGGAATCAGTTCGCGACCCTCGCGCACCATGTATTTTTCGTACAGCAGTCCTTCGATGATGGCCGCGCGCGTCGCCGGCGTGCCGAGGCCCTTGCCGGCCATCGCTTCGCGAAGGTCGTCGTCGTCCATCAGCTTGCCGGCGCCTTCCATCGCGGACAGCAGGGTGGCCTCGGTGTAGCGCGCCGGCGGCTTCGTGACGAGACCCACCGCCTCGACCTTCTCGGTCAACGGCTTCTCGCCGGGCGCGACCGCGACGAGGTTCGCATCGTCGTCCTGCGCCTCCTTGCCGTAGACCTGCAGCCAGCCCGGCGCGACGAGGACCTTGCCTTCGGTCTTGAACTGGTGTCCCGAGACCTCGGTGACGCGCGTCGTCACGAGGAACTCGGCCGGCGGGAAGAACACCGCGAGGAAGCGCTTGACGACGAGGTCGTAGAGCTTCTGCTCCGGCTCGGAGAGATTCTTCGGCGCCTGCAGCGTCGGGATGATCGCGAAGTGATCGCTGATCTTCGAGTTGTCGAAGATGCGCTTGTTGGGCTTGACCCAGCCGCCCTTCGCGACCATCGACGCGGCGACGTTGTAGTTGTTCGAGTCCTTCAGCATCTGCAGGGTCTCCTTGACCGTGCCGATGTAGTCCTCGGGCAGATGGCGGCTGTCGGTCCGCGGATACGTCAGGACCTTGTGACGTTCGTAGAGCGCCTGTGCGAGGCCGAGCGTGTTCTTGGCCGAAAAGCCGAAGCGGCCGTTCGCGTCGCGCTGCAAGGTCGTCAGGTCGAAGAGCCCCGGCGCCATCGACGTCGACGGCTTCGACTCCTCGGTGACGGTCCCGCTCCTGCCGCGGCACGCCGCCACGATCGAGTCCGCCGCGGCCTTGCCCCACAGCCGCGAGTCGCGTTGATGCGGATCGTCGTCGGTCCTCTTGAACTTCGGGTCGAACCAGCGACCCGGATAGACGCCGGCGGCCGCGACGAACTCGGCCTGGACTTCCCAGTAGTCGCGCGGGACGAACTGCTTGATCTTCTCTTCGCGCTCGACCACGATCGACAGCGTCGGCGTCTGCACGCGCCCGACGGTGGTGAGGAAGAAGCCCCCGCCCTTCGAGTTGAACGCGGTCATCGCACGCGTGCCGTTGATGCCGATCAGCCAGTCGGCCTCGGACCGGCTCTTCGCGGCATCGGCGAGCGGATGCATCTGCTGGTCGGACCGCAGGCGCGTGAAGCCCTCGCGGATCGCGCCCTGCGTCATCGACTGCAGCCACAGGCGTTGCACCGGCTGCTTCGCCTTCGCGTGCTGCGCGATCAGCCGGAAGATGAGTTCCCCTTCGCGTCCCGCGTCGCACGCGTTGATCAGCTGATCGACGTCCTTCCGCTTGATGAGGCGCGTCAGCAGCTTGAGCCTCGACTCGGTCTTCGCGATCGGGTTGAGGTCGAAGTGCGGCGGGATGACCGGCAGGTTGGCGAAGCTCCACTTGCCGCGCTTGACGTCGAACTCCTCGGGCGCGGCGATCTCGACGAGGTGACCGATCGCCGACGACAGGACGTAGTCGTCCGATTCGAAGTAGTCGTCGTGCTTCTTGAAGCCGCCGAGCGCACGCGCGATATCGTTGGCGACAGAGGGCTTCTCGGCAATGATGAGTGCCTTGCTCATTTCACCTGCACTGGAAGTCGCCGGAGGACGGCGCGGTTCGGATCGGGATGGAGTCGCTGCGCTTCACAGCGCGGACGGTCGAGGTGAGAGCTCGACCGGCGTGCCGCGCTACTCGGAGGCCGGGATCATACGCGCAAGATTTTTACTGCCGCAAACCCGATATGGCGTGGCGTCCGGGCGTTTCAATGCATCTGGCGGGGCGCGCCGTCCTCGAGCAACTCCTCGAGGATCAGCGCATCGGGCTCCTCGCCCTGACTCCAGAAGACCATCAACACGATCACCCTCAGCGACTCGAGGGACACCGGCGTCTCGTCGGTGGCGAGAGCCCGTTCGATGACCACTTCGCGCAGCAGCGGATTGAGCACGCCGGCCGATTCGAGGAACGACAGGAAGCCGATGCACTCGGCACTCAGGCGTTCGTATTCGACGTCGACGTAGATGCGGAACGACGAACTGTCCGCGTAGGCGACCGGAATGGTGGTCTGGGTGACGGTCGCGAGGCCGGAGAGCCAGGACAGCGCGCTGTCGATCTCGTCGCCTTCGAAGCCGGCTGCGGACAGTTTCCTGGCGAGCGTGTCCGCATCGGGGCACGCATCGGGCCGGTAGTAATTCTCGTAAAGATAGACGAGGACATCGAACATGTGCCGTCAATGTAACCCGCCCCGATGTTCGGTTCAAGTCGCCTGCGGCGTCCGTTGCGTGGAGCCATCGCAGGGTCACGCGACCAACCGTTGAACCCGCCCGCCCGGTAGCCGCGCGAGCATCCCCGCGAGTTCGAGATCGAGCAGCAATGCGGCCACGCGTTGCGCGGTCCAGCCGGTACGCATCGCGAGATCGTCGTGCGTGACGGGATCGAAGCCGAGCAGCGCGACGAGGCGTTGGTGGTCCGCGTCGGGGGTCGCGCGGGTCGATCCTCGCGGCGCGTCTGCGGAGGAGGGGGCCCTGCGGACGACGGGCAACTCGTCGAGCACGTCGGCCACCGATTCGACCAGCTTGGCGCCTTGCCGGATCAACTGATGGCAGCCCTTCGCCAGCGGTGAATGGATCGAGCCCGGAACGGCGAAGACGTCGCGGCTGCATTCCGAGGCGAGCCGTGCGGTGATCAGCGAACCCGAGCGCGCAGCCGCCTCCATCACCAGCACGCCGCGCGACAGCCCCGCGATGATGCGGTTGCGCCGGGGGAAATGATGCGCGGCCGCCGCGGTGCCGAGCGGCAGCTCCGAGACGATGGCACCGGAGTCGGCGATGCGGTGAGCGAGTGCGCGGTGAGCCGACGGATAGACGAGGTCGGCACCGGTGCCGACGACCGCGATCGTCCGCGCGCCCGTCGCTCCCGCGGCGAGCGCACCTTCGTGAGCCGCGGCATCGATGCCGAGCGCGAGGCCGCTGACGATCGTGTACCCCGCCGCCGCCAGCGCTTCGGCGAAGCGACGGGCGTCGATCGCGCCCTGCGCCGTCGCATTGCGGCTGCCGACGATCGCCAGCGTGTTCGGTCCGAGCAGCGAGACGTCGCCCTTGACGTGCAGCAGAGGCGGCGGATCGGTGGTCTCGAGCAGCGCCGTCGGATAGCGGCTGTCCGCCAGCGTGACGACGTGATTGCCGGCATCGCCCATCCAGGCCTTCGTTCGCTCGATCAGGTTCTCGAGAGCAGGCGACGGCCCCGCGCGGAGCGCGTCGGCGACCGTGGACGGAACGACGTGCAGCAGCGCTTCGCGTCCGGCCGCGAGCACGGCGTCGGGAAGGCCGAACGCGGCCAGCAGCGCTCGACAGGTCGCCGGCCCGACGCCCGGCGTGTGGGTCAGTCGCAGCCAGCCGGCGAGTTCGTCCTCGCCGAGTCCTTCGGCGGACATGGCAGCCCCGTCAAGGCTGCGTCACCACGTCGCCGATCTCGACCGCTTCCGCGGTGGACGCGATCAGCCCATACGCGATGTGATCGAAGACGCGGAAGACGAACAGCAGACCCTTCCGCTCGTCTGGCAACGTGATCGTCTCGCGCGCGCCGTTGGTCCGGTCGACGATCGTCCTGCCGAAGGTCTTCAGCGCGAGGACCGAACCGACGTCGAGCCCGTCGTCGGAACCGCGGTTGATCGCGACGATCATGCTCGCTCCTGCGTACTGCACGCCCGAGTAGATCGAGATCACGCGGCCGCTGATGGGCCCGGGCGGCGCATGCGGCGCGTAGCTGATGACGCCCGCCTTGGTCGCCGGCACGAGTCGGTCACCGGCGTTGATCTCGAGCTTCGACGACATGATGGTCACGGTGGCCGGGTTGCCGGGTCGCGTGACCCGGGCGGTACCCAGGTAGTCGGACTGGTAGGCGATGACGTCGCCGCTGTCCGGGTCCCGCAGCGGGCGTCCCGGACGAAACACCTGATAGTTCGTGACGGAAGGATCGACGATGCCCGAGACATAAGCGACGTCGCCCACGCCGAGGACGACACGCTCCCTCGAGGCCACCACGCGCGGCGCGTCCCGCATGGTCGCGGTGTCGACGATCAGTGGCTGCGAGAGATAGGGCTCGATGGCCTCGGGCGCGATGCTCGGGATGGCGTCGCGACTCGTCTCCGAGCGGATCTGCGGGGACAGCTTGACCGTTCCGTTCGCGTTCGGCCCGGTCCCGAGCCGCATCGTGCCGGTGGTTCGATCGAGGACGATGGTCTGGCCCGGGTAGATCCAGTGCGGGTTGCGGATCTGGTCGCGATTCATCTGCCAGATCTGCGGCCAGCGCCAGGGCTGCTTCAGGAAGCGGCCGGCGATCCCCCACAGCGTGTCGCCGCGCACGACCGCGTAGGTGTCGGGCGCCGTGTCGACGAAGACGTCGCTCGTCGCGGGCGACCGGCGGCCCGACGATCCGTCGTCGGCGGTCGGGTAACGGGGCGTCTCGGGTTGCGCCGGGGTCTGTCCGTGCGCTGACGCGCAGACGAGCGATCCGAAAGCCGCCACTTGCAGCGCTCTTCGCAACCCCCAGATGGACGAATTGAATCCGCGAATCGAATGATCGGAAGTAAAGAGGGCGGGGATTAATCCGCTTTGATTCATCTCTTTGAATACAGGGTCCGACGAGCTTGCGAGGCGAAGGGCTGTGCTAGACTTTTTTTCGAATTTCATTCGGTGCCGCCTGGTTGTCGCGCGTGTTCCCGAACGGGTTTCCGGGGTGGCAATTCGCTCGAAATTCTCCGATTAATTTTTTGATGTCGCAATCATTATTCCGACCAGTCCGTTTGATACTGTTGTTATGGCGTTACTTCCTATCCTGCATTATCCCGACCCCCGTCTAAGGAAAATTGCCAAGCCGGTGACCCGGTTCGACGAGCGTCTGCGCGCGCTCGTCGACAACATGGCGCAGACCATGTACGACGCCAACGGCGTCGGTCTCGCCGCCACGCAGGTCGACGTCCACGAGCGGGTGATCGTCATCGACACGTCGGATACGCGCGACCAGCTCCAGGTCTTCGTCAACCCGCGCATCCTCGGTGCGAGCCCGGTCCGCCGCCTGTCCGAGGAGGGTTGCCTGTCGGTGCCCGGCGTCTACGACGAGGTCGAGCGTCCCGAGTCCGTCACCGTCGAGGCCGAGGACGAGCGCGGCCGCACCTTCCGGCTCGAGGCCGAACAGTTGCTGGCGGTCTGCATCCAGCACGAGATGGATCATCTGACCGGCAAGGTGTTCGTCGAGTACCTGTCGCAGCTCAAGCAGACCCGCATCAGGAGCCGCATGCGCAAGCTCGACCGCGACATCGCTTGAACGCGCCGTCCGCCGCGGGCGGCGGCCCTTCTCATCGCGTCCGGCGACGATGAAGCTGATCTTCGCCGGCACGCCGGCCTTCGCCGCCGATGCTCTGCGCGCCCTGCTCGCTCGCGGCCACGAAGTGCCTCTCGTGCTGACGCAGCCCGATCGTCCCGCGGGGCGAGGGCTCGCCGTCCAGCCCGCGCCGGTCAAGACGCTCGCTCTCGCTCGTCGCGTGCCGGTACTCCAGCCGCAGGGGCTGCGGCTCGGCGGTCGCTTCGACCGCGACGCGCAGGAAGCCCACGAGCGCCTGAGCGCGACGCCGCACGACGTGATGGTGGTCGCGGCCTACGGTCTCATCCTGCCGCCGTCCATCCTCGCGATCCCGCCACTCGGTTGCATCAACGTCCACGCGAGCCTGCTGCCGCGCTGGCGGGGTGCGGCCCCGATCCAGAGGGCGATCGAGGCCGGGGACCGCGAGACCGGCATCACCATCATGCGGATGGACGCGGGCCTCGACACCGGCGCGGTGCTGCTGGTCCGCTCGATCCCGATCGCCGACGACGACACGGCCGCAACGCTGGCCACGAAGCTCGCCGACCTCGGCGGCGACGCGATCGTCGAAGCGCTCGACGCCCTCGAAGCCGGGGTGCTGATGGCGACGCCCCAGCATCGACCCGGCGACGAGTCGGCCGTGACCTACGCGCGCAAGCTCGTGAAGGGCGAGGGTGCGCTCGACTTCACCGACACGACACGGCAGCTGGTCGACCGCATTCGCGCCTTCGATCCCTGGCCCGGATGCACAGCGGAGTTGCGGCTGGCCGGCAAGGAACGACCCGTCGCGCTCAAGGTGTGGAAAGCGGAAGCTCTCGTGGACGGGGCGGTCCTCGCATCGGAGCGCTCGCGCGAGCCGGGCGACGTGATCGGCTTCATCGGAGCGAGCGGCACGGCGCGAACGGGCATCGCGGTGAGGACCGCGGATGGCATTCTCCTGCTCACCGAATTGCAGAAGGCGGGAGGCAAGCGGCTGCCGGCGGACGCGTTCGAGCGAGGTCTCGCGGACTGAACGCACCCGTATCCACGCGCGTCGTCCGATCGTTGCGCGGGCTTGCCGGACGTGAGCTCTTGAAACAGGCTCGACGGCCACCTGCAGCCGTGGCCGCATTTTTTCGGGCCCAATGTCGCGGTGTTCGACGCGTCCTTTCCCCAGCCGTTCGGTGGCCGTGACCGGCCGCGGACCATCCATCTCGTCAACCCGCTCTGGGATCCCCACGGAGGCGCCGACCTGCGGACCGTGGATCTCCACAAGTTGCTGTCCGCCGAACATCCGGTGCGGCTGTGGAGCGAGTACCGCGTCGACGAGGCGTTCCGGCCGCTCGGCGTCGAGCCGATCCGGCCGTGGCGCTATCCGCGCGACGGTACGGTCGTCCTCGTGGGCGTCTACTTCCGCAACGGTCGGTGGATCCATCGCACGACCGCTTCGCGCATCGTCGTCATCTACAACACCGAGCAGCCGGATCGACTGCAGAAGACGCTGCAGCGCATCGGCGAGCGCCCGGTCCAGATCGTCTTCACGTCCGAAGCCCTGCGGGACGCCACGCGACGCGACGGACGCCTCGCGCTGCGCGATCGCGCGCTGCTCGACGACAGCCTGGTGCTCGAGAGCTTCGTCGAGACCTCGAGCTTCGAGGCGGCGTTCGAGCGTCGCGAGCACCGCGGGGCCCGTCGCCGCGACGGTCCCTTCACGGTCGGCCGCCTGTCGCGCGACAACCCGCGCAAGCATCACCCGAGCGATCCGCCGTTCTTCGCGGCCCTCGCGGGACGAGGGATGCGGGTGCGCGTGATGGGCGGCGTGTCGTTGCAGCCGCGACTACCGGGCGTGGCCGACGTCGAGCTGTTGCCGGCGGGCTCCGTCCCCGCCGCCGACTTCCTGTCGACACTCGATGCCTTCTACTACCGTACTCACCCCGACTACTTCGAAGCCTTCGGTCGGGTGGTGCTCGAGGCGATGCTGTGCGGCGTTCCGGTCGTCGCCGAGGCACGAGGAGGCTACGCGAGCTTCATCCGTCACGGCGAGAACGGCTTCCTGTTCGACGACCCGAAGGACGCGTTGCGGCATCTCGACGCGCTCGCATCGATGCCGCTGCTGAGGGAACGCATGGGGCACGCGGCCCATGCGACGGCCCAGCGTCTTTTCCGCGACGACCTGCCGCGGCGCACGCGTCGCGCGTTGGCGCCGGCGTTCGATTGATCGCAGGACGCGCGTCGCTTGCGCTCGGCGACCCTAGAATGCCGACCTTCGTCGTCACGCGGCCGCCTCGTCGGCGCCATCGCCCCTCATGCTGGCCGACCTCGGGATCGTGCAGCCCGGCTTCTTCTGCCTGGCAGTCCTCCTTCTGAACCTGACGCCCGGTCCCGACACCGCCTTCGTCGTCGCACAGAGCGTCGCTCATGGAAGGCGCGCAGGCCTGATGTCGGTCTTCGGCATCTCGACGGGATGCATTGCGCACACCTTCGCGCTGGCGCTCGGGCTGAGCGCGCTGGTCGCCGCGTCGGCCGGCGCTTTCACGGTGATCAAGGTCGCCGGCGCCGCGTACCTGGTCTTTCTCGGGACGCGGATGCTCGTCGCAACGTCGACGAAGGGGCCCTCCGACGTCGCGACGCGGGCCGTCTCCAAGGCGCGATCGATCGCACCGCCGGCCGGTCGCCGCATCTTCGTCCAGGGCCTCCTGACCAACCTCCTGAACCCGAAGGTGGTCCTCTTCTTCCTCTCGTTCCTCCCGCAGTTCGTGTCGTCGGCGAGCGCGTCGAAGCCGTATGCCTTCCTCGTGCTCGGTGTGATGCTGGTCGTGCTCAGCACGATCCACAACGGCGCCATCGCCTGGCTGGCCGGCGGCATCACGCATCGCATCCACGGCGTGCCGCGCGTCCGCACGTGGCTCGAGCGTTCGGTCGGCGCGGCGTTCATCGCGCTCGGAGTCCGTCTCGTCCTGGTCGAGCGCTGACGCGCATGACCGCAGGCTCGAGGACGACCTCGAAGGCGACGCGCGATCGCTCGTCGGCCCTCGATCGTTCGTCGTCGACGCTGCGTCGCTCGCGACGTCCACCGCTCGACTCGCTCGCGTTCGCGCTGCTCGGCGCCGCCCGCATCTGCGCGGGCGTGCGTGCGGGGCGCACGCTGCGTCACGGCCTCGAGCTCGAACGCGACGCGATGCCCGCGCGGCCGTCGGCGGATGCGACGCAGCGGAGCGTCGATCCCTTGGGCGCGATGCACGACCTCGCGGCGAGGACGCTGCGACGACGCGCTCGCGCCGATGCGCTCCTCGCATCGATCGGAGGCCGCATGCCCGATCCCCCGCTGCTGCGCGAGTTGCTCGTGGTCTCGATCGCTCTGCTCGTCGATGCGCTGTCGGCGGCCCATGCGGCCGACGCGTCGTTCGACGATCGCGTGCGCGACCTGCCCTATCCGCCGTTCACGCTCGTCGATCAGGCGGTGCATGCCGCGAGTTCGCAGGACGAGCTCGCGCGTGGCAAGGGCTTCGTCAATGCGGTGCTGCGCACGCTGCTCCGACGGATCGCCGACGACACGGCGGCGTTGCAGTCGTCGCTGCACGGCGACCACGCCGCGGACGAAGCCCGGTACGAGCTGCCGTCGTGGTGGGTCGCGCGACTGCGCGACGCGTATCCCTCGGCATGGCCCGCCGTCGTGGGCGTCTCGCTGGAGACGCCTCCGCTCGTGGTCCGCGTCAATCGCCGCAGGTCGACGCGCGACGACTACCTGCTTCGCCTGCAGCGCGAAGGGATCGCGGCCGCTTCGCTTGGCGACGATGCGGTGCGCTTCGATCGCGCGCTGCCGGTCGCACGCGTCCCGGGCTTCTTCGACGGTGTCGTCTCGGTACAGGACGAGGCCGCGCAGCGTGCCGCACCGTTGCTCGACGCTCGCGACGGAATGCGCGTGCTCGACGCCTGCGCCGCGCCCGGCGGCAAGACCGGCCATCTGCTGGAACGTGCGGACCTCGACCTCGTCGCGCTCGACTCGGACGAGGGGCGCCTCGCACGCGTGCGCGACAACCTCGAACGGCTCGGCCTTCGTGCGGAGCTGCGGGTCGGCGACGCGGCCGAGCCGTCGCGATGGTGGGACGGCAGGCGCTTCGATCGCATCCTCGCGGACGTCCCGTGCACGGCGTCCGGCATCCTTCGCCGGCATCCCGACATCCGCTGGCTGCGTCGCGAAAGCGACATCGCCGCACTGTCGCGAACGGCGCAACACATCACCGCGGCTTTGTGGTCGTTGCTCGACCCCGGTGGTAGATTGCTTCTCGTGACTTGCTCCGTATTCCCCGAAGAATCCATGCGCCATGCGGACCAGTTCGCGTCACGCCACGCGGATGCGTCGCTCGTGTCCGCGCCGGTGCAGTTGCTCCCCGGTCATGCCGAAGACGACACGGGAATCGCAGACCACGATGGGCTTTTCTTCGCGCTATTCGAAAAGAAGCGCTGATGCGGCTCGGCATCTCGAGCCCGACGCCGGCTCCATCGCGTTCCCCGAACGCAGGGCGCGGCGCCCTCGCGACGGCATGGATGCGCGCGCTCTCCTCGTGGCTGGTCGTCGGCCTGCTGCTGATCGCATCGTTCGCGGAGGCGGCGGCCGACCGGATCGAGACCGAGCAGGTCGCGATCGAATCGCATGACGACGGCTACTACCTCAACGCCGACTTCGACTTCGACCTCAAGCCACGACTCGCCGAGGCGCTCGATCGTGGACTCACGCTGTTCTTCGTCGTCGAAGCCGAGCTCACCCGCTCGCGCTGGTACTGGTTCGACGAGAAGACCGTCAACGCGACGCTCGCCTACCGGCTCTCCTATCACGCGTTGACGCGGCAGTACCGCGTGTCGACCGGCAACCTTCAGCTCGGGTACGGAACGCTGGCCGAGGCGCTCGGCGTGATGGCTCACGTCCGCGACTGGCGTCTCGCGGACCGTCCGACGCTGCGGATCGGCGACGCGTACGCGGCAGCCGTGCGGATGCGGCTCGACACCACGCAACTGCCGAAGCCGTTCCAGATCAACGCGATCGCCAATCGCGACTGGACGCTCGAATCGGACTGGAAGCGCTTCGTCTTCGAGCCGCGCTAGACGACCGTCGAACCCCGGTACGATGCGGGGCATGACCGGCTCGTCGTCCCCCTCGTGATCCGCCTCGTGATCGGCGTCGCATGAACGCCCAGGGACGGCGTCGCGGCTCGCGCCCGTTCTGGCGGACGCGCACCTTGCGCTACGGCGTGGCGATCGCGGCCTCCATCGCGGGCGTGCTGCTGTTCCTGCTCGCGTCCGCGTCGTCGAACACTCCGCTGTTCGAACGCAACTACCCGCTGCTGCTCGCCCTCAACGCCACCGCCGCGGCCGCGCTGCTGCTGATCGTCGTGATCCTCGTCGTGCGTCTGGCCCGCCGCTATCGCGCCGGTCAGTTCGGAACGCGGATGATGGCGCGCTTCGCGGTCTCGTTCGGGCTGATGGGACTCGTGCCGGGCGCCCTGATCTATCTCGTTTCGGTGCAGTTCCTCGGCAAGAGCATCGAGTCCTGGTTCGACGTGCGCATCGACGGCGCGCTCGAGTCGGGTCTCGCGATCGGGCGCACGACGCTGGATGCGATGCTGGCCGACCTCAACAACAAGGCCCGCATCGTCGCGTTCGGCATCTCGGACGTGGCGGAGTCGCAGCAGGGGCAGGCGCTCAATCGCCTGCGTCAGCAGACCGGCGCGCAGCAGGCGCTGCTGTTCACGGCCAACGGACGGATGCTCGCAGAGGCGGTGGGCAGCAGCGACAGCGGCATCCTCGCACCGGTGCTTCCCCCGTCGAACGTGGTGCGTCAGCTCCGCATCGCGCGCGGCTACTCGGCGGTGGAAAGCGTGCTGCCCGACCTTCAGGAGACCTCGCTCGGCGCGGGCAGCTCGCAACGCGACAGCCGCGTCGCGACCAACGACGAGCCGCGGGGGCTGCGGCTGCGGGTCGTGATTCCGGTCCCCGCACAGGCCTTCCTGCTGCGACCGGAGGCGGTGTACGTGCAGCTGGTCCAGGACGTACCCGCAGCGCTCGCGGCCAACGCCGAAGCGGTCCAGAACGGCATGCGCGACTATCAGGAACTGTCGCTGTCGCGGACCGGCCTGCAGAAGATCTACACGGTGACGCTGACGCTGACGTTGCTGCTGTCGATCTGCGCCGCGCTCGCGGTCGCCTTCCTGCTGGCGAGCTGGCTGACCGAGCCGCTGCTGCTGCTCGCCGAAGGCACGAAGGCCGTCTCCGGCGGCGACTACAGTCCGATGCGCGAGATCGTCACCAACGACGAGCTCGGCACGCTGATGCAGTCGTTCAACGCGATGGTCCGTCAGCTCGACGATGCCCGCGCGTCGGTCGACCGCAACCGTGCCGCGCTGGTCGCGGCCAACACGTATCTCGAGAGCATCCTCTCGAACCTGTCCAACGGCGTGCTGGTGTTCGACGATCGCCTGCAGCTGATCACGGCCAACGACGGCGCGGCCCGCATCCTCGCGACGCCGCTCGCGCCGTGGCTCGGCAGCCGGCTGGCCGACCCGTTGTCGGACGGCGCGACCGAACGCGGCGGCGCCGCGAGCCTGCGCGCGCTGGGCACCGCCATCGAAGCGAGCTTCGCCGATCCCGCCACCGTGGGGACTGACTGGCAACGGCAGATCGAGCTCGACGTCGGCCGCGGCGACGATCCGCTCGTCGTCTTCGCGCGCGGCTCGCGTTGCCCGGTCGGCAGCGACGCGGCGGCCCGCGCCCCCGCAAGAGGAGGCGGGGACCACAATACCAAC
>CALMOR010000056.1:0-2203 GCA_937872165.1 uncultured Burkholderiales bacterium | reverse complement strand
TGACCGACGTCATCGCCGCGCAGCGATCGGTGGCTTGGGCCGAGGTCGCGCGGCGCCTCGCGCACGAGATCAAGAATCCGTTGACGCCGATCCAGCTGTCGGCCGAGCGCCTCAAGATGAAGCTCGAAGGACACGTGGCGCCGCCCGAGGCGGAGGTTCTGGAACGCGGCGTGACGACGATCGTCAACCAGGTGTCCGCGATGAAGCGCATGGTCGACGACTTCCGCGACTACGCGAAGGTGCCGCAGGCCGCGGCGCATGCCCTCGACCTCAACGCGCTCGTCGCCGAGGTGATGACGCTCTACGACGTCCATGCCGGAGACCAGCCCGGCGCGCCGTTGCAGGCGGTCGGCTCGGCCGGAGGTCCGCGACCGATCGTCCTGTTGCGGCCCGACCTTCCGCTCGTGCTCGGCGACGCCACCCGTCTGCGGCAGGTGATCCACAACCTGGTGCAGAACGCACAGGATGCGACGCACGATCTGCCGGCGCCACGCGTCGTGGTCGCGACCGAGATGGTCAGGCCGCGTTATCGCGGTGGCGAACTGCACGGCGAGCCGATGGTGCGATTGAGCGTATCGGACAACGGCAGCGGCTTTCCGGCTAGAATCCTGACGCGTGCGTTCGAGCCCTACGTGACCACCAAGCCGCGCGGCACGGGGCTCGGTCTGGCGGTGGTGAAGAAGATCGTCGACGAACATCAGGCCCGCATCGAACTGAGAAACGGTGAAGAAGGAGGTGCTGTCGTGGTCATCGTCTTCACGCGCGTCGTGCATCGCCCCGCCAAGGTCGCCTGAGCCTTCGTGCACACCGCCGGCGGGTCCGCGCTCCTCCTTCCGTTTGTGCAGTAACGGCTGCCGCTTCACGGACAGCGTCGCATCCAATCTCACTGCAACTGATGGCGAACATTCTCGTAGTCGACGACGAAGTCGGAATCCGCGAACTCCTTTCGGAGATTCTCGGCGACGAAGGGCATGTCGTCTCGGTCGCCGAGAACGCTTCCGCGGCGCGCGGCAAGCGACAGGCCGAGGCGTTCGACCTCGTGCTGCTCGACATCTGGATGCCCGACACCGACGGCGTCACGCTGCTCAAGGAGTGGGCCGCCGTCGGCGCGCTGACCATGCCGGTCATCATGATGTCGGGGCACGCCACCATCGACACGGCGGTGGAGGCCACACGCATCGGCGCCATCGACTTCCTCGAGAAGCCGATCGCGTTGCAGAAGCTGTTGCGCGCCGTGCAGAAGGGGCTCGACCGCGGATCGATGCGCGCGCTGGCCCAGGCGACCGCCGCGCGCAGTTCGCGCGTCCCGACGGGAGCCGTCGGTTCGTCGAGCGATTCTCACGAGCCCGCATCGCGCAACGGTCTCGGCGCGTTTCCGGCGCTGCCTCCCGACGCCGGTGTCGCGATGTCGATGAGCCCGAGCGTCAGCGTCGGCCCGTTCGCGCACGGCCTCGATCCCGCCGGGACCCAGAGCCCGTTCCCGATCCGGGGCAACGTCCCGCTCGACCTGCCGCTGCGCGAGGCTCGCGACGCGTTCGAACGCGCGTACTTCGAGTACCACCTCGCGCAGGAGAACGGCAGCATGACGCGCGTCGCCGAGAAGACCGGCCTCGAGCGCACGCATCTGTACCGCAAGCTGAAGCAGCTCGGCATCGAGCTGAACAAGAACCCGCGCCGCTGATCGATCGGTCGCGTCGACGCGTCCCGTCGTCGCTCGGGGGACGGCACACCGGGTTTCCTCCTGCGCACGGCGTGACGATCGTCGACGGCCGTCGACTTTTCTTCTAGCGACGCTCAAGCCCCGACGCGCCGTGCCGATGCAGGATCAGGGCCCGTGAGCGGCCGCCGACGCGTCGTCGGCGGCACAGAGTCTTTCGACGGTCTCGAAGGGCATCTTGATTCGAACCGTTCGGCCCCGAACTTGCTTGGAGTCAGGAAGGGTCCGCTCAGCCCGAGCGGCCCTCGCGATCGGAGTCGTCGATGAACATGATCTACAACAGTCCGAACTACTGCGTCGTCGAATTCGCAGGCTTCGCCGCGCGCGACGGACGCGAGGAGCCCGGTGGTTTCGAAATCATGGACAAGACCGCCAAGCGCGAGATCTTCATCGGCGGTCTGCTCGCCGATTCGTTCCGCAAGGACGTGACGTCGCTGATCGATTCGGAGCCGTCCACCGAGGAGATCGACGACTACCTGTCGCGCT
>CALMOR010000055.1:2348-8727 GCA_937872165.1 uncultured Burkholderiales bacterium | reverse complement strand
CGCGACCCACGGATGGGCGGCCTCGTTCGAACGCCCGTCGTCGCGCAGTCGGATCCCGGGGCTCTATCTGGCGGGCGGCGGCGTCCACCCGGGCCCGGGGCTGCCGATGGTCGCGTTGTCGGGACGACAGGCGGCGACCAGCGTGCTGGAGGACCAGCGCCGCTAGACCCGACCCGCTTCGATGTCGACGTCGGACGCGGCGGCTACTGCTGGTGGTATCTCGACGCGCTCAGCGACGACGGCACGCAGGGGCTGACGATCATCGCGTTCCTCGGCAGCGTCTTCTCGCCGTACTACGCGCACGCGCGACATCGCAGGCTGCGCAACGGCGAGGACCCGGCCGATCCGCTCGACCACTGCTGCGTCAACGTGGCGTTGTACGGGGCGACCGGCGCGCGCTGGTCGATGACCGAGCGGGGACGCGACGACGTGCTTCGCGATGCGACGCGCCTGGCGATCGGACCGAGCGGACTCGAGTGGGTCGACGGCGTGCTGCGGCTCCATCTCGACGAAGTCGCCGCGCCGCTGCCGTCGCGCATCCGCGGGACCATCGAGGTCGAGACGGGCCCTCGTCCTCGCCATTCGATCGCGCTCGACGCAGGCGGGCGCCACCGCTGGGGCGTGATCGCGCCGTGCGCCCGCATCGCGGTGAGGCTGGATGCGCCGCGGCTCGCGTGGACCGGCTCGGCCTATCTCGACAGCAACCGCGGCGGGGTGCCGCTCGAAGAGGACTTCGTCCGCTGGGACTGGTCGCGCGCACATCTGCCGGACGGGCGCACCGCGGTGGTCTACGACCTCGAGCGCCGTGACGGCACGCCGCTGTCGATCGCCGACGTGTTCGACGCGGCCGGCGACGTCGAGGCCTTCGACGCACCCCCGGTCGCGACGCTGCCGCGATCGCGCTGGGGACTCGCGCGTTCGACCCGATCCGATCGCGCGACGATGCCGAAGGTCGCGATGGCGCTCGAGGACGGACCGTTCTACACGCGTTCGGTGATCGACTCCACCTGGTGCGGCGTACCGGTCCGCAGCGTCCACGAGCATCTGTCGCTGCAGCGCTTCGACCGTCGCTGGGTCCGTGCGCTGCTGCCGTTCCGCATGCCGCGGCGCTTCGTCTAGCCGCGGGCGACCGGCGGCCGCGGGTCCGCGTCGGCGCATCACGAAGGGTCGGTGCCGCCGGCCCGACGCGGCTCGGTCCGCGCGCCGCCGGTCGCGGCGAACTCGTCGCGCTTGCGCTCGCGTCGCAGGTCGATCAGCTGCCACGCGCCCCACGCCATCGGCACCGCGAAGCCGATGACGATCTCGAGCCAGATCACAACGGGATCCCGCGCACGTCGCGCGCGGCGCCCGCCCAGTGCGCGACACGAGCGTCGCGATCCATCCGTTCGAGGCGTTCGAACAGTTCGAGCGTCCAGGCGGCGCGGGCGCCGATGCCCTGGCGCGGCGACGACGGTCTCGCGCACGGCGTCGGATCCGCGGCCGCGTCGATCAGGAACGACGTCGCGTCGAGCGGCGGAAGGTCCGGCGAAGTCCTCGCGAAGAGGCGCGGCATCAGCGACGTCGTCGTCGACACGACGAGCAGGCTCGCCTTCCGTCGCGAGGCCACGAAGGCCCGCTCGCGGACCGCGTCGAAGTCGCGGCGCGCCACCTCGTGACCGATCGCCGCGTACAGGCGACGTGCCGCGTCGATGCCGGGCCGGCACGAGGCCGGCAGACGCGCGATGCCGGCGCCGACGCGCGCGTAGAGCCGGTCCGCTTCGTCGAGCACGCGGCGCACGACGAAGCCGAGCGCGGGACTGTGGACCGGGTCGGCGAGCCACGCATCGGGATCGATGCCGGCCTCGCGCATCCAGCGGCGCGGCAGGTAGAGGCGTCCCATGCGGGCGTCCTCGCCGACATCGCGCGCGATGTTCGACAACTGCATCGCGACGCCGAGATCGCACGCGCGCGCGAGCTCGTTCGCGCCGCGCACGCCCATCAGCAAGGCCATCATCGCGCCGACCGATCCGGCGACGCGCGCCGCATAGGCGTGGACCTCGTCGAGCGTCTCGAAGCGGCGACCGGCGGCGTCCCATTCGAAGCCTTCGATCAACGCGTCCGGCAACGCGCGCGCGATGCGGTACTCGCGGACCACGACCGCGAGCGCGCGGTCGGCCGGATGATCGACGGGCGTCCCGGCGTACAGCGCGTCGAGGCGCGCGCGCAGGGAGGCCACCGCGTCCGGCGCGCGCCGGTCCGCGTCCGCTGCGCCGACCCGGACGTCAACTCCCGCGTCGACCGCGTCGTCGGCGAGGCGCCAGAACGCGTACAGCACGCAGGCCGCATCGCGCACGCCGCGGGGCAGCAGGAACGACGCGGCGAGGAAGGTCCTCGACCCGTTGGCGAGCGAGGCCCGGCAGGCGGCGAGATCGGCCGGCCGGATCACGCGGCTCCCTTCGCATGCCGCAGCGTGTCGGCGTGCGGCACGATGCGGTCGAGCACGCGCGCCGACGACAACACGCCCGGCAGCCCCGCACCCGGATGCGTCCCGGCGCCGACGAGATACAGCCGGTCGACCTCCTCGCTGCGGTTGTGGGGCCGGAACCAGGCGCTCTGCGTCAGCACCGGCTCGAGCCCGAAGGCCGCGCCCCGGAACGACGACAGGCGGTCCTGGAAGTCCTGCGGCGTCAGCAGCCGCGACGTGACGATCGCGTCGCCGAGGCCGGGCAGCAGCTTCTCCTCGAGCCGCTTCTGGATGGCCAGGCGATAGGGCTCCGCGGTCGCGCGCCAGTCGGTGCCGCTGTCGAGATGCGGAACCGGCGACAGCACGTAGAACGCATCGCAGCCGTCGGGCGCGAGCGACGGATCGGTCGCGGTCGGCCGATGCAGGTAGAGGCTGAAATCCTCGGCCAGATGCTTGCGGTCGAAGATGTCGCCGAGCAGTTCGCGATAGCGCGGGCCGAGCAGGATCGTGTGGTGCGCGACGTCCTCGTAGCGTCGATCGGTGCCGAAGTACCACACGAAGAGACTCATCGAATAACGCGCGCGCGCGATGCGCCGGTCGGTCCAGCGGCGACGATGCTCGGGCGCGAGCAGGTGGCGATAGGTCCACGCGGAGTCGCAGTTCGAGACGACGACGTCGGCCGCTAGGCTCTCGCCGTCGGACAGCAGCACGCCGCTCGCCGCCCGGCCGCCGTCGATCGTCGCGGTGCAGATCTGCGCGACCTTCGCGTCGCAGCGCACGCGACCGCCCTGCCCCTCGATCAGCCCGACCAGCCCGGTGACGAGGCTGCCGGTGCCGCCCATCGGGAAGTGCACGCCCCAGCGCCGTTCGAGGAACGCGATCAGGCAGTAGACCGATGTCGTCGCGAACGGATTGCCGCCGACCAGCAGCGACTGGAAGGTCAGCACGACGCGCAGCCGCGGGTCGCTCACGTGCTTGCAGGCCAGCGACCAGACCGTACGGTAAGCTTCGAGCCGCAACAGGTCGGGCAGCACTTTCGCCATGTCGGTCCACGCGTCGAAGGGTTCGTCGCCGAGCGCCTCGAAGCCGACGCGGTAGATCGCCTCGCTGGCCGCGAGGAAGCGCTCGTAGCCGGCGACGTCGCCGGGTTCCGAGTCCTTCGTGATGCGCGCCACTTCGGCCCGCATCGAGTCCGCGTCGCCGGTGTATTCGAAGCGCTCGCCGTCGTCGAAGACCACGCGATAGAACGGCGCGACGGGGCGCAGGTCGATGTCGTCGCTCATGCGCCTGCCGGCCAGCGCCCACAGCTCCTCGAACAGGAAGGGCGCGGTGATGACGGTGGGTCCCGCATCGAAGACGAAGCCGTCCTGGCGATGCACGTAGGCCCGACCTCCCGGCGCGTCGAGCTGCTCGAGCACCGTGACGCGATAGCCGCGCGCGCCGAGGCGCACCGCGGCCGCGAGGCCGCCGAAGCCGCTGCCGATCACGACCGCGTGCGGTCGCGGATCCGTGAACTCGCCGGTGGCGACGAGCGCCGGCTCGTCGCCGGTGGGTCGGGCTGTAAACATTTGCGGATGATATGAGTGTCAAGCAAACCTGACAACTCCCGCGGCCGTCGGCGCGCTCCGTCTTCCGTCGCAGCGCTGATCGTCCGCGGTCTCGCGTGTCGGCGCGGCGAACGCATCCTGTTTCGCGACTTCGATCTCGACCTCGCGCACGGCGAGCTGGTGTGGCTGCGCGCGGCGAACGGGTTCGGCAAGACGTCGTTGCTGCGGGTGCTGGCCGGCCTCGCGAAGCCCGAAGCCGGGACCGTCGAATGGACCCGACCCGACGCGGAGCACACCTCGCCGTTGCTGTATCTCGCACATGCCAACGCGCTGAAGGACGAACTGACGGTGCTCGAATCGCTGCGCTATCTCGACGCGTTGCACGGCCTCGGCGCTTCGGAGGAGGCGATGGCCGACGCGCTGCGCCGCTTCGGACTCCATGCGAAGCGCAACGCGCCGGTCCGCACGCTGTCGCAGGGCCAGCGCCGGCGCGTCGCGCTGGCGCGGCTCTGCCTGTCGCCCGCACGGGCCTCATGGATCCTCGACGAACCCTGCGACGCGCTCGACGCCGGGGGCATCGCGGTCGTGAGCACGCTGCTCGCCGCGCATGCGGCGGGCGGCGGCGCCGTCCTCTTCACGAGTCACATGGTCGTCGACGGCCTCGTGCCGAGGACCGTGCAGCTCGACGCGGCATGAACGCGGTGTTCGCGACCGTGCTGCGCCGCGACCTCCGGCTCGCGGCGCGCCGCCGTGCAGACGCGTTGCTGCCGATCGCGTTCTTCGTCGTCGCCGCGAGCCTCTTCCCGCTCGGCATCGGGCCCGAGCCGCAGACGCTGCGCGTCATCGCGGCCGGCATCGTGTGGGTGTGCGCGCTGCTCGCCGCGATGCTGTCGGTCGGCGCGCTCTACGCGAGCGACCTCGTCGACGGCTCGCTCGACCAGATGCTGCTGTCGGCCGGCTCCGCGCTGCCGGTCGCGATCGCGAAGGCGCTCGCGCACTGGTTGCTCACCGGACTGCCGCTGACGGTCGCGGCGCCGCTGCTCGGCGTGCTGTTCGGCCTCGACGCGTCGTCGGTGCTCGCGCTGACCGCGTCGCTGCTGCTCGGCACGCCGATCCTGAGCCTGCTCGGCGGGCTCGGCGCCGCGCTCACGCTCGGCGTGCGCAGCGGGGGGGTGCTGCTGATCCTGCTGGTCCTGCCGCTGACGATCCCGACGCTCATCTTCGGCGCCGGCGCCGTGGTCGCGATAGACTCCGGCCTTTCGGCGCGCGGCCACCTCTCGCTGCTGGGCGCCGTGCTGATCCTGACGATGCTTCTCGCTCCGCCCGCCACGGCGGCGGCCATCAGGATCGCGACGGAGTAATTCCTTGGCCCGTACTTTCCGCGTCTTCCACTTCGCATCGCCGGCCCGCTTCTACGCGCTCGCCGCGCGCTGGTCGCCGGCGTTGTGGACGCTGGCCGCGGCGCTCGCGGGCGTCGCGCTCTACATCGGCTTCTTCGTCGCGCCTCCCGATGCGACCCAGGGCGACGCCTATCGCATCATCTTCATCCACGTGCCGGCCGCGTGGATGTCGATGGTGCTGTACATCGCGATGGCCGCCTGGGCCGCGATCGGATGGGGACTCAACGCGCGCCTCGCGTCGATGTTCGCGCGCGCGATCGCGCCGACCGGCGCGATGTTCACCTTCCTCGCGCTGTGGACCGGCGCGCTGTGGGGTCGTCCGACCTGGGGCACCTGGTGGGTATGGGACGCGCGCCTGACCTCGGAACTGATCCTCCTCTTCCTCTACCTCGGCTATCTCGCGCTGGTCGAGGCGATCGACGACACGCGGCGCGCCGATCGGGCCGGTGCCCTGCTCGCGGTGGTGGGCAGCGTCAACGTGCCGATCATCTATTTCTCGGTGAAGTGGTGGAACACGCTGCACCAGGGCGCGAGCATCACGCTGACGTCGGCGCCGACGATGGCGCGATCGATGCTGCTCGCGATGCTGCTGATGACGTTCGCGTTCTGGGCCTATGCGTTCGCGGTCGTGTTCAAGCGCACCCAGGCGATCGTCGCCGAACGCGAGCGCCACGCGCGCTGGATGGACCCGAGACGGACGTCGAAGGCCGACGCGATGGAGGCCGCATGAGCTGGTCGAGTCCGTCCGACTTCTTCGCGATGGGCGGCTACGGCCTCTACGTGTGGGGTGCCTACGGCGTCACCGCGGCCTGCCTGCTGATCGACCCGATCCTCGCGTCGCGCCGTCATCGACACGCGCTCGACGAGACCGCGCTCTCGGCCGAAGACGAGGCGCTGTCGTGGCGCCGCGCCGCCACCCCATAGCGGAAGCGGGCCGGCTCCGCGGCGGCGGGCGCCTCCTGGGTGGGGATCGTGCTGGTCATCGCCGA
>CALMOR010000055.1:0-2338 GCA_937872165.1 uncultured Burkholderiales bacterium | reverse complement strand
AAGACGAGGCGCTGTCGTGACGCCGCGCCGCAAGCGCTTCGCGATCGCGGGCGGCGTCCTCGTCGCGGTGGCCGCGGTCGTCGCGCTGATCCTCAACGCGTTCCAGAGCAACCTCGTGTTCTTCTATTCGCCGTCGCAGGTCGCGCAGCACGAGGCGCCGACCAGCCGCGCCTTCCGCATCGGCGGCATGGTCGAGAACGGCTCGCTGCGACGCGACGGTACCGACGTGCGCTTCGTCGTGACCGACACCGCGAAGAGCATCGCGGTGCGTTACGTCGGCATCCTTCCGGACCTGTTCAAGGAGGGCAAGGGCGTCGTCGCGCAGGGGCGGCTCGAAGGCGACGTGTTCATCGCCCGCGAGATCCTCGCGAAGCACGACGAGAACTACGTGCCGCCCGAGGCCGCGGACGCGATGAAGCGTGCGCAGCAGGGCAAGGACCAGAAGCTCGCCGAGACGATCGTGCCGTCGCCGAGCGCGCCCGACATCCGGCCGAAGGAGACGAATTGAACCTCGCTGCAATCCCTTTCCCGACCTCCCGGCGAAGGCCGGGAGCCGATGTGCCTCGTCGAGTCGTCGCAGCCCCGTCGGTCCGTGGCGTCCGTGCAGTCGACGACCGGCCGGGCATCGATGTCCTCGCCGCGGCCCCCACCCGCGTTCGCCGATGATCCCCGAACTCGGTCACTTCGCCCTCTGGCTCGCGCTCGGCGTCGCCCTCGTGCTCGGCACGATGCCGATGATCGGCGCGGCCGCCGGTCGCCTCGACTGGATGCAGCTCGCGCGGCCGTCGGCCCGCGTGCTGTTCGCGCTGATCGCGTTCGCTTTCGCGTGCCTCGCGCTCTCGTTCGCCAACAACGACTTCTCGGTCCTCTACGTCGCGACCAACTCGAACCGCCTGCTGCCGCTGCACTACCGCCTCACCGCGGTGTGGGGCGGCCACGAGGGATCGATCCTTCTGTGGCTGCTGATGCTGACCTTCTGGGCCGCGGCGGTCGCGCAGTTCAGCCGCCATCTGCCGCAGGAGCTCGCGGCCCGCATCCTCGCGGTGATGGGCTGGCTGTCGTTCGGCTTCCTGCTGTTCGTGCTCGTCACGTCGAACCCGTTCGACCGGCTCTTCCCCGCCGCGCCCGAAGGTCGCGACCTCAACCCGCTGCTGCAGGACCCGGGCATGGTGATCCATCCGCCGATGCTCTACATGGGCTACGTCGGCCTGTCGGTGGCGTTCTCGTTCGCGGTGGCCGCGTTGATCGGCGGCACGCTCGACGCCTCGTGGGCACGCTGGGCGCGGCCGTGGACCACGGCCGCGTGGTTCTTCCTCACGATCGGCATCGCGCTCGGCAGCGGCTGGGCCTACTACGAACTCGGCTGGGGCGGCTGGTGGTTCTGGGACACGGTCGAGAACGCGTCGTTCATGCCGTGGCTCGTGGCCACCGCGCTGATCCACTCGCTCGCGGTCACCGAGAAGCGCGGCAGCTTCAAGTCGTGGACCGTGCTGCTCGCGATCCTCGCGTTCTCGCTGTCGCTGATGGGAACCTTCCTGGTCCGCTCGGGCGTGGTGTCGTCGGTGCACGCGTTCGCGACCGATCCGCGTCGCGGCCTCTTCATCCTCGCGTTCCTCGTCATCGTCATCGGCGTGTCGCTCGCGCTCTACGCGTGGCGTGCGCCCTCGGTGGGTCTCGGCGCGCGCTTCGCGTTCGTGTCGCGCGAGACCATGCTGCTCGGGAACAACGTGCTGCTCGTCGTCGCGTGCGGCGCCGTGCTGCTCGGCACGCTCTATCCGATCGCGCTCGACGCGCTGAACCTCGGCAAGATCTCGGTCGGCCCGCCCTACTTCGACACGGTGTTCGTCCCGCTGCTGACGCCGCTGATCTTCCTGATGGGCGTGGGTCCGCTCGCGCGCTGGAAGGACGCGCGTCTGCCCGACCTCGCGCAGCGCCTGAAGTGGGCGGCCGGCACCGCGGTCGTCGCGACCGTCGCGGCCTCGTTCGCGCACGGCGGCGTCGGCTTCGTCGGCGCGCTCGGCTTCCTGATGGCGTTCTGGATCGTCGCGTCGGTCGCCACCGATCTCGTCGAACGATTGAAGCCGCACGACGGCGAGCGCGTCGACCTGCTGCGTCGCGCGCGCCTCGTGCCGCGCGCGATGGTCGGCATGATGATCGCGCACCTCGGCGTCGCCGCGTTCATCCTCGGCGTGACGCTGGTGAGAACCGGCGAGGTCGAGCGCGACGTGAAGATGGACGTCGGCGACGCGACCGAGATCGGCGACTACGTGTTCACCTTCCGCGGCGTGCGCGAGGTGCCCGGTCCCAACTACCGCGCGGCCCAGGGCACGATCGACGT
>CALMOR010000054.1:1959-5525 GCA_937872165.1 uncultured Burkholderiales bacterium | reverse complement strand
TGCTTCGTCGGCATCGGCGGGGGCCGGCGCGCTGCCGGCCACCATCGACGACATGAGCTGCTCGAACGAGAGCTGGCGCGCGTTCAGGTCGGCGTCGGTGTCGCCGGGCTTCGGCGCGTCGGTCGGGTCGATGGGGGGAACGGTCATGGGGCCCTCGTCTGGAATGACGCCGACCTTATCGATGCCCGCATCGTCCGACGCGCCGTCACGCGAAGCGCGCTGCGACCGGACGAAGCGACGGCCGGACCGGCGAGCGCCGTCGGACGTCGACGGCCCTGCATCGCCTCGAAGGTTTTCGCTCGACGACCCGTCAGGCCCGCATCCACAGATAGTCGCCGCGACAGATGCCCTCGAACATCTCGTCCGTGGCCGTGAGGATGTTGTCGCGCCAATAGCGACCGTGCTCGACGTAGTGGTCGAAGGTCTCGGCGAGCCACGGCCCGTCGACGTCCTCGTTCATCGGAATGCGGACGATCAGCAGCACGCCGCCCGTGTCGGGGTTGAGACCGATCTGGGCCTGGTCCTGCGCATAGACCAGCAGGTTCGATTCGAGCAGCAGGCGGAAGATGCGCAGCGTGCGTCCGGCGGTGACGATGCCGTAATCGAAGTTCAGGTACATCGCGGCTTCGTCGTTCTCGAAGTGCTCGAGCCGGACGTCGAAGCCTTCGACCTCCATCGTCCCTCGCTCGAGCACCGTCGGCGCGTCGGGGATGCCCACGACACCGCACAGCGCGGTCACGAGTTCGCTGTAACGCTCGTAGCTCACCGCATCGCTCCGCTCTTGAGCAGGAGGGTCTGTCGATCGAGTGCGTCGCGACGCTGGCGCGGCGTCCGCGGCCGGGCGCTGTTGAGCAGCTGCAGCGGCAGCAGGGCGAGCGCCTCGCCGACCTCGATCGACGGGTCGCCGATGAACGGCGCATCGGGCCAGACCGCGGCGCGGGCATCGAGCAGGAGGCGCCGGACGCCGTCGAGACGCAGCTCGGCGTCGGGGCGATCGCGCTGGCGGTCGAGCTGCGCACGGCTGGTCGCCAGCGCGGCGCGAAAGAGTCGCCGCGGAGCGGCCGCGAACGATTCGTGGAGGACCAGCGCGAGCACGAGGCGTGCGACGTCGGGACACAGCGATGCGTCGTCCGCGTCGATCGGCGGACCGGTCCGCGCGTCGCCCGGGCCGTCGATCGTCCGCGTCGATCCGGTAGTCCCGAACAAGGTCCTCGCCCCCGGCAGGTCGGCGTCGACGATCCGGCGCGTCGTGTCGTCGACGAGTTCGATCGACGCGGGGATCGCATAGCGACGGGTCCGTCGCGCCTCCGCATCCGCGGCATGCGACGACAGCCCGCGACCGGATTCGTGTCGCCCTTGGTCGCGTGCCTCGTCGTCGAACTGCATTCCGGAAGACGATCGCTGAACTTCGGTATCGGGTTCCACGTCCCCGAAGTCGGCTTCGAAGTCCTCGTCGAAGCCGCTGCTTCCGGCCGACCGCATCGAGCGCGCGCGACGCGGCTTGACCGGTGACCGACGCGACCGGATCGCCGGTGCGACCGCGCGGCCGACCCGGTACGTGTTGCCTCCGTGACGCCCCTCGTTCGTCGGACGGGCAGGCTCGCTCGACGGCGTCGACGCCGACCGCGTCGGCCAGCCCGGGACCGCGCCGCGCAACGGCGCCGTCACCGGAACACCGCCGACATGATGTTCTCGTAGTAGCGCAGCAACGTCACGCCAGCCCACGGCGCGCTGATCATCACGACCACGGCGACGGCGAGCAGCTTGATGCCCTGCGAGATGCTCGAATCCTGCAACGACGTGATCGCCTGGAAGAACGACACCAGCAAGCCCACGACGGCCGACACCAGCACCGCCGGAAGCGAGACGATCACGCACAGCGTCAATGCTTCGCTGGTCAATCGAACGACGTCTTCGTACTCCATCGCGACTCCTTCAGCGGTAGGTCAGCACGAGGCCGTGCACGAGGCGCGACCATCCGTCGAGCATCACGAACAGCAGCAGCTTGAAAGGGATCGCCACGTTCGTCGGCGTGACCTGCGAGAGGCCCATCGCCAGCAACACGTTGGCGATCACGATGTCGACGACGATGAACGCGAGGTAGAGGAGGAAGCCGATGCGGAACGCGGCGGCCAGCTCGGTGAGGAGGAAGGCCGGCGCGAGGACCAGGAGGTCGTCCTTCTTCAGGGCCTTCGCCTGCTCCGGTGGCCAGACCAGTTCGGCCGATCGCAGGAAGAACTGCTTCTCGCGTTCGTGCGCGGTCTTGTCGAGGAAGCGCCGAAACGGCTCGCGGGCCGAGTCGGCCACCGCGACCAGCTGCTGCGACGTCGTCGTCGACGCATCGGTCGGTCTGCGCTGCGTCATCGCATTCGACGCTTCGATCAGGATCGGCGCCATGATGTAGCAGGACATGATCAGCGCGATCCCGTTCAGTACCGTGTTGGGCGGCACCTGCTGGACACCGATCGCATTGCGCAGGAGCCCTAGCACCACGACGATCTTGGCGTACGACGTCACGACCATCGCGGCGAAAGGAAGCACCGCCATCACGGCCAGGACGACGAGGAGCGAGATCGGGTCTATGCCCGGCAACGAATTCACGGCTTCTCGATGCCCATCCGCGCGATCCGTACACCGAGGTGTTCTCCGATGACGACCAGCTGTCCCTCGCCGACCGTCTTGCCGTGGCAGACGAGCCGCACGGCGGCCTCCGCCAGCGGCGTCGCCAGTTCGACGACGTATCCGGGTCGCATCGCGCGCAGCTCCGCGAGCGAGATGCGCGCGGTGTCGATCTCGAAGGCGATCGGCAGTTCGAGCGCCTCGATGCCGTCGGGTGACGCGCCGGTGTCCGGGTCCGGCGTCGCTTCGCTCTCGTACCCGGCTTCGCCGGTCACCGTCACGCGGTCATCTTCGAAGGACATCTCGGTCTCCACTCGCAGGCTGCATCCCGTTCCCACGATCAACGTTCCGGCTCGCGCACGCGCGCCGGCGAGCACGACGTCGCCCGGCCGAAGCGATTCGAGCGTCGCGACCGGCCATCGCCGCGTGAAGAGCCGGAGGCGGCCGCCGACCCGCAGCGCGTCGAAGGTCGGTCCATCGCCAGGCATCCCTTCGCATCCCCGCACGACGTCCGCGAGCACGGCGCGATCGACGCGATCCACCATCACGTGCTGCCCGCCGACCGACAGCGTCGGGCCGCTGCGAGGAAGGTCGTCGCGGCCGATCCCGCGCAGGCGGCATCCCGGCCACGGCTCCCTGCCCGCGGGCGCCATTGCGACCAGCATCGCGGTCCCGACGTCGCAGGCCAGCGCCGTGTCCTCGAGGGCCAGCGCGATGCGCAGCGCGGTCGGCAGCCCCGCGTCTTCCACGAGTACCTCGTAGCGCCCGGGACCGGCGTCGAACTCGAGTCGCGTCAGCGGTGGACGAAGCGAGCGCACGGCCACGTGCACCGGAGCGTCCAACAGCGTCTCGAGCCACGGCGCGAAACGCGCGTCGTGGACGACCCGAGACAGCGCCGCGTCGTCGACATCGATCGTCGGCAGCACCGTGGCGAGGGACCGCAACGG
>CALMOR010000054.1:0-1949 GCA_937872165.1 uncultured Burkholderiales bacterium | reverse complement strand
CGCTCGATGCCCCGTCGGGATCGAGCGATCGCGGCGATGGCGAAGACAGCGATGTTTCCGCGGGCGCATTCATGTCACTTCGATCGAGATCTCGCGGTCACCGGTCAGCGCCTGTTCGAGTTCCGTCGCGAGCGCGGCACGATGCGTGGACAGTAGGCGGAGGGCGAGCGAGGACTGTGTCGAGAAGCGAAGCGAGAGGCGATGTTGCGAAAGCGACAGGTGCAGCTCGGTCTCGGGCAGGCGTCGCGCATCGATCGGTATCGACACCGACCAGGCCTGCATGTCGGGATCCATCCGCGCCGTGAGGAGGACGATCGCGTGGACCAGGTCCGGAACCCAAGACGGGAGGTCGTCGGCCCGCGGCCCGAGGGCATCGTCGGGGATCTCCTCGAGCGGCCCGTGAGCCGGATCGCCGCGGATCACCGGTGGAGCACGTTCGGCCGGTCGTTCGACGGCGCCGGGCCCGGTGTCGTCGGCAGATTCCTCGCATCGTTCGACGGCGACGGGACCGTCGTCGAACGACCGTACGCCATCGGGCGCCTCGCTGCGCCGCGCGACCGACGAGCGTCCGCGTCGGACGACGGCGAACGCGCTCCGTTCGAGCGACGGCTCCGCTCGGCGTCCGTTCATCGCGCGTTGAAAACGCTCGGCCTGTCGTGGTCTCGGCGGCGTGGGCGGCGGCTCGGGGCCTTCGAGCGGGCCGATCCGTTTCGGGCGTCGCACCTCGTGGTCCATCGCGTCTACTCCCGCCCCGTCGCGCGCGAACGTCCGCGGCTCAGACGTTGACGCGGCCCACCGAGCGCAGCTCGACGAAGCTGCCGAGCTCCTGATAGGAATAGACCTTGAGCCAGCCGATGCGCGCTTCGATCATCTTCTTGACGTAACGACGGATGTCCATCGACGTCACGAGCGCCATCTCGCGCCCGGCCAACTGGTCCACGAGCTCGATCACCCGATCGGTGATCGCCGCGGACTGCTCCGGCGGCATCGCCAGGAAGTTGCCGGCCGGCGTGGGCTTGATGCATTGACGGATGGCCTGCTCGACGCTCGGGTCGAGGAGCACGGCATGGAGGAAGCTCTCGCCGCCCGACGCTTCGAAGGCCAGATAGCGTCCGAGGTCGCCGCGCACGTATTCGGTCAGCAGCAACATGTCCTTCTCCTTCGGCCCCCAGATCATCAGGCTCTCGAAGATGCCGCGCACGTTGCGGATCGGGACCTGCTCTTCGAGCAGGCGACGCAGCACTTCGGCGATGCGCTGGTTGGGCATGATCTTCTGGACCTCGGCGACGAGGCCCGGGTAGTCGACGACGGCCTTGTCGATCACCCATTGCAGCTCCTGCACGCCCATGAACAGGTGGGCGTGCGTGCGCAGCAGCAGCATCGCCTGACGAGCCAGCAGCTCCTCGAGATCGAGGCACCGGTGACGGTCCGCCGCCGTCACGGCCGTGGGATCGAGCCACAGCGAGTCCTCCTGGCCGAGCAACGGGCCGTGACGGGCAGCGCCGTCGGCTAGCGGCGAAGCCGGATCGACCAGCATCAGGGACCGGCCCGGAACGACCGCCTGACACAGCGGCACGTCGTTGAGCAGCACGTCGAACGAAAGGTCGGTCATGTCCTTGGACACCCACATGCTGATGCCGGGGAACGGCAGGCCGAGCTGGGCCTGCAACCGGTTGCGCTCGACGTCGAGGGCGTCGTCGAGACGACCGACATCGAGCAGGTGCGCCATCGCGAGCGACATGCGCACGGCCAGCGGTCGCGAGAAGGCGGGCTGTTGCTGGAGGATCGACGGCGCGTCGCCCTTGCCGCCCTCGCGCTGAAGCGACTTGATCGGCTTCGAGATCACTTGCGCCTCCGCCTTGCGCCGCTGCCGCGAGAGGAAGTTGCCGATCGCGACGAGGCCGCACGCGAGCAGCGCGAACTGGACGGCAGGGAAGCCCGGCACCAGC
>CALMOR010000053.1 GCA_937872165.1 uncultured Burkholderiales bacterium | reverse complement strand
CGCGAGCGGACCCGTCCGACGCGGTGGGGGTCGGGGTCGGGGCCGCGCTCACGGTTCCGGTCGAGGTCGCGGCGATCGACGGCACCGACCCGTCGCCGCGCTTGACCGTGTCGTCGAGCGGGATCGCGAGCAGGCCGCCCACCTCGTCGTCTCCGATGCGCTCGATCAGCGACTCGATCAGCGACGGCGTGATGCCGCAGCGCGCGGCGTCGTGGACGAGGATCCAGTCGTCGGCGTCCACGGTGCCGGCGAGCGCGGAGAGGCCGTTCGAGACGGTCGTGTCGCGGGTCGCGCCACCGACGCGGACCACGCGGACGCGATCGAGGATCGAAGGGTCGATCGCCAGCGCATCGAAGCGTTCGTCGTCCTCGGCGACGACCACCGTGATCGATTCGATGGCCGGGACGGCCGCGAACGCCGCGATCGTCCGCACGATCATCGGCACGCCCGCGATCGGCAGGTACTGCTTCGGAATCGGGGTACCGGCACGCGAGCCGACTCCGGCTGCCGGGATCAGCGCGAAACGACGCGTCACGGGGAGCCGTTCAACGGGACGGCGGCTCGACGTGGGTGACGTGACGCGTGAAGCGTCGTCCGCGCTTCGGCCGGCGCGTGCGGGCGAGGATGCGCGGATAGGCCCTGCGCATGTAGTAGCCCATCGACCACACGGTCAACAGCGCCGCGACCCAGATCAGCCAGGTCCCGAGGTAGTGCGAGTCGAAGAAGACGAACCGGTCGTCGTAGAGCAGCATCGGGATCGCGACCATCTGCGCGATGGTCTTGATCTTCCCGAGCCAGTTGACGGCCACGCTCTTGCCGGCGCCGAGCTGCGCCATCCATTCGCGCAGCGCCGAGATGGCGATCTCGCGGCCCACGATGACGAGCGCGACCAGCGCGTTGATGCGGCTCAGCTGCAGCAGGATCATCAGCGCCGCGGTGACCATCAGCTTGTCGGCGACCGGGTCGAGGAAGGCACCGAAGCTCGAGGTCTGGTCGAGCCGTCTCGCGAGCCAGCCGTCGAGCCAGTCGGTCAGTGCCGCCACGACGAAGACGACGGTGGCGGTGACGTTCTTCTGCGCGCCGCTCATCCATGCATCGGGCAGGAAGAACACGCCGACCACGAGCGGGATCAGGACGATGCGCAGCCACGTCAGGAGGATCGGGAGATTGATCGGCATGATCTCGGTGCAGCGAAGGGGTTCGGTGCGCCCGGAAAGCAGTGCGGGATTATAGGCGACGGTGCGGTTCCTCCCCCGCTTTGCCTCTGCGGAGAAGCGGGTCGCTGCGGTAGAATGCGCGCCCTGATCAGCACCACCCCGCCGTCGATTCCCGGAGTCACCGCATGACGCACGTCGTCACCGAATCCTGCATCAAGTGCCGCTTCACCGACTGCGTCGACGTCTGCCCCGTCGACTGCTTCCGTGAGGGACCCAACTTCCTGTCGATCGATCCCGACGAGTGCATCGACTGCGCGGTGTGCATTCCCGAATGTCCGGTCAACGCCATCTACGCCGAGGAGGATGTGCCCGAGGACCAGAAGGCTTTCATCGAGCTCAACGTCGAACTGTCGAAGGGCTGGCCGAGCATCACGCGGATGAAGCCGCACTTCCCCGACGCCGACCAGTGGAAGGACGTCGAGGGCAAGCTCCAGTACCTGGAGAAGTAGCCGCGGCGTGAGCGCAGAAGACCGCTCCATCGCGTGCGCCGTCACCTGGCGACACGACTGGGCTCCTCACCTCTTCTCGTTCCGCACCGTCCGGCCCGACGGCATCGCGTTCGCGCCCGGACAGTTCGTGCGCATCGGACTGCCCGGTGCTGACGGCCTCGTGGTCTGGCGCGCGTACTCGATCGCGTCGCCGGCGACCGCCGACCACCTCGAGTTCTATTCGATCGTCGTGCCCGACGGACCGTTCACCCGGCCGCTGTCGCGCTGCCGGGTCGGCGATGCGATCCGGGTCGATCCGACCGTCTACGGCTTCCTGCGGACCGACCGCTTCGACGGTGGGCGCCACCTGTGGCTGCTCGCGACCGGGACCGGCATCGCGCCGTTCCGCTCGATGCTCGCGGACCCCGCGCTCCGGCGACGCTACGAGGACATCGTTCTCGTGCACAGCGTGCGTCGTCCCGCGGAGCTCGCCTATCGCGCCGAGATCGAGGCGATGACCGGTCCGCTCGAAGGTCGCGCACGGCTGCACTACGTCCCGACGCTGACCGCGGCGGTCGACGACGAGGCGCCGCCGTCGCGCGGCCGCATCACGACGCTGATCGGCGACGGCCGGCTCGAACGGTCGGTCGGTCTCGACCTCTCGAAGGAGGATTCGCGACTCATGGTCTGCGGCAATCCGTCGATGATCAGGGAGGTGCGGGCGCTTCTCGGCGAACGCGGCATGACGCCGGTTCGTCGCGAGACCCCCGGTCAATACATCACCGAGAACTTCTGGTAGTCCTAGCCGCGACCGTCCGGTCGCCGCTTGCCGGCGTTTCCGGCGACAACGGATAATCCGGGACTCGCCGGGTCCCTGCCCCGTCGTCCCCCAAAGGAACCCGATGCTCTACCAACTGCACGAGATGCAGCGCGCGATGCTCAATCCGATGACGGCCTTCGCCGCGGCCGGGGCGCAGATGTTCTCGAGTCCCGGCAGCCCGCTGTCGTACATGCCGTTCGCGAACCGCATGGCGGCCGGCTACGAACTCTTCTATCGCATCAACAAGGATTACGAGAAGCCCGCCTTCGACATCCACTCGACGGTCGTCGACGACGTCGAGGTTCCGGTCCTCGAGAAGGTGGAGCTCGCGAAGCCCTTCTGCCGGCTGCTGCACTTCGAGCGCTACTTCACGAAGCGGCTCGCGAAGCGCCCGGCCGATCCGAAGGTTCTGCTGGTGGCGCCGCTGTCGGGGCATCACGCGACGCTGCTGCGCGACACCGCGCGCCAGCTGATCGTCGCGCACGACGTCTACATCACCGACTGGTCCGACGCGCGCATGGTGCCGGTCTGCGAAGGTCCCTTCCATCTCGACGACTACATCGCCTACGTGCAGGAGTTCATCCGGCACCTGGGTCCCGACGTGCACGTGATCTCGGTATGCCAGCCCACGGTGCCGGTGCTCGCGGCCATCTCGCTGATGGCGTCGCACGACGACCCGAAGCTACCCCGCACGATGACGATGATGGGGGGCCCCATCGACACGTCGAAGAGCCCGACCGAGGTCAACCACCTCGCGACCACCAAGCCGTTCAGCTGGTTCGAGAACAACGTGATCTACAAGGTGCCGGCCAACTTCCCCGGTTACCTGCGAGACGTCTATCCGGGCTTCCTGCAGCACGCCGGCTTCGTCGCGATGAATCCCGACCGCCACATGAACTCGCACTACGACTTCTATCTCCAGCTGGTCCGCGGCGACGAACAGGACGCGGCCTTCCATCGCAAGTTCTACGACGAGTACAACGCGGTGCTCGACATGCCGGCCGAGTACTACCTCGACACGATCAGGACCGTGTTCCAGGAACGGGCCCTCGCCAGCGGGACCTGGGTCGTCAAGGGGGAGAAGGTGGTTCCGGCGGACATCAGGACCGTCGCGCTGTTCACCATCGAGGGCGAGCTCGACGACATCTCGGGCAGCGGTCAGACCGAGGCCGCGCACGGGCTCTGCAGCGGCGTCCCGAAGGCGATGAAGCAGCACTTCACCGCGCCCGAATGCGGCCACTACGGGATCTTCAGCGGCTCGCGGTGGCGCAAGGTGATCTATCCGAAGATCCACGACTTCGTCCGCAAGCACGCCTAGGTCGCGGGCGGCACGCATGAGCGGCGCGCGGATCGACGACATCGACGCGGTGTTGCCGCAGACGCAGTGCCGCCAGTGCGGCTACGACGGATGCCGCCCCTATGCGGCGGCGATCGCGAGCGGAGCGGCGGAGATCGACCGTTGTCCACCGGGAGGAGAGGACGGCGTCGCCCGGAGCGCGGCGGTCGTCGGTCGCGCCGTCGTGCCGCTCGATCGTTCCCGCGGCGCGACGAAGCCGCTCGCGCTCGCCGTGATCGACGAGGCGCTCTGCATCGGTTGCACGCTGTGCATCCAGGCCTGTCCGGTCGACGCCATCGTCGGCGGCGCGAAACGCATGCACGACGTCGTCACCGAGCTCTGCACCGGATGCGAGCTGTGCCTGCCGCCGTGCCCGGTCGACTGCATCCGCATGGTCGCGGCGGATTTCTCGTGGGACGACGCGCAGGCGGCGCAGGCGCGACGGCGTCACGATGCCCGCCGCGCACGGCTCGCGCGGCGCCGCGACGACGTCGCGAAGCCGGTGATGCCGGTCGTGTCGCGCAAGCAGGCCATCATCGAGGCCGCGATCGCACGCGCGGCGGCGCGCCGCATGGGCCGCGCATGAAGCCCGCCGACCGCGAGACGTTCTTCGCCCGCCTCCAGGCCGCCAACCCGTCGCCGACGTCCGAGCTGTCCTACGCGTCTGCCTACGAACTGCTGGTCGCCGTGATCCTGTCGGCGCAGGCGACCGACCTCTCGGTCAACAAGGCGATGGCGAAGCTGTTCCCGATCGCCAACACGCCCGGCGCGATCGTCGCGATGGGTGTCGACGGCATCGAACCCTACATCCGCACCATCGGTCTCTATCGGACCAAGGCGCGCAACGTCGTCGCGATGAGCCGACTGCTGATCGAACGACACGGCGGCGAGGTGCCGCAGGACCGCGTGGCCCTCGAGGCGCTGCCGGGCGTAGGACGCAAGACCGCCAACGTGATCCTCAACGTGATCTTCGGCGAGCACACGCTGGCGGTCGACACCCACGTCTTCCGCGTCGCCAACCGGACCGGCCTCGCGCGCGGCAGGACCGTCTCCATCGTCGAGGCGAAGCTGATGAAGGCCGTGCCCGCGGCCTTCCTGTTCGGCGCCCATCACTGGTTGATCCTGCACGGCCGCTACGTGTGCAGGGCCCGGGTGCCCGAGTGCTGGCGCTGCGTCGTCGCCGACCTGTGCCCCTATCGGCCGAAGACGCCGCCTCCGGTCGCATGACGACGACATCGCGACACGAAGGGCGTCGACGAGATCCGACCCGGTCGACGGGCTTCGTCCCACGATTGGTAGAATCGACCGATGGATACCGGACGCCTCGAATCGACGCCGCATCGCCTGGCCTCCGCACCGCACGCGGAGCGTCACTTCCGCGGCAGCGAGACCGTTCGCGACCTCGTGCTCGGGATGGCCGACGGCCTCACCGTCCCCTTCGCGCTGGCCGCGGGCATCAGCGGTGCGCTCGACGGCTCGACGACGGGCGGCACGACGCTGATCGTCACCGCCGGTCTCGCGGAAATCGCGGCCGGCTCTATCGCGATGGGTCTCGGCGGCTACCTCGCGGCGCGCGCGGAGCGCGACCACTACGCCGCCGAAAGGCGTCGCGAGGAGGTCGAGATCGTCGAGAAGCCGGCGCACGAGCGCCGCGAGATCGTCGAGATTATGGGAGCCTACGGCGTATCGCCCGAGGACACCGCTCCGCTGATCGCGGCGCTCGAACGCCACCCGGAACGATGGCGCGACTTCATGATGCGCTTCGAGCTCGGCCTCGAGGAACCCGACCCGCGTCGTGCCGGCCGCAGCGCCGCGACGATCGCGGCTGCCTATGTGGTCGGTGGCTTCGTGCCGCTGGCGCCGTATCTGCTGGAACGCGACGTGAACCACGCGCTGACGGTGTCGATCGTGGTGACGCTCGCCGCCCTCTTCGGCTTCGGGTGGTTCAAGGGCGTCTTCACCGGCACGCGACCGGTCGTGTCGGCGCTGCAGACGCTGACGATCGGTGCCGCCGCCGCCGCGGCGGCCTTCGTGATCGCCGGTCTCGTCGCCTGATCGCGCACGGTCGTCGCGACCGCAGGCCCACGTTCCCGCGACTGGGGCGCCGGCCCTCACCCCTCGGAGCTCCGCATGTTCAACCCGTCCCGCGACGAAGTCCGTCGCTTCTTCCGTGACCTCCTGACGAAGAAGCGCGACGGCGCGGTGCTGACGCCGCTCGAGGCGATCGCCGGCGACTGGATCGAGCAGCATCCCGAATACCTCCCTGCCCTCGCGCCGGTGGCCGACGGCGAGCCAGACGCCTACGAGCCGCGCGAAGGCGCGCCCAATCCGTTCCTCCACCTGTCGATGCATCTGTCGATCGCCGAGCAGCTCGCGATCGATCAGCCGCCCGGCATCAGGGCCGCGGTCGAGCGCCTGACCCGCACGACCGGTTCACTGCACGACGCGCACCACGAAGCGATGGAGTGCCTCGGCGAGATGCTGTGGACCGCGCAGCGCAATGCCGCTCCGCCCGACGGCGAGTCCTACGTCCGTTGCGTCGAGCGGCGCGCGCGGGGACCGCGTCCGGTCCGGCCCTGACGCACGATGGAAAACGGCCGCGAAAGCGGCCGTCGTCGCGAGCGCCGATCCGGTCAGCGCTTCAGCACCAGCGACGGAGGCAGGCTGGCGAGGAACGACGCGATGTCCTCGATCTCTCTCGCCGACAGCGGCTTGGCCTGGGCGGCCATCACCGCGTTGCCGCGACCGAAGGTCGGGTGATCGCCCTTCTGGTAGGCGAGCAGCGCCTGG
>CALMOR010000052.1 GCA_937872165.1 uncultured Burkholderiales bacterium | reverse complement strand
TGGACCGCGACTGCCAGCTCGATCCTCGAAAAACTCCCGCGTCTCTGTACCCGTATTAACGGGACAGGACACTAGCGGGTCGTCGACACGGCCTGCGCGACGGTGCCGGTGAACGCGACGTAACGCTTCTGCCGATCGGCCAGCGTTCCCTTGCTGGTCGCCATCACGTCGCGGCAGTAGGCGCCCGAGATCGTGGTGACGATGTCGGTGGTCCCGACCTTCGGATGACGCGAGCGATAGTCGCGCACCAGCTTGTCGGTCGCGGCCTGCGGCTGCGTATCGTCGGCCAGTGCCTTGACCTGTGCGAGCGTCATCGCGTCTAGCGCGGTCGCCTGAGCGCTCGGACAGACCAGCGCGGACTCGACCTTCGCGCCGCCGAGGTCCGAGTAGCGCGCGAGCCGCGTGACCTGCGACGGCGTGACGCTGCTGCCGGCGCCGGCGTTGCCCCAGGCGGTCCGCACGTAGTTGACGACGTCCGATACCTCCTGCGGCGTGAAGACCTGGGCGAAGGACGGCATCACGCCCCACTGTCCGTGCGGCTCGAAGCCCTGCAGCACCGCGCGCAGCGCCGTCTCGGGTTCCTTGCCGGCCACCGACGCCGCACCCACGAGCGACGGCGCGATGCCGGCGACGCCCTTGCCGTCGTTGCCGTGGCAGCTCGCGCAGTTGTCGGCGAAGATCGCCTTGCCGCTGGCGCGTTCGATCGCGGTGACCGGATGCTTCGTCTTCGGTTCGCGATCGGCCGTCGTCGTGACCTGGTTCTTCAGGTAGACCGAGATCGCGGTGACGTCGGCGTCGCTGAGCTGGCTCGTGCCGAGGTCGATGGTCTGCTGCATCGGCCCGACCGCGGCTTCGTTCTTGTCGTTGTGGCCCTGCTTGAGGTAGGTCGCGAGCTGCTCGACGCTCCAGTCCTTGATCCCCGAAAACTGGCCGCCGCTGATGTCGGGCGCGAACCAGTGATCGATGACGTTGCCCTGCAGCGCCTCGCCCTTCTTCGGCGCCATCGCGACGTTGGTCGGCGTGTGGCAGGCCTCGCAGTGCCCGAGGCCCTGCACGAGATAGGCGCCGCGATTCCATTGCGCCGATTGCGACGGGTCGTTCGCGTAGCGACCCTGCTTGAAGTACATCGCCTGCCAGCCGGCGATGCCGACGCGGACGTTGAACGGGAACTTCATCTCGTTCTTCTTCGTCTCCTCGCGCACCGGCTTGATCGTGCGGAAGTAGGCCCACAGCGCGTGGATGTCGTCGTCGCTGATCTTCGTGAATTCGATGTAGGGCATCGCCGGGTACAGGTACTGGCCGTCCTTGCCGACCCCGCGACGCAACGAGCCCTCGAACTCCTTCTCCGTCCAGTTCCCGATGCCGGTCGTCGGATCCTGCGTGATGTTGGGCGCATAGAGCACGCCGAACGGCGAATTCAGCGGCACGTTGCCCGAATAGGCGGGGCCGCCCTCGCGCGAATGGCAGGCGTTGCAGTGGGCCGCCTTCGACAGGTATTCGCCGCGGGCGACAGGATCGCCGGACGCGGTGGCGGATGCGGACGTCGGCGCCGACGTCGGCTTCGTCGCGGCCACCGCGGCCAGTGGCAGGGCGAGGCAGCCGAGCATCAGGCCGATCGAGCGGGTCGAGGTGCGCATCAAGGGATATCTCCTCCGAGGGCACGTCGTCATCGTGGCTCGATGGCCGTACCGGCTCTTGGTCCGAGTGGAGCGTGGACGTTAGCGACCGCCCGGCTCCGGTCGCATCCGGCGCAGGCTGACTCCCCTGTCAGAGAGCTGCGCTTTACGGGCCTCGACGCTTGACGAGGCTTGCCTTCGTCAGTGGCGCGAGCGCAGGCCCCACTTCCACAACGCTTCCGATGGAAGCGGCAGCACCAGCAGGAGGTGCTCGAGGATCGCGAGGCTGAGGAGCGAACCCACCAGCGAGAAGGACGTCGCCTCGAAGCCCGACGCAGCCGGCGCACCGGCCGCCTGCCAGATCGGAACGACGATCGCGGCCGAGACCACGACCGAGATCGGCAGCAGCGGATTCATCGGCTTCCGCGTGAAGTAGCTCTTCAGGTAGTGGAGATGGCTCGGCAGGAAGTTCTCGCCGAGATTGCGGACGCCGAGGAAGACGTTGAGCTTCGCGCTCTGTCGCATCGCCCAGAGCACGGCGAAGGTCCACCAGCCCGTCCGGTTCGGCTGGTTCCACGTCAGGCCCAGCACGCCGATGGCGAGCAGCAGCAGCGCGAACTCGTGGTGCAGGATGGTCTGAAGCGCGATGCCGGCTCGGGTCCAGCCGGTCGCGCTCGCGTCGCACGCGATGCGCCTCGGCCCCGTCACGTAGCCGAGCAGGAACGCCACCTCCTGCCATGCCCAGATCAGCAGCGCGCAGGTGAAGCCGCAATAGGCCGAAGCCACGGTGGTCTGCGAAGCGGACGCGGCGAGCCCGAAGAAGCCGAGCACGCACGTCGCGCTAGCGCCCGCGAAGGTCCACTTGAAGGTGGAGCGGGGCAGGCCGTCGAGGTACAGGATCAGCCCCGTGCTGAACCACCACACGAAGAGCGTGAACGCCAGCGGCAGCACGAACGAGGTCATCGGTGCGGGCGGCGCGACTACCAGGCCGCTTCCATGCGGATGCGCGCGGGCAGGTCGTGGCGCACGACCGGCAGGAAATAGAGCCGGGCGAAGGTCGCCACGCCCGACAGCGCGAGGCCGGCGCGCCGCAGCTTGCCGACGAGACCGCCGCGCGCCTTCGCGTCCGCCATCGCGCTGCTGATCGCGAACAGCCGCTCGAGGCCGCGCCGGAACGCCGGGTTGTCGATGTCGGGCGTGACCGGGAAGACCTGCTTCGAGATCTCGGACGTGATGCGGAACACGGTGTAGTCGTAGGCCTCGGGATCGAGGCCCATCGCGCGATGGAGCGTGGGACGCGTGTGGTCTCGGACGTACATCGTCGCGTACACCGCGAGCTGGAAGAAGCGGATCCACCAGACGTTGAGTCCCGACACCAGCTTCGGGTCGGCCCGCATGATCAGCGCGAACGATTCGCCGTGGCGGAATTCGTCGTTGCACCACCGCTCGAACCACTTGAAGATCGGATGGAAGCGCTTGTCGGGATGGCGCTCGAGCTGCCGGTAGATCGTGATGTAGCGCGCGTAGCCGATCTTCTCCGACAGGTAGGTCGCATAGAAGATGTATTTCGGCTTGAAGTAGGTGTACGCCTTCGTGCGCTTGAGGTTGCCGAGGTCGACGCCGAGATCGAAGTCCTTCAACGACTGGTTGATGAAGCCCGCGTGCCGCGACTCGTCGCGCGTCATGTAGGTCATCAGCTTCTTGATGTCGGGGTTGTCGACGTTCTTGCGGATCTCGTTGTACAGCACGCAGCCCGAGAACTCCGACGTGATCGAACTGATCAGGAAGTCGAGGAATTCCTGGCGCAGCTCGTCCGGCAACGCGGCCGCCTCGGCGGCGAACTCGGGCGTGCGCTGGAAGTGGTCGATGTTGTTGTCGCCCTCGTACTCCTTCAGCATCGCGTCCCACTCGGCGCGTACCGGGTTCACGTCGAGCCGGTCCATCGCCGTGTAGTCGGTGCTGTAGAACTTCGGGCTCAGCAGCGTGTTCGCATGGGCGCGACGGCTCACGTCGTCCGCCGACGCGATGGCGTCCTGGGTAGGCATGGTCAGTTCCTTCGCGATGCGGCGACGTCGTCGCGCAGCAGGTGCGCGAAGTCGGCCATGTTGGTCGGTCCGAACGACTCGAGGTCCACGCGACGGGTCGTCGAAGGGTCGACCAGCGTCAGGCGACCGTCGACGTGCGCGATCAGGTCGAACGGCGCGGACGCGCCGATGCCGGCGCGACGGCGTTCGCGTGCGAGGCCGCGCAGCGTGCCGCGCACGAAGCCCGCCTGGCCGGTCACGGTCTCGATGCGCCGGTGCGTGGTCGCGTCGAAGACGTCGATGCCGCCGTCGCTGCGATCGTCGAACTGCAGGGCACGTTTCATCAGTACCGGCGCGTCGGGCTCGTGGATCGACATGCCCGAGAGCCGCACCGCCGCCGTGGCCGCGATGCTGGCGACGACGAGCCCGCCCAACGCCATCAGCGGCAGGCGCAGCGAGGGAGGTGTCGATCCGGGTGCGGCGGTGGCGTCCATTGGAGATCCGATCGGAACGGTTCAGGCGGTTCGTGCGAGGTCCATGCGGGACTCGCGGGCCGGTGTGCGCGACACGAGGCGCAGCGGCGCCGGTCCGCGCACCGGAGCGGCGATCTCGACCGGGACATCGCTGCGCACTTCGCGCCACGCTTCGGTCAGCAGGTCGGCGACGGCACTCGCGTCGGCCACGCAGCGCAGGCTCGGCTGCGTGCGCGCGACGTGCCACGGGCGGACGTGCGGCCACAGATGCGGAAAGGCGATACGGTTCCGGGCGTCGAGCGCGAGCGCGATGTCACCGTGGTCGTCCGGCAGGCGATGCAGGCCCGCCGATTCCACCTTCGCGAACGGAAGGTTGAACGTGACGCTGAGCACGATGCCGACGCGCATCACGACCCGCCGATCGGTGATCGTGTACGCGGTGGTCCGCGCCGACATCCACGCCATCAGCGTCACGAGGCCGAGCGCGGTCGCCGCGAGGCCGAGCGCCATCGCGCTCGCGAGCAGGATTTCGCGGGGACCGGCACCGCTCGAGACCACGGTGGCGATGCGCCATGCGACGAGGATCGTGAAGTAGACGATCAGCTTGCGTACATGGAAGCACTCGCGGGCCAGCACGCGCCAGTCGGGCGCGCCCTGCCACAGCACGTGCTCGCCGGCCGGCAGCGCTTCGGGCAGGCCGGGCTGCGGCTCGAACTCGTGCTCGTGCTCGTGCGATGTATGGCGATGGGTCGCCTGCCGATGGACCGTCCGATCGGTCCCGGTCGCCGCACCGACGACGGCCCTCACAGCAGCGGCTCCGAGCGGCCGGCGGTCGCGTACAGCGTGCCGGCACCGTAGTAGGCCATCACCTTCTCCTCCTCGAGCATCGTGATCTGTTCGCCGGAGCGGGTCAGCGGCACCGACGCGAACTGCGCACCGGTGATCGAGTCGACCTGCACGAAGCGCGGCTTGATGCGGGCGAAGCCCATCGGCAGCAGCACGGTCCGCGCGCCCGCGGCGGCGCCCGCGAGTTGTACCTCGAGGTAGCGGAACAGCATCTCGGCGCGATCGACCCACAGGTCGGCCACGATGCCCGCGACCTTGCCGTCGACGCCGACGACCTCGAGGCCGCGGGGGTCGGTGTCCTTGCCGTCGATGCCGATCGTGCCGGCCGTCCGCAGCGGCACGATGCGCGCGCGATCGTGGGCCGTGACGTCGGGGACGTCGGGACGCAACGCGAACGAACCGGGGCCGATGCCGGCCAGCATCGGGTCGCCGCTCGGCTCGATCGGGGAGCCGAGATGGCGCGCGAACGCGGTCGCGGCCAGCACCGGCTGCTGGTCGCGTCGCGGATCCGGAGTGACGACGATGTCGCCGTTGCGCAGCAGATAGGTCTTCGGCTTCGGGATCGACGGGAAGCCCTGGGCGATGACGCGGCCCCGGCCTTCGATCTCGAGCGGATAACCCTCCCGCTTGTTCTCGCGATGGAGATAGAAGATCAGGCCCGCGAAGAAGATCCAGAAGACGTACAGCACGATTTGTGCGACGTCGATGTAGGGAGTGATGGCACCGGTGTGCATGAGGACCTCCTGAGCGGATGCGGTGGCGAGTTCGGTGTTCAGTGGGGCGATTCGGCGAGGCCGAAGGGCCCGGGCGTGGTCGAGACCGGCGTCGTGGGGGTCGCCTCGATCGGTGCACCACTGCGACGGACGAGCGGGCCGAGCGCGATCAGCGTGGCGAACAGCAGGTACAGCTCGATGTGATAGACGAAGCTGTAGCCGGTGGCCGGACTCGTCAGCGCGGTCCCGAAGAAGCCGCGCTCCGCGAGAGCCGAGACGAGGTCGCGGACGGCGCCGCCGCAGCCGATCGCGAGGCCCGCGCAGGTGGCCTGCACCGCACCCCATGCGCCGAGAGCGAGCCCGTTGAGGCCGCCGGCTTCGAGGTTCATCGCGGCGGTCAAGGTACCGACCGAGAACAGGCCGCCGCCGAAGCCGATGCCGGTCGCGCCGATGCGGAAGAGAGCGGGCGACGCGAGCGGCTCGGCGAAGATCACGCACGAGAACGCGACGAGGCCCGCGAGCACGCCGCAGGCCGCGATGCGATGCGCGTCGGCGCCGCCCGTGAGGAGCCGGGCCGACAGCGCGAACGCCGACAGCGCGCCGATCGCCATCAGCGCGGTGAGCGTCGTCGTCGCGCTCACGCCGAGGTGGAGGATCTCGCCGCCGTAGGGCTCGAGGATGATGTCCTGCATGTTGAAGGCGGCCGTGCCGATGCCGACCGCGACGAGGAAGCGGCGTGCCTTGCCGTGGGCCGCGAAACGTTGCCAGGTCGCGCGGAACGGCGGTCGCGGCGTCGACCTCGTGAAGTTCGACGGCGCGCGCGGCTCCTGCTTCCACAACGCGAACAGGTTGAAGGCCATCGTCACCATCGCCGCGCCCTGCACGACCTGGATCAGCTTCAGTTCGCTGAAGTCGGCGAGCAGCACGCCGAACACGAGGCCGCACGCGACCATGCCGGCCAGCAGCGCGACGTACATCAGCGCCACGACGCGTGGCCGCGTGTCGGCCGGGGCGAGGTCGGTCGCGAGCGCGAGGCCCGCGGTCTGCGTGACCTGCAGGCCCGCGCCGACCAGCAGGAAGGCGAAGGCGGCGGCCGCGTCGCCGAGCCACGTCGGACCGCGGTTGTCGCCCGACATCAGGATCAGCGCGAACGGCATGATCGCGAGGCCGCCGAACTGCACCATCGTGCCGAGCCAGATGTAAGGAACGCGCTTCCATCCGAGCACCGAGCGATGGGTGTCCGAGCGGAAGCCGATCAACGCGCGGAACGGTGCGAAGACGAGCGGCAGGCCGACCATCGCCGAGACCAGCCACGCGGACATGCCGAGCTCGACGATCATCACGCGGTTGAGCGTGCCGATCAGCAGCACGGTGGCCATCCCCACCGAGACCTGGAACAGCGACAGGCGCAGCAGGCGCGACAACGGCAACGCATCGCTCGCCGCGTCGGCGAACGGCAGGAACTCCGGACCGAGCTTGGTCCAGAGGCGGGACACGCGCGCGATGGAGAGGCTCATGCTCGCGTCAGCTCCATGGCCTGCGACGTGTAGAAGCCGCTCGCGACGCGGGTGCTGCGCGCGACGGACCATGCGGCGAGCGGTGCCGACGCCTCGAGCGAGCGGCGCAGCGTCGCCTCGGCGACCGGCTCGATGAACGGTGCGCGGTCCTTCCGCGGGAACAGCCGGCCCACGGTGATCATCGACGCGAGCAGCAGGTTGCTCGGCGCGAACGTGAAGACGATCGAACGCGACGTGCGGCCGGACAGTCGCGCGAGCGCGTCGACGATGTCGGCGGTGCGGTAGTGGATCAGCGAGTCCATGCAGACCACGTGATCGAACGACCCGAGCGCGGCGTCGAGCATGTCGCCGGAGCGGAAGTCGATGCGAGCGGCGGACGGGTCCTGAGCGACCCGCTCGCGCGCGAGCTGCACCAGCGTCGGCGAAAGGTCGACGGCGACGACGTCGGCTCCACGCCGCGCCGCCTCGACCGCGAGCGCGCCGGTACCGCAGCCGGCATCGAGGACGCGGCGTCCGCGCAGGTCGTCCGGCAGGCAGTCGAGCAGCGTCGCCCGCATGCGGTCGCGGCCCGCGCGCACCGTCGCGCGGATGCCGCTCACCGGCGCGGTCGACGTGAGCCGCGCCCACGTCTCCGCGGCCGTGCGATCGAAGTAGTGCTCGATCTTTCCGCGACGCTCGAGATAGGTGGCGTGGGTCATGGCGCGTCTCTTCAGTCGAAGCCCAGCAGGTCGAAGATGTCGCGGTCCTTCATCGGCTGGCAGATCAGCGGATCGGTGCCGAGCCACAACGCGGCCGCGAGCCGCAGGTACTCGTTCTGCACGGCTTCGAGTTCCGGGGAGTGCTCCATCTCGAACAGCGTCGACTTCTTGAGCCGACTGCGGCGGATCACGTCGAGGTCGGGGAAGTGGGCCATCGTCTTCAACCCGATCCGCGTGTTGAACTTGTCGATCTGGTCGGTGGCCGCGCTGCGGTTCGCGATCACGCCGCCGAGGCGCACGTCGTAGTTCTTCGCCTTCGCACCGATGGCCTGTACGATGCGGTTCATCGCGAAGATCGAATCGAAGTCGTTGGCCGTCACGATCAGCGCGCGGTCGGCGTGTTGCAGCGGCGCGGCGAAGCCGCCGCACACGACGTCGCCGAGCACGTCGAAGATGACGACGTCGGTCTCTTCCAGCAGGTGGTGTTCCTTCAGCAGCTTGACGGTCTGTCCCACGACGTAGCCGCCGCAGCCGGTGCCGGCCGGCGGTCCGCCCGCCTCGACGCACATGACCCCGTTGTAGCCGGTGAAGACGAAATCCTCGACGCGCAGTTCCTCGGCGTGGAAGTCGACCGACTCGAGCACGTCGATCACGGTCGGCATCAGCTTCTTGGTCAGCGTGAAGGTCGAGTCGTGCTTGGGGTCGCAACCGATCTGCAGCACGCGCTTGCCGAGCTTCGAGAACGCGACCGAGAGATTCGACGACGTGGTGCTCTTGCCGATGCCGCCCTTGCCGTAGATCGCGAACACCTTGGCGTTGCCGATCCTGACGGACGGATCGAGCCGTACCTGCACGCTGCCCTCGCCGTCGGCACGAGCCACCTGCCTCGCGATGCTGCGTCGCAGTTCGGGGAACTCGACGGCGGCCGCTTCCGTTTCCATCGTCATGCGGGTGCTCCTTCGGTGTTCGATCGGGTCTCGACGAAGACGCCTTCGAGACGGTCTTCGAGCTCCTCGCCGGCTCGTCTCAAGGCTTCGAGCATCCGCGCGTCGGGCTTCCAGAAATTCCGGTCGGACGCTTCCAGCAGCCGGTTGGCCACGCGTGCCGACGCGGTCGGATTGAGCTTGGCGAGGCGATCGCGCATCTCGGGGTCGAGCATGAAGGTCTCGCTCAGCTGCTGGTACACCCACGGCTGCACCTGCCCCGTGGTCGCCGACCAGCCCATCGTGTTGGTGACGTGGACCTCGATCTGCCGCACGCCTTCGTAGCCGTGCTGGAGCATGCCCTCGTACCACTTCGGGTTGAGCATCCGCGTGCGCGTCTCGAGGGCGACCTGCTCGCCGAGCGTGCGGACCGTGCCGCCGCCGTCGTCGCCGCGGGTCTGGTCGCCGATGTAGACCGGCGCGGTCACCGCGCCCTTGCCCTTGGCCCGCTGGATCGCGCGGCTGACGCCGCCGAGCGTGTCGAAATACGTGTCGATGGTCGTCACGCCGAGCTCGACCGAATCGAGGTTCTGGTACGCCAGGTCGACGCCCGCCAGCACGCTGCCGAGCAGCGCCGCGTGCTGCACCGGACGACCGGCCCGCCCGTACGCGAAGCCCTTGCGGCGGCTGTAGGTCTCCGCGAGTTCGTCGCCGTCGCCCCAGCGGCTGTTGTCGATCAGGCTGCTGACGTTGGAGCCGTAGGCGCCCTCGGCGTTGCCGAACACGCGCAGCGCCGCGGTCTCGAGATCGACGCCGTGTTCGCGTTGATGGGCCAGCGCGTGCTTGCGGACGAAGTTGCGCTCGAGCGGTTCGTCGGCGCTCGCGGCCTGGAACGCCGCGTCGGCGAGCAGCCGGATCTGCAGCGGCAGCAGGTCGCGGAAGATGCCGGACAGCGTGATGACGACGTCGACGCGCGGATGCGCGAGCGCGTCGAGCGCGATCAGTTCGGCGCCGGCGAGCCGCCCGTAGCCGTCGAAGCGCGGCCGCGCGCCCATCAACGCGAGCGCCTGCGCGATTGGGCCGCCTTCGCTCTTCAGGTTGTCGGTGCCCCACAGCACCATCGCGATCGATTCCGGGAAGGCATGTCCGTCGGCCGCGTGCTTCGCGAGCAGCCGCTCGGCCTGATGCGCGCCGTCCGCGACCGCGTAGACGCTCGGGATGCGGAACGGATCGAAGCCGTGCAGGTTGCGACCGGTGGGCAGGATCGCCGGCGTGCGCAGCAGGTCGCCCGACGGCGACGGACGCACGAAGCGTCCGTCGAGCGCGCGGACGATGCCGTCGAGCTCGTGATCCTCGGCGAGCAGCCGGTCGATCTTCCGCAGCTCGTCGATCAGCGCGAGCGACTCGGGCGTCGCGTCGAGCGCGCCCGCGGTCATCGCGTCGGCGGTCGAGGCGCCGGCGACGAGAGCGTCGACGACCGCGCGCGACAGCTTCGTGCCGTGCGAAGCGTCGGCGCACGACATCAGCAGGTCCGCGCGTTCGGCCGCGCTCGGCGTCCTGCCGACGACGTGGAGGCCATAGGGGATCAGCGTGTATTCGACTTCGATCAGCCGCTCGGCGAGCGCGACGATGCGCGCGTCGGCGTCGTCGGTCCACGCGGGTGCGGCTTCCGCGAGGTCGAGAACCGCGGCCTGTGCCTGGATCATCGCCGCGATCGCCGCGCGTTCGTCGACGGCTTCCGGTTCGAGGCCGCGATGCCGCTGCAGCGCGTCCTTGAGATCGACGAGGCCCTTGTAGAGCCCGGCCTGCGCGACCGGCGGCGTGAGATAGCTGATCAGCGTCGCGGCGGCGCGGCGCTTCGCGATCGTGCCCTCGGACGGATTGTTGGCCGCATACAGATACAGGTTCGGCAGGTCTCCGATCAGGCGATCGGGCCAGCACGCGCCCGACAGCCCCGACTGCTTGCCCGGCATGAACTCGAGCGCCCCGTGGGTTCCGAAGTGCAGCACCGCATGCGCGCCGAAGTCTTCCCGCAGCCAGCGGTAGAAGGCCGAGAACGCGTGCGTCGGCGCGAAGCCCTTCTCGAACAGCAGCCGCATCGGATCGCCCTCGTAGCCGAACGCGGGCTGGATGCCGACGAAGACGTTGCCGAAGCGTTCGCCGAGCACGAACAGGTGACGGCCGTCGCTCTGCTGCTTGCCCGGCGCGGGTCCCCACTGCGCCTCGATCTCCTTCAGGTGCTTCTCGCGACGCACGTGATCGTCGGCCGGGATGCGCGCGTGCACGTTGGCCATCGCGCCGTAGCGGGCCGCGTTGCCGTCGATGATGGATTCGCGCAGCGCGTCCACCGAGGCCGGCACGTCGACCGTGTAGCCCTCGCGCTTCAGCGCGACGAGCGTGTTGAAGAGCGACTCGAAGACCGACAGGAAGGCGGCGGTGCCGGTCGCTCCCGCGTTCGGCGGGAAGTTGAAGAGGATGGCGGCGACCTTGCGCTCGGCACGCTCGGACCGTCGCAGGTCGATCAGCTTGCCGACCCGCGCCGCGAGCGCGTCGGCCCGCTCGATGCACGGATGCATGTCGTGCGCGTCGGCCGCGTCTGCCGCATCGGCTTTGCCACCGTTCTCGCGGCCGATGCGGCCGCCGAACACCATCGAGCCGGTGGCGCCGTCGAGCTCGGGGATGGCGACCATCATCGTCGACTCGACCGGCAGGAGGCCGCGCGGCGACTCCTGCCACTGGTCGAGCGTCTGGAACTCGACGGGCGTGACCGCGAGATAGGGCACGTCGAGTCGCACCAGCACGGCCTCCGCGGCCTCGGCGTCGTTGTAGGCCGGTCCGCCCACCAGCGAGAAGCCGGTCAGCGAGACCAGCGCGTCGATGGACGGACGTCCGTCCTCGAAGAAGAAGGACTCGATCGCCGGTCGCTGGTCGAGCCCGGTCGCGAACGCGGGGATCACCCGCAGCCCACGCGCCTCCAGCGCCGTGATGACGCCGTCGTAGTGGCCCGCGTTGCCGGCCAGCAGGTAGGAGCGCATCAGCAGAAGGCCGACCGTGCCGCGTTTGCCGGTGGTCGCCACGCGCGGCAGCGCGTCGAGGCTCGCCGCCATGCGGTCGGAGTCACCGCGAAGCATCTTCGGGTGGTACACGCCGACCTCCGGATACTCGGCCGGCTCGGCGACGCGACCGACGCCGCGCAACGCTTCCCGCGGTCCGGCCGCATAGCGGTCGACCAGGAAGTGGACCATGTTCGCGAGGTTGCGCTCGGACCCGGCGAGCCAGTACTGCAGCGTCAGGAAGTAGGCCCGCACGTCCTGCGCGGTGCCGGGAATGAAGCGCAGGATCTTCGGCAGCATGCGCAGCGTCTTCATCTGCTGGGCGCCGGCCGTGGCCTTGCCGCCGCTGCCGTTCGCCGGCTTGCCGCGCAGCCGCTTGAGGAAGGCCATCGCACCGGTGGCCGGTGCCGCCATGTCGAAGCGCCCCATGCGCGTGAGCCGCGTGACCTCCGCGGCCGACATCATGCAGAGCATCGCGTCGCAATGATCGCGACGCGCCTGCAGCGCGGGCAGCACGGGCAGGAAGTGCTCTTCCATGAACAGCATCGACGCGATCACGATGTCGGCGCGGCCGATGGCGACGCGGCAGCGTTCGACCGCGGCGGGATCGTCGCCCCAGGTCGCCGCGGCATGCACGTCGAGCACGAGGTCGGGCAACGTCGTCGCGAGCGCGCGACGAGCACGCGCCGCGGCGCTCGACAGATGGCCGTCCATCGTGACGATGACGACCCGCATCGGCTGCGAGGCCGTCGTCGACGGCATCGCCTCAGCGACTGAAGTGCGCCTTGGCATCGTAGAGCGTCTCGATGGTGATCAGCGGCACGCGCTGCTCGCTGGCATAGCGCTCGGTGTTGCGACGCGCCTTGCCGCGGACGAAGAAGGGGATCTTGCGAAGCTCCCGCTCCGCGTCGGGCGTCCACCGCGACGACGGGCTCGCGACCTCGGCCTCGTCGGGATCGGCTTGCGCGACCGCCGCCTCCTTCCGCTCCGCGGCCGACGCACGGCTTCCGAGATGCGACGGCGCCGCGTCCTCGTGGAACTCGAAGTCGCCGCGGAACATGCCGATCAGATGCTCCTCGAGTCCCATCATCAACGGATGGACCCAGGTATCGAAGAGCACGTTGGCGCCTTCGAAGCCCATCTGGGGCGCATGTCTCGCGGGGAAGTCCTGCACGTGCATCGGCGCCGAGATCACCGCGCACGGCACGCCCAGGCGCTTCGCGATGTGACGTTCCATCTGCGTGCCGAGGACCAGGTCGGGCTGCAGTTCGGCCACCTTCGCCTCGACGTCGAGGTAGTCGTCGCTGATCAGCGCCTCGATGCCGTACAGCTTCGCCGCCTCGCGCACGTCGCGCGCGAATTCGCGGCTGTAGGTTCCGAGCCCGACCACCGCGAAGCCGAACTCCAGCGACGCGACCCGCGCCGCGGCGATCGCGTGGGTCGCATCGCCGAAGACGAAGACGCGCTTGCCGGTCAGGTAGGTCGAGTCCACCGAGCGCGAGTACCACGGCGAGCGCGACGAGGCGTCGAGGTCCTCGTGCGGGACCTCGATGCCGGCCAGCTCGGCGACCTCGGCGATGAACTCGCGGGTCGCGGTCGCGCCGATCGGGACGATGCGCGTCGACGGCTGGCCGAAGTTGCGGGCGAGCCATTGCGCGGCCTGTCCCGCGACCTCGGGGTACAACACGACGTTGAAATCCGCGTCGCCGAGGCGGGCGAGGTCCGCGGCGCCCGCGCCGGCGGGCGCGACGACCGAGACGTCGACGCCGATGCGCCCGAGCAGGCCGGTGATCTCGCGCACGTCGTCGCGATGCCGGAAGCCGAGAGCGGTGGCGCCGAGCACGTTGCAGCTCGGGCGCCGGTCCGCGGCGGGTGCGGCCCTCGGCGTTCCGGGCGGCCGCACGTGCGGGCCGGCCATCGCGCGAACGAGCTGATAGAAGGTCTCCGCCGCGCCCCAGTTCTCCTTCTTCTGGTAGGCGGGCAGTTCGAGCGCGACGACCGGGATCGGCAGGTTCAACGCGCGGGCGAGTCCGCCCGGATCGTCCTGGATCAGCTCGGCCGTGCACGACGCACCGACCAGCAGCGCCGCCGGCGCGAAGCGTTCGTAGACGTCGCGCGCCGCGGTCTTGAAGAGCTCGGCCGTGTCGCCGCCGAGGTCGCGCGCCTGGAAGGTCGTGTAGGTGACCGGCGGCCGCCGCGGCAGCCGCTCGATCATCGTGAACAGCAGGTCGGCGTAGGTGTCGCCCTGCGGCGCGTGCAGCACGTAGTGCACGTCGCGCATGGCCGTCGCGACCCGCATCGCGCCGACGTGCGGCGGTCCTTCGTAGGTCCAGAGGGTGAGCTGCATCGCGTCGTCGTTCAGGCCACGAGACGGTCGCCGGACAGGCGGCCCCGCCGGTCGAGCGGCCGCGTGAACAGCGCCGCGAGGTCGCCGGCCTGGTCGTACCCCTGGATCGGCGTGAACACCAGCTCGATCGCCCACTTGGTCGTCATGCCTTCGGCTTCGAGCGGATTGGCGAGGCCGAGGCCGCAGACCACGAGGTCGGGCCGCGCGGCGCGGCATCGATCGAGCTGTCGTTCGACGTCCTGGCCCTCGGAGATCGAGGTGCCGGCCGGCAGCAACGCGAGCTCGTCGGCGAGATGCTGGCGATGCAGGTAAGGAGTTCCGACCTCGACCAGACGCATGCCGAGCTCGCGCGACAGGAAGCGGGCGAGCGGGATCTCGAGCTGCGAATCGGGGAAGAAGAAGATGCTGCGGTCCGCGAGCTGCAGGCGCTGCCGGGCGATCGACGTGGCCGCCCGATTGCGCGAGCCATCGACCGCGCGCTCGAAGACGTCGTCGGCGACGCCCGTCGCATCGGCTCCGGCCTTCAGCCACCGCGTGGTGCCTTCGGAGCCGAGCGGGAAGGGCGCGGCTAGGCGCACCGCGCCCCGCTCCTCGAGAGCGCGCGCGGTGTCCGCGAGGAAGGGCTGCGCCAGCAGGAAGCGCGTCGCCGGGCCGACGTCGGGCAATGCGCGGGACAGGCGCGGCGGGAAGAAGCGGGCCTCGACGCCCATGCTCGCGAAGAGGCGTGCGAACTGGTCCTCGACGACGTCGGCGAGCGTGCCGACGATCATCAGCGTCGGGCCGTCGCGCTCCGTCTCGCGCGGCAACGTCGGGACCAGCGCGGCGAGGCAGGCGTCCTCGCCCTGCGTGAAGGTGGTCTCGATGCCGCTGCCCGAGTAGTTGAGCACGCGCACCCGCGGCATGTAGTCGCGCGTCAGTCGTTCGGCCGCGCGCGACAGGTCGAGCTTGATCACTTCGGACGGGCACGAGCCCACCAGGAACAGCGTACGGATGTCGGGTCGCCGCTCGAGCAGGCGCGCCACCACGCGATCGAGCTCGTCGTGCACGTCGGCCAGGCCGGCCAGGTCGCGCTCGTCGATGATCGCGGTCGCGAAGCGCGGCTCCGCGAAGATCATCACGCCGGCCGCCGACTGGATCAGGTGCGCGCAGGTGCGCGAGCCGACGACGAGGAAGAACGCGTCCTGCATCTTCCGGTGGAGCCAGATGATGCCGGTCAGGCCGCAGAACACCTCGCGCTGCCCGCGTTCGCGCAGGACCGGCGCGTCGCCGCAGCCCGCGGACGCCGACGACGATGCCGCGACGATCGGCGGAATGCGGCTCGCGGCCTGCGGCACCGCGCTCATGCCCACTCCACCCATTCGCTCGCCTCGTCGCGCGCCGTGCGACGGGCATCGCCGCGTCGCGCGGCACGCAGCTTGACGATGAACTGCGTCGCGTTGATCACGTACGTGGCATAGGCCACGAGTGCCAGCAGCATCAACCGGCGGTCGTCGAGCAGGCCGAAGCAGAGCGCCACCAGGTAAGCGGTGTGGAGCGTCAGCACCAGCATGCTGAACACGTCCTCCCAGAAGAAGGCCGGCGCGAACAGGTAGCGCCCGAAGACCACCTTCTCCCAGATGCAGCCGGTGATCATGATGAGATAGAGCGCGCACGTCTTGACGACGACCGAAGCGACCGCCGCTTCGTGCCCTTCGCCGCTCACGAGGAAGCGCACGACGAGCACGAGGCTCACCGCGAACACGAGGAACTGGGCCGGTGCCAGGACACCCTGCACGAGCGTCCAGCGCGTGCCGTCGCGCCTCGCGCGCTCGTCCTCGCTGTAGAGCGCCTGCGCCTTCGGCTCGCCCGTCCTTGCGAAACGTGCAGCGACGGCAGGAGGCTGATCGGGGCGGAACATGCCATCCAATCTAGCGAGCCCGCTCACCACTGTCAACTAAAATGGACGTCACGAAAAATTGACGTTTACAAAAAAAAAGATCAAGAGCTAAATGGCGCCGTCTGCACCGTCGTCCATCGTCCTAGCGCTTCGTAGTCTTGCGCCCGGGGCCATTCACGAAGATCCGGACTCGTCGGGTGGAGAGACCCGGCGGAACGCTCGAAGCAGGACCGCTCGAACCAGGGAAGCCGGACACACGGCACCGGGCATCGAGATAGCGCGGTCCTGCGGGATGCTTTCGGAGGAGATCGATATGGACGATGTGGTCGAGCAGCTCGGATACAACGAGACCGTCGGCGATGTTCACGTCACGCGCGCCATGCGCGCATCCAGCCTGGCCCGGCCGGGCCGGTTCGTGGGTCGGGTGCCGTCGTCGCTGCAACGAGCGCGCGAGCGCTGGGATACTTCGCTGAACGATGCGGATCTCGCGTGCCTCCTGCAGGTTCTCGAGCAGGATTTGATCCCGCAACTATTAAACAGTTATTCTCCGGCTCGCCACGCGCCGCTCGACCGGTCCCCAACTTCGAGATAAGCGCGAGCCCCGTCAAGCCTGGATGTAAACCCGGGCTGACGGTAACCGCGTCGTTGATCCTGGGTTGCTCGTCCGCGGTGCCGGCCCTCCGGTTCGAACATCCGCGCAACGACCCCGTCACCGGACGGGCTCGGGAGACGTTGGTGTGACCACCGGTTCCAGTCAACAACGTCCGGGTCGCAACGAATGGGGAAGAACACCAAGGCAGCGACGCGAGGCGGCCCGAAGGATCGAGCGACGTCGTCGGTCGATCCGGTCGCCGACATCCAGCGGCGCCTGCTCGATGCCCAGGCCTCGCTCGAGCGTGACTATGCGCGGCTGCGCGAACTCGACACCCGTTATCGCTATCTACTGCATTCGTCGTCCGACGCGATCCTGCTGTTCGACGCTGCGAACCGCCGCATCTTCGAAGCCAATCCGGCGGCCTGCCATCGACTCGCAGTCTCCGCCGTCGCGCTGATCGGGTCGCCGATCGGCACGATCGTCGGGGCCGTCAGCGAACCGGTGCTGACCAAGAAGCTCGACGGCCTGATGGTCGGCGCCGATGCGCACTCGTTCCCGCTCGTGCTCGCGGACGGCGTCAGCGTCACCGCGGTCGCCGCGTTGTTCCGTCAGGACGGCGTGCCGGTGTTCATGTTGCACATCGACGCCTCGACCGGCCGTTCGAGGGCACAGAGCCGCGAGGCCGCCGGCGAGCGGGGCCTCGCCGAATACTTCGCTTCGTCGCCCGACGCCACGGTCATCACCGATCGTGGCGGCAAGATCGTGCAGGCGAACGCGGCGTTCCTCGCACTCGTGCCGAT
>CALMOR010000051.1:4735-9471 GCA_937872165.1 uncultured Burkholderiales bacterium | reverse complement strand
GACCTCGACGATCAGATCGTTCGTGCCCTGCTGCTGCGGCTGGCCGAACAGCGTGCCGGTCGGCGGGATGAATTTCGCGGCCGTCTCGTAATCGGGCGAACGGAAGCGGCCGAACGCGACGCGGCCGACCGAGCCGGGGATCACGTTCAACGCGGCCGTCGGCACGAAGGTGCTGGTGAACGACGGCGCCGTGCCGGTCTGCTGGTTCCACTGGATCGCGACGGTGGTCGCGACCGGGAACACGGCGCGCACGCTGCCGCCGTTGCCGATCACGAAGTTGATCGGCGCAGGACGCGACGAGCGGATCTGCGCATGGATCTTCGCGAGGTCGGCGCTGATGCTCTGCGTCGTGAACAGGCTCAGGGCGGCGATGTGCGTGACGTCCCGCGACACGCGCTCGCCGTCGCCGAGCGCGCGGCGATAGTCCATCAGGTCGCGGTCGTTCTGCTCGTCGCGGCTGGGCGCGTCGCGGAAGCGGCCGTAGCCGCTGGTCTCGATGCGACGACCGCCGCTGTCGCGGACGCCGTCGGTCACCACCAGCAGATAGCGCGTGTGCTCGTCGAGCAGCTGGTCGGACTCGAACACCAGCGTCCTGGCGGCGGCGTCCCACTGGATCTGGTTGATGCCGACCTTGCGACCGAAGCCGCTGCCGTCGAGCGTGTCGCCGAGCGCGACGAGGTAGACGGTGTCGCTGTTCACGGTCGACAGGTCGATGTCGCCGGTGAACGGCACCGTGATGCGCGGCTGCGTGTTGAACCCGTCGAGCGTGTTGACGACGTCGATGTCGGCGCAGTCGGACGGCCGCACCGCGCAGTCGGGCTTCGGCAACTGCACGCGTCGGAAGGTGTTCTGCGTGAAGTCGATGCGGGTGAAGCGATCGCTCGGGAACGGCGTGGTCGCGGTGCTCGAGAAGTCGAAGCGCACGCCGACCGCCGAGGCCGGGAACGCGAGCTATGCCGAAAGCGCAGCGGCGAGCAGGGCGACGAGCGATGACGAACGAAGGGTGCGGCCTCGCGGCACGCAGGACGAGGGAATGGCCGATCCGCGCCGTTGGCGAATGTGCATGTTGCGTCTCCGGATGTTCTTGGTTTCGTCACCGTCTTCCCGATGGGATGGCGGCGCGGCTGTCACAGCGGATCGAAGTCTAATGTCTTCGTCGTCGGCTGGCCAACATTTCGAGAGGCGTGACGAACGCATGCGCGTGTTTGCTGTGCTCGGCGATACCTTGGTACGCCGGTACCGCGGTACATCCATGACGAGGGACGGAAGCGAGCGCGGAACGTGCTTCCGTTCACGCCGGCCAGAAGGTCGTTCCCAGCATCACCGTGACGGCGACCGTCATCACGATCGTCGCCGCCCAGCCGAAGAAGCGATGTCGTCGACTGATCGTGTACTTCCCCATCAGCGCCTCCGACTGACCGATCAGCATCAGCACGATCATGATCGGCACCGAGATCACGCCGTTGACGACCGCGCTCCAGACCAGCGCCTTGATCGGGTCGACGTCGAGGATGCTGAGCCCGGTCCCGATGCCGGTCGCGGCGACGATGATCAGATAGAAGCCTCGCGCTTCGTGGAAGCCCTGCGACAGGCCCGACTTCCAGCCGAACAGCTCGCTCACCGCATAGGCCGCCGAGCCGGCCAGTACCGGCACCGCGAGCAACCCCGTCCCGACGATGCCCATCGCGAAGATGAAGAACGCGAACTCGCCCGCGACCGGACGCAGGGCCTCGGCCGCCTGGGCAGAGGTCTGGATGTTGGTGACGCCGTGCTCGTTCAGCGTGACCGCGGTCGCGATCACGATGCACAGCGCGATCACGTTCGAGAAGGTCATGCCGAACCAGGTGTCCTGCTTGATGCGCGACAGGTGCTCGGCCACGTAGCGGGGATGCTGTCGCAGCTCGCTCGAGTCGGCCTTGCGGCGCGAGTCCTCGACCTCCTGCGATGCCTGCCAGAAGAAGAGGTAGGGACTGATGGTCGTGCCCAGCACCGCGACGACGATCGACGCGTACTCGGTCATCGAGACGCCGGCCGGGAAGAAGTGCCAGGGCTGGAACGACTCGACGATCGCCCGATGCCACGGCACGTTGACCGCGAGGATCACCGCGACGTACGCGAACAGCGCGAGCGTCAGCCACTTCAGGATGCGCACCGTGCTCTCGTACGAGAAGTAGAGCTGCGTGGCGATGCAGAGCGCGCCGAAGCCGATCGCGTAGAGCGGCTCGATGCCGCCCGCGAGCAGGCGGACCGCATCGGCCATGGCCGCGATGTCGGCGGCGATGTTGATGGTGTTGGCGACGACCAGCAACGCGACCAGCGCGACCGTGAGCCAGCGCGGGCAGAGCTTGCCGATGTTGGTCGCGAGCCCCTGTTCGGTCACCCAGCCGATGCGGGCCGACAGCATCTGGATGCCGATCATCAGCGGCAGCGTCAGGAACAGCGTCCACACCAGCGAGAAGCGGAACTGCGCACCGGCCTGCGAGTAGGTCGCGATGCCGCTCGGATCGTCGTCGGCCGCGCCGGTGATGAGGCCGGGGCCGAGCCTTTCGGCGAATCCTTTCTCCTTGACGGCCCGCATGGTTCATCGCCTCGTTGCAACGAGGCGCGACACATGCGCTCCTCCGGAAAATCCGATCGAGCGCGAAGCGGGATCGGCGTCAGGCCGTGATGGTGGCGACGTCGTCATCGATGCGCAAGCCGCAAGGCACGATCCGTGGCATCGGCGCATCGGCACGAAGCCGTTCGACAGCGCTGTATTCAGAGCGTCGCATGGACGACCGTGTCGCTCGTCACAGCATGTCGCGCGTGTACGGCGCGGAATGGCCGGACAACTGCAGCGCGAGCGTGACGACGAAGCCGTGCGCCTCGTCGGAATTGCCGGCGCCGGTCAGGCAACCCGCGATCAGCAGCACGAAGGCCACGGCCCATCGATAGCGCGCGTGCGCGTTCGCCACCGTGCGATGCGGGATGACGGCCCGGGCCACGAGCGAACCGAGCACGAGTCCGGCCGTCACCTCGGACAACGAATGGGTCGACAGCAGCACGCGCGAGACGCCGACGACGATGCCGAGCGCGATGGCCGCACGGATCGCGACCGCCCGCGTGCCCGGCGAGCGTTCCTGCGTCAGCCACCAGGCGAGCATCGGCAGCACCGACGCGGCGAGCGTGCTGTGACCGCTGATGCCGGTGAAGTCGAGGTCGCGGATGCCGACGCCCCATCCCAGGAAGGCGACCTTGCTCGCGAGCACCAGCAGCACGGCGCCGCCGAAGCACGCCACCCAGCGCGCTGCGACCCGATGTTCGCCCCCGGCCCAGAGGCCGATGCCGATGCACGACGCGGTCGGCAGCAGCAACAGCGAATTGCCCCAGCGCGTGACGAACATCCAGGCCGATGCGGTATCCATGACGTCGATGTTCTCACGGCCCCGTCATGCCACGGCCGCGCGCATGACGCGGCCCTCGCGACGACACCACGGAGAAGACGATGAGCGGACCGAACGGACTGCAACGGCGCTCGCTGATCCGCAGCGACGGCGCCCGCGGCCGACGAGGTCCTGATCCGCATCGAGGCGGCGCCGATCGATCCCTCCGACGTCGGGCTCCTGTTCGGTCCGGCCGACCTGCGCACGGCGCGGGCATCGGGCACTCCGGACCGGCCGGTCGTGACCGCACCGTGCCTGCCGCCGCGATGAAGGATGTGGCGGGTCGCCTGGACCAGTCGCTGCCTTGCGCAACGAAGGCGCGGGGACCGTGGTACGACCGGATCGTCGTCGGCCGCACGATCCCTGATGGGCAAGCGCGTCGCGGCGCTCGGCGGCGGCGGGATGTACGGCGAGTACCGCTGCCTCCCGGCGACGAGCTGCCTCTTCCTTCCGGACGACGCGACGGCCGCGGACGGCGCATCGAGCTTCGTCAATCCGTTGACCGCGCTCGGCATGATCGAGACGCTGCGGCACGAGGGCCCCACGGCGCTGGTCCATACCGCCGCGGCGTCGAACCTCGGGCGGATGCTCGACCGCATCTGCCTCGCGGACGGCATCGCGCTGGTCGAGGTGGTGCGAAAGCCCGAAGAGGCCGAGTCGCTGAGAGGGCTCGGCGCGACGCATGTCTGCGTGTCGAGCGCGCCGACCTTCGTCGACGACCCGACCGACGCCATCGCCGCGACCGGCGGCGGCCGCCTCGCCGGGCAGGTCCTCGGCTGCCTGGAAGCGGCCCTCGCACGAAAAGCCACGAGCTACCGCCGCCATGGCAGCACGACCCACAAGCAGGTCTATCTCTACGGCGGCCTCGACACCGGCCCCACCGAGTTCGTCCGCGACTCCGGCATGGCGTGGGGCATCGGCGGCTGGCTCGTGTTCCCGTTCCTGCAGTAGCTTCCGCCCGAGCGCACGGAGGCCCTAAGCGGCGCGTCGCCGACGAACTCACGACCACCTTCGCGAGCCACTAGGAGCGCGAGATTACTCGCCGAGGCACTGCACCTCGACGTCATCGACGGCTACGGCCGTCGTGCCCCGGGAGCGAAGTATCTGATCGTGCCGAGTCGCCGCTGACGCGCGCTCACGCCATCTGCTGGATGCCCGAGATCAGCCACGGGTCGTTGGCGGCCGCGGCCGAGCGGCGCAAGTGCCAGACCTCGTCGAACGGCAACGCGGGCGCGCCGGTCGCCTCGCGGATCGTGCCGGAGTAGCGCAGGCTCGCGATCATCTGGCCGTCCTCGACGACGACCTCGATCAACT
>CALMOR010000051.1:3602-4725 GCA_937872165.1 uncultured Burkholderiales bacterium | reverse complement strand
CGATCAACTGCGCGTCGAGCGTCACGACCTCGGTCTTCTGTGGCACGTCGCCGCGTTCGCGGATCTGCATCGCGAGTTCGGCATAGACCTCGGGTGTCGTCGTGTCGCGAAGGTCCGCGAGATCGCGATCGTCGTTGGCCGCCTGCAGTCGCAGGAAGGCGCTCTGCGCCTGCCGCACGAACGGCTCGATCTCGAAGCCCGGGGGCACCGCGATGCCGGGACGGATCGCCGGCTCCGGCGCAACGGCGGCGCGCGGCAGAGGCCGCGCAAACGAAGGCGTCGTCGACGGCTCGCGCTGGAACGGCGCCGCACCGAACGACGGACCGCCGGCTGCCGCGAACCGCATCGACGACCCCGAGCCGACCGCGCGGCGACGCGACGCGAAGAAGCGATACGCCAGGTAGAGCACGCCGACGATCAGCAGGATGTTGACGAGGCCGCCGAGGCCGGCTCCGAACCCGCCGAGATGGCCGCCGAGCAGCGAGCCGAGCAACGCGCCGGCACCGACGCCGGCGATCACGCCTCCCCAGCGGTTGAGGAAGCTCGGCTTTGGCGCGGCCGGTGCGACGGGAGCGGCCGACGCGGGCGGCGCGGGTTGCGAGGGCGCTGCCCTCGGCGCCTCGCGGGGCGCTTCCCGCGGCGCCTCGCGCATCGCGGGCGTCGGGCGCTGCTTGCCGATGTTCAACCCGCCGCCGAGGCGACGGGCCTCGGCCGGGGACGCGCCGAGGCCGACGGCGAGACAGGCGAGCAGCAACAGGGTCGGGAAGTTCTTCATGGCGATCCTTCGCGGGCGCGACCGACGGATGGCGGTTGCGAAGCCTCTAACGTGGAGGCGGGACGCTCGCCTGCAAGACGCTCGTCGACGCGCCCGCGCCGGCAACATCCCGGACGACTGCTCGGCCCGCGTCGGGTCCTGGTCGCTCCCGCTCGCGGCGGTCTCCAAGGCGTCGTGCGCCGGTGGCGGCCGGACCACCCGGGGACGCACCGCGGCGTCCTCGACATCCGCATCGTGCGCGCCGACGGCGCGATGACGGGATCGGACGTGAAGGAACGCGCGTGGCGGGAAGCGACGCTCGAGACACGGACGCTCGAGCCGCCCGCCGTGGGGGGGCGGGGGCCGGGG
>CALMOR010000051.1:1759-3592 GCA_937872165.1 uncultured Burkholderiales bacterium | reverse complement strand
CCGCCGCCCCCCCCCCGCCCGCCCGCCCCGCCCGCGGGGGGGCGCCGGCGCCCGCCCCCCCCCGACGCTCCGCTCAGCTCGCGGCGCGGTGCGCGGTCACGACGACCGGTTCGAGACGCACGACGTCGAGGTTGCCGTCGCTGTCGAAGCTCGTGCGATGGGCGGTGACCTCGACCGCGTCGAGGCGGATCGCGGCGGGCGACTCGGCGGCCGTCACGGTGTCGAGCGTGACGATCAGCGTGGCGGCGACGGCGGCACCGAAGAGGATGGCGCGGAGATTGGTGTTCATGAGCGTTCCTTCGAGAGAGAGGTGGTGCTGCGTCTGGCTCGAACGAACTGTAGGCGGCGTCCCCTTCGCTGCCCAGCCGCAAGCGACCGAGTGGAAGAAACGACGGACGGACTGCAGAATCGCGGCGCGAACCGCATTCCCTCGACGGTCCTGCCCGCAGCCGCCGCGTCGTGACCGCCTTCGTCGCCCTGCTGCGCGCGGTCGATGTCGGAGGGACCGGCCGGCTGTCGATCAGCGACCTGCGGCGTCCTGCGACGAGCTCGGCTTCGCGAACGCGAGAACCTACATCGCGAGCGGCAACGTCATCTTCGAGAGCCGGCTCGCGGAGGCGAAGATCAGGACGCTGCTGGAGGAGCGGCTGCTCGCGCACGCGGGCGGCGCGGTCGGCGTCGTGGTGCGCAGCGTCGACGAGATGGCGGCCGTGGTCGCCGACAATCCCTTCTCCGGTCGGCGGGCCAACCGCACCTACGTCCTCTTTCTCGGCGGCCGCCCCCCGGACGCGATCGAGACGGCGACGGGAAGGAAGGACGAGGAACTCGCCTTCGGCCGTCGCGAGCTCTACCTGTTCCATCCGGACGGGATGGGCGCTCGAAGCTCGCGGTCGCGGTCGCGAGGACCGGCACGTCCCGCAACATGAACACGGTCGCGACTCTCGCCGCGATGGCCGCGTCGCGCCGAACGCCGGGCGTCGTCGCGCGCGGCGGGAGCGATCCGTCAGTCGTCGACTTCCGCGACGGCGAGCGCCGTGGCCAGGACCTTGTCGATGCGCTGTCCGTCCATGTCGACGATCTCGAAACGCCACTTCTCCCACTCGACGTGATCGGTCTCGGCGGGCACGCGGCCGAGCAGCTGCATCAGCATGCCGGCCAGCGTGTGATAGCGACCGCGCTCCTCCTCGACGACGCTGCGCAGTTCGAGGATGTCCTTCAGCTCGGGGATCGCGAGCATGCCGTCGAGCAGCCACGAGCCATCGTCGCGCTGCACGGCCCACGAGTCGTCGCGGTTCGACGTATGGAACTCGCCGGTGATCGCTTCGAGCAGATCGTGCAGCGTGACGAGTCCCTGCACGTCTCCGTATTCGTCGACGACGATCGCGCTGTGGACGCTCGATGTCCGGAAGCTCGCGAGCAGGTCGGTGCCGTTCATGGTCTCGGGCACGAACACGGCCGGCTGCAGGTTGGCCCGCAGGTCGATGGTCTCGTGCCGCAGCAGCTGGCCGAGCAGCATCTTGGTGCTGGCCATGCCGAGCACCGTCTCCCATCCGCCGGCGCAGACCGGGAAGCGCGACCGATCCGATTCCTGGACCTTCTTCAGGTTCTCGGCCAGCGGATCGTCGACGTCGAGATAGACGAGCTCGAGTCGCGGGATCATCAGCGACACCACCGCGCGATCGTCGAGCCGGAAGACGTTGCGCGCCATCTCGTGCTCGTGCGGATCGATGACGCCGGCGTCCGATCCCTCCTCGAGCAACGAGTGGATCTCTTCCTCGGTGACCACGTTGGCGGTCTTGTCGCGCAGGCCGAGCAGGCGCAGCAGCACTTCGG
>CALMOR010000051.1:0-1749 GCA_937872165.1 uncultured Burkholderiales bacterium | reverse complement strand
GGTCGACAGCGTCAACAGCTTGACGAAGGGCTTCGTGACGATGCCGAGGACCTGCATCGGCTTCGCGACGAAACGAGCGATGGCCTCGGGTCGGAGTTGCGCGACGCGCTTCGGCACCAGTTCGCCGATGACGATCGAGAAGTACGTGATCAGCACGACCGCGAGCGCGGTCGAGCCGAGGTCGGCATGGTCCTTCTGCACGCCCAGCCCCTGCATCCAGATCGACAGCGGCCGTGCGACGACGGCCTCGCCGACCACGCCGTTCAGGATGCCGATCGACGTGATGCCGATCGCGATCGTCGACAGGAACCGGGTGGGCTCCTCGGCCAGCTTGATCGCCGCGGCCGCACCCGGCAGGCCGTGGTCGGCCATCTTCTGCATGCGCCCGCGACGCGCGGTGACGAGTGCGATCTCGGACATCGCGAAGACCCCGTTGATCAGGATCAACACGAACAGCAGAACGATTTCCATTCGGAGCGATGTCCCCGACGGGGCGCCAGACGACCGCAGGACGGCCACGCGCCGGATTCTACAGTCGCGCGCTCGGCGCGGACACGGGTGCCGACCGGGTCAGGTGAGACCCGCGGGCACCTTGCCGCCATTGGCCGCGAGCTGCTGCATCACCTGCTTCTGCAACCACGTGTTCATCGCGGCCGAGTCGTCCATGTCGCCGCCGTAATGCAGTTCGGTCGCGAGCTCCTTCCGGTGGGCGAGGCTGCTGTCCAGACCGAGCAGCTTCATCAGGTCGACGATCGAGGTCCGCCAGTTGAGCTTCTCGGGATTCTTCTCGGCCATCGCCGACAGCACCTGCTCGATGTCCACCGCGGGCGCGTTGGCGAGCGCCGTGGGTGCCGTCGTCGCGGCGGTGCCGATCGGGCCGCCTGCCGCACCGGGCGTCGCGGGAGCGGTGTTGGCCGGATGACTGGAGGGGAAGATCCTGGAGAAGATGTTGGCGAGGATGCCCATGGCGGAAGCTCCGTTGGATGTCGCGCCGGCGACGGCCGGTCAGTGTCCGGGGCCGTGACGGCCGACGGTGTCGGACTGCCTCGCATCCGCGGGGCCGCGCTCGATCCGTCGGCCCGCCTCGCAGGCGGCAGCGCCTCCCGTCCGCCGTCACGGCGGCGCTACCGACCCGTTACCTCGCGGGCGACCGACAGGACCTCCTTCATGAGGGAGAAGCCGCGAGACGTCCGTGCGGCGCACGCCTCGGGAGGCGAGTCGGGCGACCCGCCTCCCGGCCGGGCATGTTCGTTGCTGAAGATGCTTCGCCCGCAGCAGGACTCGTCCAGACCCGAATCCCGGAGGATGCATGTCGATGTCCCGGAACGACCGTTCGAAAGGCCCGCCGATCGCACTCGTGCATTCGCTCACGACCCTGCTCGTGGTCACGCTGGCGTCGTTCATGGTCTTCGCCGCGACGCCGGCCCTCGCGAAAGGCAAGGTCTATCGCTGCGGCAACGCGTTCCAGGATCGACCGTGTCCGGAGCCCAAGCTGGCCGACGCCCGGCCCGGCGTCACCGCGCCGGCGACGACGGCGCCCCGCGAGCCCGTGCCGTGCGGCGCCACCCGGGCCGGCGTGCGCGGCGACGCGACCGATTGCGTCGCGAAGAGCGCGAAGGACTCGACCGCGAGCGCACCGACGAAGTGAGCTCGGGCCCGTCGGAGACGCCGGCGCCCGATGCGGCCTTCGTCGAGGGGGCCTCGGCGCCGCTGTGACGGGCACGTCCGATCGCTGCGTTGCAGCGGGGC
>CALMOR010000050.1 GCA_937872165.1 uncultured Burkholderiales bacterium | reverse complement strand
CCCAGAGGCAGGTTGACGACGCCGCCGAAGAAGCCGGTCGTGCCGATCGCGAAGAACGTCGACGTGTCGACGAGGACGCCGTTCAGCATCAGCGTCGTCAGGTCGGCCGCGTCGACCACCACCGACGCGTAGTTGTTGACGAAGGCCGACGAGCCGCTCGGGGTCGACAGGTGATACGACTTCAGCAAAGCGTCCGCCCCCGGCACGTACGTGAACGCGGGATCGGTGTTGTTGCCGCCGCCGCCGGTCAGGTACTGCGCCAGCGCCACGGGTTGCGAGGCTTCGATCTTGGTGCCGGTGCTGGCGCCGAGCAGGAACTCGTAGTAGCTGCCGGCCGCCAGCGTCGCGACGACGGCGCCGTCCCGCTTGACCTGCGTCCCGTCCACCGTCGCGACGACCCGCACGAGGTCGGACCGGTCGGTCGCCAGACGCGCACCGTCGGACGCGGTCGTGACGTAGGTCGTCGACAGCTTGCTGTTCGGGATGGCCTGCTCGAGCAGCGTGTCGCAGAAGGTCGTGCCGACCGGGACCTGCGCGCACTCGTGACCCGAGAAGACTGCGACCGGCTTGTCCGAATTCACCGACGAGCCCGTCAGGTCGACCGAGCCACCCGCGTACTTGTAGGTCTGGCCGGAGTTGAGCGTGACGGTGATCGCGGCGCCGCCCTTCGGCGTGAACGTCACGTGGGTGTTGTCGGCCGTGGCGTGGATCGCGACCTGGCTGCCTTCGCCGAATCCACCGCCGATGCTCGCGACGACGTACTTGGTGTCGAGCGCTGCCTGGTTCAGCAGATACGTCATGTCGGTCGAGAAGCCGGCGCGATTGATGAAGTAGCCGGCGATGGCCGAAGTCGAGTCGACGCGGAAACCGGTGTTCAGGGTGCCGGTGCCGGCCTGCTGATACGTGTTCGCGATGCCCAGGCTGAAGAAGCCGTCGGAATTCAGCGTCACGTTCGAATTGAAACCGGCCAGGTTCGAGACGGTGGCCGTCTGTCCCGGAGTGCCGAAGAGGAACAGCGAAGCGGTGGCCGGACTGCCGATGGTGTTCGCGTTGAAGTCGAAATACAAAGCGTCGGCGGCGGCCGGCAGGGCCGTCGCTCCGAATATTCCGGCGCCGAGCGACAGCACGAGCGCCTGTTTGATTTTTCTCATGTCAGCTCCCTGTTGAAGACGAAGGCCCGTCTCGAAGTCGCTCAAGCAAATTGCGGACCGGTACACGTGGATCGCTTGAAAAGCTGCAGCAAGGCATTGATCCTGAAAAACTTATTTTTTATTCCCTCCGGCGATGATGCGATTTCCGAAGACGCGTTGCCCCTTTCCCAAAGTGGATTGGCCCCCACTGTCAAGCCCGCCGACACTGAAAACGCCGTGCGGGATGCCGGTGTCGAGCGTCCCGTCCCGTCACGCGCGACCGGCGTCGGTCTTCGACGCGGCGACGCGGTATGCCCCCCGCCAGCGGATAGAATCGCCGCAGACGGGCGGCGCGCCTCGCAGTCGCCCACATCACGGGAGACTCCATGTCGGCGATCGAATCGGTCATGAACGAGACGCGCAGCTTTCCTCCATCCGCGGAGGCGGTCGCGCAGGCCAACATCTCGGGACGCGCCGCTTACGATGCGCTGGTGCAGGAAGCCGAACGCGATCACGAAGCGTTCTGGGGTCGGCTCGGGAAGGAGCATCTCGCGTGGACCCGTCCGTTCACTCGCGTCCTCGACGAGTCGAACGCGCCGCTCTTCAAGTGGTTCGACGACGGCGAGCTCAACGTTTCGTACAACTGTCTCGACCGCAACCTCGAGAACGGCAACGCGGAGAAGACCGCGATCGTCTTCGAGGCCGACGACGGGACCGTGACCCGCGTCGATTACCGTGAACTCCACGCGAGGGTCTGTCGATTCGCCAACGGCATCAAGGCGCTCGGCTACGCGAAAGGCGATCGCGCGATCATCTACATGCCGATGTCGATCGAGGCGGTGGTCGCGATGCAGGCATGCGCGCGGCTCGGCGTGATCCATTCGGTCGTCTTCGGCGGCTTCTCGGCGAAGAGCCTGCAGGAACGCATGGTCGACGTTGGCGCGTCGCTCGTGATCGCGGCCGATGGTCAATACCGTGGCGGCAAGACGATTCCGCTGAAGCCCGCGATCGACGAGGCCATCGCGATGGGCGGCTGCGAGGCCGTGACGACGGTCGTCGTCTACCGGCGCACCGGCGCCGAGATCGCGTGGACCGAAGGACGCGACGCGTGGATGCACGACGTCGAGAAGGACCAGCCCGATCATTGCGAGCCGGTGCCGGTCGGGGCCGAGCATCCGCTCTTCATCCTCTACACGTCGGGATCGACCGGCAAGCCGAAGGGCGTGCAGCATTCGAGCGCCGGCTATCTGCTGTGGGCCGTCCTGACGATGAAGTGGACCTTCGACCTGAAGCCCGACGACGTCTTCTGGTGTACTGCCGACGTCGGCTGGGTCACGGGCCATACCTACGTGACCTACGGGCCGCTCGCCGCGGGCGCGACCGAGATCATCTTCGAAGGTGTTCCGACCTATCCCGACGCGGGGCGCTTCTGGAAGATGATCCAGGATCACCGCGTCTCGATCTTTTATACCGCGCCGACCGCGATCCGTTCGCTGATCAAGGCCGGCGGCGACCTTCCGAAGCAGTACGACCTTTCGAGCCTGCGCATCCTCGGGTCCGTGGGCGAGCCGATCAATCCCGAGGCCTGGATGTGGTACTACGAGACGGTCGGCGGCAGCCGTTGCCCGATCGTCGACACCTGGTGGCAGACCGAGACCGGCGGCCACATGATCACGCCGCTGCCCGGGGTCACCGCGCTGAAGCCGGGCAGCTGCACGTTGCCGCTACCGGGCATCGCGGCCGCGATCGTCGACGAGACCGGCAACGACGTCGAGAACGGCAAGGGCGGCATCCTCGTCGTCAAGAAGCCGTGGCCGTCGATGATCCGCACCATCTGGGGCGACGACGAGCGCTTCCGGAAGAACTACTACCCCGACGACTTCCAGGGCCGCTACTACCTGGCCGGCGACGGTGCGAACCGCGACCTCGACGGCTACTTCTGGATCATGGGGCGCATCGACGACGTGCTCAACGTGTCGGGGCACCGACTCGGCACGATGGAGATCGAGTCGGCGCTGGTCGGCAACAAGCTCGTGGCCGAGGCCGCCGTCGTGGGCCGGCCCGATGCGACGACCGGCGAAGCGGTCTGCGCCTTCGTCGTGCTGAAGGGCTCGCGACCGACCGGTGCCGACGCGGAGAAGAT
>CALMOR010000049.1:10864-16450 GCA_937872165.1 uncultured Burkholderiales bacterium | reverse complement strand
CCTCCGGCAAGCCGATGGACCGGCTGATCTGCGGCGACGTGGGCTTCGGCAAGACCGAGGTGGCGCTGCGGGCGGCCTTCGTCATGGCCATGAGCGGCCGGCAGGTGGCGGTGGTGTGCCCGACCACGCTCCTGGCCCGCCAGCATTTCAGGACCTTCAGCGAGCGCTTCGCCGGCTGGCCGATCAAGGTGCGCCAGCTCTCCCGCATGGTCCCCGCCAAGGAGGCCGCCGAGGCGCGGGAGAAGCTCAGGACGGGCGAGGTGGAGGTCGTGATCGGCACCCACGCCATCCTGGCCGCCAGCGTCTCGTTCAAGGACCTCGGCATGGTGGTCGTGCTCGCGTCCGGCAGCGGCGCCGACGATCGCGTGATCCACAGTCCGCCCGACAGCATCGCGGACGGCGACCTCGTGCGCGTGGCGGCCGCCGAGCCGAAGGACGCGGGTAGCGCACGTGCGAAGAACTAGGTTCGCCGTCGCCGTCGTCCTGGCCGCGACGCTCGCCGGCTGCTCGTTCGCGCCACCGCTGAAGGTGCCCGAGGTCGCGCTCGCGGACAGCTACAAGGAGTCGCGGCCGTGGACCACCGCGCAACCCGCCGACGCGCTGCCTCGCGACGCCTGGTGGAAGCTTTACGGCGATCCTGAACTCGACGCGTTGGAGGCGACCCTGGTGCGCAACAGCCCGGACCTCGCGGCCGCCCTCGCCCGTTATCGGCAGGCGCTGGCCTTGAGCGACCAGACCCGCTCGGGCTACTTCCCGACGGTGTCGGTCAACGGCAACGTCCAGCGCGACCGGCAGTCCGACCGCCGACCGCTGCGCGTGCCGAGCGCGAGCTCGCCCGACCAATACGGTTCGGCGACGGTCGGCCTGCAGATCGACTACGAGTTCGATCTGTGGGGCCGCATCCGCAACCTCGTCGCGGCCGGCGTGGCCTCGGAGCAGGCCGCACAGGGGGACCTCGAATCGGCGCGCCTGAGCCTGCAGGCGCAGCTCGCCGACAGCTACATCGCGCTGCGCGGACTCGACCGCGACTACGCGCTGCTCGGCGACGCGATCGAGGCCTATTCACGCGCGCTCGAGCTGACGACGACGCGTCACGACGGCGGCGTGGCGTCGGGGCTCGACGTGGCGCGCGCGCAGAACCAGCTCGACGCGACGAGGTCGCAGGCGCAGCAGGCTCTCGCGCAGCGCGCACTCGTCGAGCACGCGATCGCGGCGCTGGTCGGCGAGTCGCCTTCGGCCTTCGCATTGCCGCCTCGCATCGCCGAGGTCGCGTTGCCGTCGATCCCGGCCGGCGTACCGTCGACGCTGCTTCAGCGGCGACCGGACATCGCGGCGGCCGAACGTCGCATCGAAGCCGCCAACGCCGCCATCGGCGTCGCACGCGCGGCTTTCTATCCATCCGTCACGCTGAGCGGCAACGGCGGCTACCAGACCGCGGACATCGGCAGTTTCATCGCGGCGCCCAACACGTTCTGGGCGATCGGCCCTTCCCTCTTCCTCACGTTGTTCGACAACGGTCGACGTCAGGCCGAAGTGGATCGAACGCGCGCCGTGCTCGACGAGAACAGCGCGCGCTATCGCGGCGTCGTGCTCGGCGCGTTCCAGCAGGTCGAGGACAACCTCGCGCTGCTCGACCACTACCGAACCGCGGCCGAGTCGGAACGGGCCGCGGTCGCTTCCGCGCAGCGCTCGCTCGACTTCGCGACGCTCCGCTACCGCGAGGGCGCGGTCAACTACCTCGAGGTCGTGATCGCGCAGACGGCGACGCTGCAGTCGCAGCGCAGCGCGCTCAACCTCGACACGCTCCAGCGCCGGGCCAGCGTGCAACTGATCAAGGCCCTGGGCGGCGGATGGTCGGCCGCCGAGACGCCGCTCGCATCGGCTGGCGGCGACGGCCTGCGATGACCGTCGCGATCACGGCCTGCGACGGCGCCTACTCGACGAGACCGTTCCTGATCGCGTAAAGAGTCAGGTCGCCGTTCGACTTGAGGTTCATCTTCACGAGGACGTGCGTCCGATGGGTACTGATCGTCTTGACCGATACGAAGAATTCGCGGGCGACCTGCGAGACGCTGCGGCCCTCGGCCAGCTTCTTGAAGACCTCGAACTCGCGCGTCGTCAGTCGCTCGTGCGGTACCTGTTCGCCGCCGCGGCCGGCCGCGGCCAGCTGCTGCTCGAGCGACGGACCGACGTACTTGTCGCCGCTCAGGACCACGCGCGTGGCAGCGAGGATCGCGTCCGGGGAACTGGCCTTCGCGATATAGCCGCTCGCGCCCGCCCGCACGACCGGCCCCGCGTACTGTTGCTCCGAGTGGGAGGAGACGATGAGGACCGGCAGGTTCGACCGTTCGCGGCGCATGCGTCGCAGCACGTCGAGACCGCTGCGATCGGGCAACGACAGATCGAGCAGCACGCCGTCGAGGTCCACGACCTTCATCAGCTCGAGGGCTTCGCTGCCGGTGGCCGCCTCGGCCGCGACGACGATGTCGTCGACCGCGGCGAAGATTTCCTTCAGGCCGGCGCGGACGATGTGGTGGTCGTCGACGAGCATGATCTTCCTGATCGACAAGGCGATCCTTCGTGCGGGTGCGAGCGGGCGCGACGCGAGGAGAAGGACTTCGGTCGCTCGCTCGGTGGAGCCGGGAGTGCCGCCGCATCGCGACGGCCTGCATCCGCGAGAAGTCGGAAGACTCCTTCATCGCTTACAGCGAGCGACCTCCGCTTCGCGCGCCGCTGCCGCGTCCGACCGCTGGCGGACGCCCGCTCGGCGGCCGACCGCCATCCCGCGCGTCGAATCGATTCGAGCCCCACAACCCACGAAGGAAGATGACCGTGTCCAAGGTAACCGCAGGCGTCGGCCCCCGCTTCCCGCAAGTCGTCGTGCTGGTCGGGGCGACCGGCGATCTCGCCCGCCGCAAGCTCCTGCCCGGCCTCTTCCATCTGTCGAAGGCCGGCTTCATCCCCGGCTGCCGCATCATCGGCATGTCGCTCGAGGACCTCGACGTCGACGCCTTCCGCACGATCGCGCGGCAGGCGCTCGACGAGTTCTCGACTCGCAAGTTCAGCGACGAGGACTGGCAGGCCTTCGCCGCGTCGCTCGACTACGTGCCGCTGTCGGCCGGGGCCGCTGCGTTGAAGGAAGCGGTGGACGAGGCCGAACGCTCGTTCGACGGCGAGTGTCGGCGGCTCCACTACCTGAGCGTTCCACCGAACGCCGCGCTGCAGGTGGTGCGCACGCTCGGCGAGGCCGGGCTCATCGAGCGCGCCCGGATCGTGATGGAGAAGCCGTTCGGCATCGACCTCGCGAGCGCGGTCTCGCTCAACTCGAAGCTGCACGAGGTCTTCGACGAGGAACAGATCTTCCGCATCGACCACTTCCTCGGCAAGGAACCGGCCCAGAACATCCTCGCCTTCCGTTTCGCCAACGGCCTCTTCGAGCCGATCTGGAATCGCAACTTCATCGACCATGTGCAGATCGACGTGCCGGAGACGCTCGGGCTCGGCAAGCGCGCCGGGTTCTACGAGGCGACCGGCGCGTTCCGCGACATGGTCGTCACGCACCTCTTCCAGATCCTCGCGTTCATGGCGATGGAACCGCCGACCTCGCTCGAGCCGGTCCCGATCAGCGAAGAGAAGAACAAGGTCTTCCGCAGCATGCTGCCGATCGAGCCGGCCGATGTCGTGCGCGGCCAATACACCGGCTATCGCGCCGAGGAAGGGGTCAACCCCGAGTCCGAGACCGAGACCTTCATCGCGCTGAAGTGCTCGATCGACAACTGGCGCTGGGCGGGCGTGCCGTTCTACCTGCGGACCGGCAAGCGCCTCGCCGAAGGGCAACGCATCATCTCGATCGCGTTCCGCGAACCGCCGAAGAGCATGTTCCCCGCGGGCTCGGGCGTCGGCGCGCAGGGTCCCGACCATCTCACCTTCGACCTCGCGGACTCGGCGAGGACCTCGCTCTCGTTCTACGGCAAGCGGCCCGGTCCGGGCATGCGGCTCGACAAGGCGAGCATGCAGTTCGCGATGCAGGAGACCGGCCTCATCGGCGACGTGCTCGAAGCGTACGAGCGCCTGATCCTCGATGCGATGCGCGGCGATCGGACGCTCTTCACGACCGCCGAAGGCATCGAACGCCTGTGGCAGGTCTCGACCCCGCTGCTCGAATCCCCGCCTCCGGTCCGCTTCTACGCGCCCGGCTCGTGGGGTCCCAACGCCATCCATCAGCTCGTGGCGCCGCGCGCGTGGCGTCTGCCGTTCGAACGCGCGTGGCGTGCGCCCAACCATTGAAGACTCGATGACGATCGTCGATCGCAAGGACCGACGACGGTTCGCGGCATCCGCGCAACGCCGGCGGAGCGGGCGGGCCGATCGCGACATTTTCCTCTTGGCATTCCTCGACCGAGTTCGCTAGCTTCGAGTCTGCGTCGTGCGCCATGAGGGCGGCGCGGCGATCGTCGTTCGGATACGCATGACCGACGAGCCTTCACGAGGAGACATCGATGCATGAGCTGGATCGGACCCGCCCTGGGTCCGTGGTACCCATCGCCGCGCGCGCTCGTTCCACGCGGCCGCTTCTTCGTTTCATCACCCGGTCGAGGGTCACCGTCGCGGGCCTCGCGGCGGCACTCGTGCTGGCCGCCTGCGGCGGCAACGACGACGGCGGGCCGCCACCGGCGCCCGGCATCAAGGTGCTGTCGAACCGGGCCGACATGGTCAGCGGCGCCGACGCGCTGATCGAGGTCGTGTTGCCGGTCGGCGTGGCCGCCAGCGCGCTCAAGGTCGACGTCGGAGGTCGCGACGTGACGAGTCAGTTCGCGGCCCGCGCCTCGTCGAACGGCCGTATCGTCGGACTCGTCGGCGGCCTCGCGGTCGGCGCCAACGTCGTCACCGCGAGCGCGGCCGGATCGAGCGCGACGCTGACCGTCAACAACCATCCGATCGGCGGGCCCGTCTACTCGGGCGCGCAGATCCTGCCGTGGGTCTGCGCGACGCCGGTCGCGCAACCGGCGAGCGGCAACAACGCGGCCACCAACGCGAGCGGCCTGACGACCGCGGCCACCGATGCCCAGTGCGACATCGCGACCGAGTTCAAGCTCTACTACCGCACGACGACGGCCGGCTGCAGCACAGCGCTGCCCGATCCGAATCCGCCCGCGGTCGCGCCGGCCAACCCGTGCTTCAAGCCTTACACGGTGGGCGCCGCACGCCCCGCCGACCTGGCGACGACGACGACCGACGCGGGCGTCACGGTGCCGTACATCGTCCGCGTCGAACGCGGGACGATCAATCGCGGCATCTTCGACATCGCGGTGCTCTTCGATCCGAGCACCACGTGGACGGCCGTCGCGCCGCAGCCGCAGTGGAACCGCAAGGCGGTCTACACCTTCGGCGCCAGCACCGGCCAGCCGCGTCGCCAGTACCGCAGCGAGCAGAGCTGGACCGACGACGCCGCGCTGTCGCGCGGCTTCATGGTGATCGACAACAGCCTCACGGATTCGCTCTACAACTCGAACCGCGTGCTGATGAGCGAGACGCTGATGATGATGAAGGAGCACGTCGTCGATACCTACGGCGAGCTCCGCTACC
>CALMOR010000049.1:0-10854 GCA_937872165.1 uncultured Burkholderiales bacterium | reverse complement strand
GCGCTACGTCGCCGGCAACGGCTGCTCGGGCGGATCGATCCAGCAGAACACGGCAGCGTCGATCTATCCCGGCCTGCTCGACGGCATCCAGGTGGCCTGCGACTTCCCCGACTCGCTGACCACCGGCATCGAGGTCGCGGACTGCGTGCTGCTCGTCAACTTCTACACGTCGCCGCAATGGACCGCGCTGACGACCGGGCTGACCCAGGCGCAGATCAACGCGAAGAAGACGGCCATCAACGGACACCTCGACCAGCTCGGCTGCCACTCGTGGAACAACGCGTTCGGCAACGCGAACCGTCCGGGCAACTATGTGCCGCGGCTGGTGATCAACGCGAACGGGGACATGGCCCCGTCGGGTGCTCCGCGCAACAACTGCGAGCTGCCGGCGGCGCTCGTGTACGACGCCGCGACCAATCCCAACGGCACGCGCTGCACCGATCCCGATGCGGCCCTGCCGGTGTGGGGCACGGCGGCCGGCACCACCCGGGCCAACCTGACCGACGACAACGTCGGCGTGCAGTACGGGCTGAAGGCGCTGGTCGCGGGAGCGATCACGCCAGAGGAGTTCGTGACCCTGAACGAACGCATCGGCGGAACCGACGCGGACAGCAATCTCGTCGCGGCGCGCACGGTCGCCGACGCGGGCGGGCTGCCGATCGCGTATCGCGCGGGCATCCTCGCGAACGGCGGCAACCTCGGCAAGGTCGCCATCATCGATCAGCGCGGCTACGACGAGCAGGGCATCCACTACAACTGGAGGAGCTTCTCGGAGCGCGACCGGCTCGACCTCGAGGCGGGCGGCCACGGCAACCAGGTGATCTGGCGCTACGGCGCGTCGCTGGTCGCACCGGCCGCGTCGGGTCTGACGCTGATGTCGTTCCTGCAGATGGACCAATGGCTGACGACGCTGTACGGCAACGCGCCGAAGGGGACGCTCAACGACGCGCGCACGCAGGCCCAGGTGATCGCCGCCAAGCCCGCGACCGCGTTCGACTTCTGCTACCTGACGAGCGACACCGCGTACACGACCAAGGTCACCGACCCCGCGGTCTGCAACGCGGATGCGCGGCTGGTGGTCCATTCGTCGCCGCGCCAGGTGGCCGGCGGACCGCGGACCGAGAACGTCCTCAAGTGCCAGCTGAAGCCGCTGTCGACGGCCGACTACGCGCCGGCCACGTTGACGAGCACGCAGGTCGCGCGCCTGCAGGCGGTGTTCCCGAACGGTGTCTGCGACTGGACCAAGCCGGGCGTGGGTCAGCAGTCGCCGGTCTCGCCGCTCGACTTCAGCGCCGGGCCGGGAGGCGCGCCGTTAGCGACGGCCCCGGTCTCGCGCGGCCTCTGACCGTCGAACGCGTTCCTCGCATCGAAGAAGGGTGGACCTCGGTCCACCCTTTTTCGATTCCGGCGTATCGATCGGCGATGCGTCCGCTTGTATCCTCGACGGTTCGTCGCGTCCGACTGGAACTTCCTTGAACGGCAACGTCCCGCCCTCTTTCGATCCCGAGCCGGTCACGTTCCGCGACGCGGCCGGCGCCGTCAGCAAGCTGTCGGGCAAGCAGATCGTCAGCATTCTCTTCACCTGCCTGATCCTCGCTGGCGCCTTCGCGGTCCTCAAGCCTTTCCTGCTCGCGATCATCTGGGCCGCGATCATCGCGATCGCGTCGTGGCCGCTCTATCTCGACATCGAGCGCCGCTGCGGAGGTCGACGCGGCGCGGCGTCGGTGCTGACCACGGCGTTGATATGCCTGCTGCTGGTCGGGCCGATGGTGTTGCTGATCGTCTTCATCGCGCAGGACGTGGTGTCGGTGGCGTCGTACCTGGTGAAGGTCGATGCCACCGGCGCGCCGCCGCCCGACTGGCTCGTGCACACGCCGTGGTTCGGGGACTACCTGGTCGATCGCTGGAACCTCTACCTGTCGCAGCCGAACCAGCTGTCGGCGATCATCCGCAGCACCGTCTCGACCAAGGCCGACGTCCTCCGCACGGCCGCGCAGTTCTTCCTCATCGGACTCACCGGCCGTGTCGCGACGCTGTTCTTCGCGCTGTGGGTTCTGTACTTCTTCTATCGCGACGGCCCGCGCCTGATCGAGCGCATCGGCACGATGGGCAACCGCTGGCTCGGCAAGCGCTGGAGCGAGTACGTGATCCACGTGCCGAACGCGTTGCGCGCGGCCGTCAACGGTCTCGTCATCGTCGGCTTCGCGGAAGCCGTCATCCTCAGCAGCCTGCTGTCGATGACCGGCGTGCCGTCGGCGGTGCTGCTCGGCACGGCGCTCGCGATCGTCGCGTTCATTCCCGGCGCCGCGCCGCTGCTGCTCGCCGTCATCGCGGTCGGGCTCGGCCTCGGCGGGTCCACCATCGCGGCCGTCGTCGTGTTCACGGCCGGCATGATCATCGTGATGATGGTCGACTACACGGTGAGGCCGCTGCTGATCAAGGGCGGCACGAGCCTGCCCTTCCTCGCGATCCTGTTCGGCATCTTCGGCGGCGTGATCGCGATGGGCGTGGTCGGCCTCGTCATCGGCCCGGTCATCCTCGTGCTGCTGATGGTGTTCTTCCGCGAGGCGACGTCGAACGAAGTCGAGTCGATGCCGGTCATCTCGCCCGAGTCGCTGGCGCGCGAAGCCGATCCGCTCGGGACGCGCTAGCGTCGCTCGTCACGGGACGAGGTGCAGCGTCCCGATCGCGCCTTCCTCGACCGACGCGCGCCGCATCCGCATCGGCACCGACTCGCCCCGGGTCCAGCGATCGAACAGGTTCGCGTAGAACGGCGACAGCCGCTCGCCCGACGCGCCGGTCGCGAACATGAAGCGCGAGCGCTCCGGGTCGCCGAGGTCGATGATCTCGCGCAGGCTCGGTCCATGATGGACGACGAAGGGATCGGTGTCGTCGCGGACCACGTAGCCCGCGACGTCGACGGTGTTGCTGTCGCCGCCGACCGCGCCTTCGAGGTCGAACACGGGAGCCAGCACCGGCACCCGCGAGAACGGCCGATGCTCGGCCCGCACGAAGTGCAGCGCGTCCCAGCGCCATCGACCGCGATCGGACCCGAGGCGTCGCCGCAGGTCCGCGAGCGCGAGGTCGAGCGCCCGTGTCTTCATCTGCCCGCAGGTCTCGACGGCCGGCGTCGTGACGTCGTCGCACCAGCGCGACCGGCCGTCGCGATCGGACAGCACGTCGACGAGGAACACGGTGCGCTGCTCGCGGAAGGCGGTCGCGAGGTCGGCGCCGAGTTCGTCCTCGACGACGAGCTTCGTCAGCTCGCGCAGCCAGGTCGAGAAGATCAGCGGCTCGGCACGATCGGCCGCCATCGTGCCGTCCCATCGCGCGAGGAGGCCGATCGCGTCCTTCGCGTCGTCGTTCGACGGCGTCGTGTCGACCAGTAGCGGCAGCAGTCGCACGGCCGCGAGCGATCGCACGTCGGCCTGGATCGCGGCGAAGCTCGCGACGTCGTGCCGGGCCGTGGCGTCCAGCAGCGACTCGATGCGCCGTGCGCGGTACGGAGCCGCCCACTCGCTGGTGAGGAAGGGACGATAGTCGTCGTCGACGACCTTGTGGTTCGCGGTGACGATGCGGCCTTCGGGGGGATCGAAGCGACGCGGCAGGCGATCGAACGGGACGAAGCCGTCCCAGTCGTAGCGGGCGTCCCAGCCCGGCGCCGGTACCTGACCCTGGAGATCGTTGTCGGGCTTCCGGATCGGCACGCGACCCGGCGCGATGAAGCCGATGTGGCCGTCGACGTCGGCGTAGACGAAGTTCTGCTGCGGAGACCGCCAGTCCGCGAGCGCCGCGACGAAGCTCGCCCAGTCGTTCGCGCGGTCGATCGCGAAACCGGCCCTGATCGTGGAGTCGTCGGGGTCGAGCGCCGCCCACTGGAACGCGATCGCGTAGCCGTCGCCCAGTGGTCGCACCGCGTCGCCAGCCGCCTTCGAGACGTCCGAGACCAGCGGCCCGTGTCGCGACGCGCGGATGGTCAGGACGACGTCGTCGCTCCCCTTGACGCGGACGGTCTCGCTGCGCGTCTCGAGCGCTTGCCAGCCGTCGGGCGTGCGCACCTCGGTCGTTCCGTCGCGCTCGCGCAGCTCTTCGATGAAGAGGTCCTGCGTGTCGGGTCCCGTGTTGGTCTGCCCCCATGCGATGCGGGCGTTGCGACCGATCAGCACCACCGGCAGGCCGGGCAGCGTGGCGCCGACGACGTCGAGTCCGGGCGCCGACAGGTGGGCCATGTACCAGATCGACGGCGTCGTCAGGTTGAGGTGCGGATCGTTGGCGAGCAGCGGCTTGCCCGACACGGTGCGCGCGCCGGACACGACCCAGTTGTTCGACCCGAGTCCCTCGACGTGGCTCGCGGGCGCGAGCGCGACGAGCGACGCCGCTCGGTCGGACAGGCTCCGCGTGTCGATCCCGAGCGCTCGATAGAGGGCCGGATAGTCGGCGACGTCGAGCACTGCGTCGGGCACCGCCTCGATCGTGCGACCTTCTGCGTCGACGCGGGGGTTGCCCGGGTAGGGTGGCATCAGCTCGTCGATCCGGCGCTTCGTCAGCCGCCCGGCCAGGCGCATGCGCGCGAGCTCGCTCGTCCAGTTGGTCGACAGGTCCCACGCGACCATCGTCCCCCAGCCGATCGAGTCGGCCGCGGTCCACGGTTCGGGAAAGGGCGCGCCGGTCAACACGAACTCGATCGGCAGCGCGAGCCGCGGCAGCCGGCGGCGGGCGACCAGGTTGGCGTTGACGCCGGCCGCATAGCGCTCGAGCGCACGGCGCGTGTCGGCGTCGAGATGCGCGACGACCGCGGCCGCGTTGCGGGCGATGCCCATCGTGCGGAGGAAGCGGTCGACGTCAAGGGCCGGCGGACCGAGAACCTCGGCGAGGCGACCCGCTGCCGTCCGACGGTTGAGCTCCATCTGCCACAGGCGGTCCTGCGCGTGGACGAAGCCGAGCGTGAACCATGCATCGTCGTCGCTCGCCGCGTAGACGTGCGGGATGCCGGCCGCGTCGCGGACCACGTCGACCGGAGCCGACAGTCCCGCGACCGACAGGCGGCCGTCCAGCTTCGGCAGCGAGAGCTGCCGATAGGCGACGACCAGCAGCGACGCGATGGCGACCGACGCCACGACCGACGCCAGCAGCAGGCGGCCGCTTCGACGCATGCGGCCGCGCTCAGCCGGGAATCGCGGCCGCCTCGGGAGGAAGCTTGGCCACCGGCTTCAGCTGCAACGACTTGTACTCGAGGAACTCCTCGAAGCCGTAGACGCCGCTCTCGCGACCGTTACCCGACTGCTTGTAGCCGCCGAACGGCGCGCGCGGGTTGTAGGGTCCGCCGTTGATGTCGATCTGTCCGGTGCGGATGCGGCGCGCGACCCTGATCGCATGCTCCTCCTCGCCCCACACGCCGCCGCCGAGTCCGTAAGGCGTGTCGTTGGCGATCCTCACGGCCTCCGCTTCGTCCGCATACGGCAGGATCGTCAGCACCGGGCCGAACACCTCCTCCTGCGCGATGGTCGACTTCGGGTCGGTCGTCGCGAACACCGTCGGCCTGACGAAGTAGCCGCGCTGTTGCCCATTCACGAACGGCGCGTCGGAGCCGCCGGTCACGAGCTCGGCGCCCTCTTCCACCGCACGGTCGATCAGGCCCACCACGCGGTCGCGCTGCGTGGCCGACACCAGCGGCCCGAGCTTCGCGCCTTCGCCGAGCGGATCGCCGACCGTGAAGCTCTCGGCGACCTGCCTGGCGATGGCCTTCGCCTCGTCGAAGCGCGTCACCGGTACCAGCATGCGGGTCTGCGCGATGCAGGCCTGCCCCGAATTGAGGAAGCAGTTGCCGATGGTGCCCTTGACCGCCGCGGTCAGATCCGCGTCGTCGAGCACGACCGACGCCGACTTGCCGCCGAGCTCGAGGGCCACGCGCTTGATGGTCTGCGACGCGACCTCGCCCACGCGACGACCCGCGCGGGTCGAGCCGGTGAACGAGATCATGTCGACGTCGGCGTGCCTCGCGAGCGCCTCGCCGACGACCGGGCCGTAGCCGGTCACGAGATTGAAGACCCCGGCCGGCAGGCCCGCCGCGTGGATCGCCTCGGCGAGGATGAACGCGACCGACGGCGCGACCTCGGACGGCTTCAGCACCACAGTGCAGCCGGCGCCGATCGCCGGCGCGACCTTCAACGTGATCTGGTTGAGCGGGAAGTTCCACGGCGTGATGCAGCCGACGACGCCGATCGGCTCGCGCAGCACCAGCGACGAGCCCACCCGCTTCTCGAACTCGAAGCTCTCGGTGACCTTGGCGTACGCGGCCCAGTTCGCGACCGGGCCGTCGGTCTGCACGCGGCGGGCGAGCTTCAACGGCATCCCGACCTCGGTGGCGATCACCATCGCGATCGCGTCCGCGCGGGCCGCGAGCTCGGTCGAGATGCGGCGCAGCGCGTCGGCCCGCGCCGGGGCGGGCGTATCGGCCCAGCCCTCGAAGGCCGCGCGGGCGGCCGCCACCGCGGCGTCGACGTCCGCCTCGTCGCCTTCGGGGATGCGCGTGATGGCTTCCTCGGTCGCGGCGTGGTCCGCGTCGATCGTGCCCTTGCCGTGCGATGCGACCCAGCGGCCGTCGATGTACAGACTGTCGAACGTCTTCATGTAGCGTTCACTCCATTCATTCGACGCCCTGCGACGTCAGGTATTCATCGTAGGTCCCGTGGAAATCGGCGACGCCTTCGGGTCGGACCTCGAGCACCCGGGTAGCCAGCGAGTTGACGAACTCGCGATCGTGCGACACGAACAGCAGCGTGCCGTTGTACTTGTCGAGCGCGAGGTTGAGCGACTCGATCGACTCCATGTCCATGTGGTTGGTCGGCTCGTCCATCAGCAGCACGTTGTGCCGGCCGAGCATCAGCTTGCCGAACATCATGCGACCCTTCTCGCCGCCCGACAGCACCTTGACCGGCTTCTTGACCTCGTCGCCCGAGAACAGCAGCCGGCCGAGCATGCCGCGCACCGCCTGGTCGTCGTCGCCCTCCTGGGTCCAGCGGCCCATCCAGTCGGTGAGCGACTCGTCGCTGCCGAAGTATTCGCTCGGGTCCTGCGGCATCAGGCCGGGGTTCGCGTTCTCGGCCCACTTGACGACACCATGGTCGGGCTCGACCACTTTCGCCGTACACGACAGCAGCGTGGTCTTGCCGGCGCCGTTCGCGCCGACGATCGCGATCTTCTCGCCGGCCTCGACCATGATGTCGAAGTTCGAGATGACCGGCTTGTCGTACGACTTCGCGAGGTGCTGCACCTCGACCGCGAGACGATGCAGCTTCTTCTCGCCCTCGAAACGGATGTACGGGTTCTGGCGGCTCGACGGCTTGAAGTCCTCGATCTTGATCTTGTCGATCATCTTCATGCGACTGGTCGCCTGGCGCGCCTTCGACTTGTTGGCCGAGAAGCGCCGCACGAAGTCCTGCAGCTCGGCCACGCGTTCCTTGGCCTTCGTGTTGGCGCTGGCCTGGCGTTCCTTGGCCTGCGCCGACGCCAGCATGTAGTCGTCGTAGGTGCCCGGCCACACGGTCAGCTTGCCGAAGTCCATGTCCGCCATGTGCGTGCACACCTGGTTCAGGAAGTGACGGTCGTGACTGATGATGATCATCGTGCTGTCGCGCGCGTTGAGCACGTCCTCGAGCCAGCGGATGCTGTTGATGTCGAGGTTGTTGGTGGGCTCGTCGAGCAGCAGGATGTCGGGGTTCGAGAACAGCGCCTGCGCGAGCAGCACGCGCAGCTTCCAGCCCGGCGCCACCGCGCTCATCGGCCCGTGGTGCTGTTCGGTCGCGATGCCGGCGCCGAGCAGCAGCTCGCCGGCGCGCGCCTCCGCGGTGTAGCCGTCGTACTCGGCGAACTTCGCTTCGAGCTCCGCGGCCTTCATGTACTCGTCGTCGGTCGCGTCGGGGTTCGCGTAGATGGCATCGCGCTCGGTCATCGCGGCCCACATCTCGACGTGACCCATCATCACCACGTCGAGCACGCGCATGTCCTCGTAGGCGAACTGGTTCTGGCTCAGCTTGCCGAGCCGCTCGCCGCGGTCGAGCATGACGGTGCCCGCGCTCGGCTCGAGATCGCCGCCGAGGATCTTCATGAAGGTCGACTTGCCGCAGCCGTTGGCGCCGATCAGCCCGTAGCGATTGCCGTCGCCGAACTTGACGGAGATGTTCTCGAACAGCGGCTTCGGGCCGAACTGCATGGTGATGTTGGCGGTGGAGAGCAAGGCGGATCGAGTCGAAGGAAGAGGAAACGCGGAAGGCGTCTTGTAAGCCGCGGCCGGCTGCGGCTGCGCGCTGCTGCGTGCCTGGGCTTGTCGGATGCGGTCGCGACCGCTGCGGGTCGTGCCGAGGGCTCGAACGGCGCGAGGGGGCCCGTCGGAACGCTCGGCATTTTATCATCGCGGTCACGGCCCGATGTCTGTGCTTCCCCGACTTGCCCGCTCGCCGCTCGTCCCGCGCTTTCTCCGCCCTCCTCCTGCTTCTTTCCCGAGATCCGATCTCCATGACCCAAACGATCAAGCGACTCTGCGTGTATTGCGGTGCCTCGATGGGGCTGCAACCCGCGTACCGGGAGGCCGCGACCGCGCTGGGTCGGCTCGTCGCGGAGCGCGGCATCGAACTCGTCTACGGAGGCGGCCATGTCGGCCTGATGGGAATGGTCGCCGACGGCGCTCTCGCCGCGGGCGGCCATGTCATCGGTGTCATCCCGCGAGCGCTGATGGACCGCGAGCTCGGGCACATCGCGATCCAGGACCTGCGGGTCGTGGCCGACATGCACGAACGCAAGATGACGATGGCCGGCCTCTCCGACGCATTCGTCGCGATGCCCGGCGGCTGGGGCACGCTCGAGGAGCTGACCGAGATGCTGACCTGGCTGCAGCTCGGCCTGCATGCCAAGCCCATCGGACTCCTCAACGTCGGCGGCTACTACGACCCTTTCCTCGCTTTCGCGGAAAGGATGATCGGCGAGTGCTTCGTGCGCCCCGAGCATCGCGCGCTGCTGGCCGTGGAGGCCGACCCCGACGCGCTGCTCCGGCGGCTGATGCAGCCGGTGGCCCCGCCGCTCGACAAGTGGCTGGAGCCGGTCGCTCCGCGGGCCTGAAGCTCAGCCGGATGCGAGCCGCCACCGCTGTCGCAGGCGACAGCGTCGGTCGGCGACCGCGACGACGCACGGTGCGCCCACGGCCAGGGTCGCCTTCGTCGGCACGTGACCGAACGGGAGGCCGGTGACGATCGGCACGTCGGTCTCGGCCCGCACGCGCGCGATCGCGGACGCGAGGTCGTAGCCGTCGTCGTAGGCGGCGACGCGATGGCCGGAGAACTCCCCGCAGAGAACGAGTCGCTGACGGTCGAGGAGGCCCGCCTGCTTCAGCTGCATCAGCATCCGCTCGACGCGATACGGCTGCTCGTTGACGTCCTCGACGAAGAGGATGCCGCCGTCGATCCGCGGCAGCCAGCGCGTCCCGATCAGGCTCGTCAGCATCGCGAGGTTGCCGCCCCACAGCGGCCCTTCGACGTCGCACGATCCGTCGAAGTCGGTGGCGAACGCGAGGTCCACCTCGGAGGCTTCCATCGCGCGCCAGAAGCACTCTTCGGTGAACTGTTCGACCGCATCGCCGCCGAAGTCGTAGCTCGCCATCGGACCGGCGAAGCTGATGGCTCCGGTCGTCGCGAGCAGCGCGAGCGAGAGGACGGTGAAGTCGCTGTGGCCGACGAAGCGCTTGCCGTCGACGCGGACGGCTGCCGCCATCGCACCGAAGTCGACGCGAGGCAGGAGGCGCGTCGCGCCGTAACCTCCGCGCAACGCCAGCGCGATGCCGATGTCCGCGTCGACGGTCGCCTTGTGCAGCCACCCGAGCCGTTCGGCATCGGTGCCCGAGAAGCGCTCGTGATGGCGATCGAGCGCGAGGCAGGTCACGACGGGATTGCCGCGAGCGACGAAGCGTTCGATCGCGCGGGGCAGCCGCGCGGGATCCGCGTCGTAGCCGGACGGCGCGAAGACGCCGATGGTGTCGCGGGTCGTCATGGCCCGACGAGGGAGCGCGGGCCGCTTATTGCTTGGCGGCGTTCCACTCGGCCATGTCGATGTCGGTGACGATGGTCGCCGACAGGTCGGGATGATTGCGCGAGACGGGAACGCCGGCCGCGCGGCGCTCGAGCGCCTGCGCCCGCTTGGCGCGGCGCTCCTCGAAGAAGCCGCGCAACAGCTGCACGCTCTCGGCCGCCATCACGCCGCCGATGGCCTCGGTGTGGTGATTGAGCGCGCCCTCCGCGAAGAGGTTGAGCACGCTGCCGCCGGCGCCGGTCTTGCGGTCGAAGGCGCCGAAGACGACGCGCCGCAGCCGTGCATGGAGCATCGCCCCGACGCACATCGCGCAAGGCTCGAGCGTCACGTAGAGGTCGCAGTCCGGCAGGCGATAGTTGCCGGTGCCCTGCGCGGCCTGTCGCAGCGCGGTGATCTCCGCGTGAGAGGTCGGGTCGTGGCTCCCGATCGGCTGGTTGAAGCCGGTCCCGATGATGCGGCCGTCGCGCACGACGATCGCGCCGACCGGTACCTCGCCGACGAGCTGCGCGTTCTGCGCCTGCTGGAGCGCGGCACGCATGAAGATCTGGTCGGTGGTCTCGACGGCCATGGGAATCCCGGAACGAGCTGCGGAGGGAACGCGCGATTGTACCGATTCCGGCTCTGGCGACCGCGCTTCTCGAGACCGCGCTTCGACGTCCGAACGCCGGTATCGGGCAGATGAACGAGTCGATCGCGCTGCTCGGCAAGGTGGACCTGATGCAGGTCCACAACCTGGTCGACTGGAAGACGCGTCTGCCGACGATGCGGGCCTTGAAG
>CALMOR010000048.1:9267-12562 GCA_937872165.1 uncultured Burkholderiales bacterium | reverse complement strand
GTCGGCGCCTACGATGCGGGCCGCATCGTCAATCCGCGGCTCGCGCCCAGCCAGTGCATCGGCGGCATGGTCGGCGGCATCGGAATGGCGCTGCTCGAGGAGGCGGAGTGGGACCCGCGCTTCGGACGCGTGACCAATGCGAACCTCGCCGAGTACCTGGTCCCCGTCAACGCGGACATCCGCGAACTGGACGCTTCGTTCGTCCCGGGCGACGACCGGATCGCCAGCCCGATCGGCGCCAAGGGCGTCGCGGAGCTCGGTCTCTGCGGCGTCGCGCCGGCCATCGCCAACGCGGTATGGCACGCGACCGGCAAGCGCATCCGCGACCTGCCGATCACGCCCGACAAGCTGTTGACGGCCTTCGCTTGACCGTTCCGCCCTGAACACACCGAGATCGAAATGCGCCTGCCGCTGTTGCCCCCGGAGGTCCTGACCGCCGACCAGAGAACGTTCTACGACCGCGCCCGGAATCAGATCGAGCGTGGCTTCACGGCTTTCCGGACGACGAACGAAGACGGCGCGCTGCTCGGACCCTGGAGCGTCTTCATCCACGAGCCCGCGGTCGGTGCCGCCCATTACGACATGATCGACGCGGTCACCGCGTTGAAGCGCCTGCCCGACGGCGTCAAGCAGGTCGCCATCCTGGCGACGGGCGCGCGTTACCAGGCCGCCTACGAGCTCTATGCCCATGCGGCGCTCGCGTCCTCCGCCGGCCTCTCGAAGGAGAAGGTCGCGACGCTCGCCGCGCGCGGCCGGCCCGTCGACCTGACGCACGACGAGACGATCGCGTACGACGTCACCACCGCGCTGCTCGATGGCGGCGTGCTGCCGGGCCCGCTCTACGCGGTCGCCCTCGAGCGTTTCGGCCAGCCGGCGCTCACCGAGCTCGTGCTGTGGATCGGTATCTACGCGCAGGTGGCGATCACGCTCAACGCCTTCGACGTGCCGAGCGAGGACGGCTCGGGCCGCGACGGAGCGGCGCGATGACGACGTTGCTCGTGACCTATGCGGGCGACGTCGACACGCGCTTCGACCGCGACTACTGGATCGAGCGGCATCTGCCGCTGGTCCGCGAAGTCTGGGGACCGTTGGGGCTGCGCTCGGTGGCCGGCTTCTTTCCGGCCGGTGACGGCGCGGGCATCATCGCGATCGCGCCGTGTGTCTTTCGCGACGAAGCGGCGATGACGGCCGCGCTCGCAGCGCCGCAGAGCCGGCGCGTGATGGACGACATCCGACGGTTCACCGACGTCGAGCCGTCGCGAAGCAGGGCGGTCGTGCTCTGACCTCGGTCGCGATCGGGTCGTTCGCCCGTGCGCCGCCGACGAGGTCGTTCAGCCGCCGCCACCGAGTAAACGCGTGACCAGCGCCTGCGCACGGGAGACCGGCGCCGCCAGCGGCCGGACCGTCGACGGCCGGATAACCGCACGTTTCCTCCATCGCCTGCGTGGCTTGGCGCGGAGCGCCGGCGCCTCGATCAGGCGATACGAGAGCCACGCGATCGGGATCACCTGCAGCAGCACGACGCCGAGTTGCAGCGCGACCGGCCGACGCGGATCCAGCCACAGCCGCGTGACCTGTTGCACCGGGTACGACCACAGGAAGATGCCGAACGAGAGATCGCCGAAGCGCGCGGCCGATCGGAGTGCGGGCCAGGAACGCAGACCGATCCAGACCGCGCCCGGCGGGATCGTCAGCAGCAGTCCGGTCGTGCGCTCGCCCGCCCACAGCGCTGCGACCCCGCAGCCGATGCAGAGGGCCACGACCGCGTTGCCGCGCAGGCGGGGCAGTTCGCGCAGCAGGACGCCGAACGCGAAGAAGCCGCCGAAGTAGAGCGACCAGCATTCGAGCACGCCGCCGGGAGCGGCTATCGTCTGTTGCGCGCGCGTGGCGAGCAACAGCAGCGTGGCCGCGACGACGACCCGCGCGCGGCGGCCGAAGAGAGCGAGTAGCGCGAACGCCAGGTAGAGTCGACCTCGAACGGCATCATCCACAGCGACTGGTTCAGCATCGGGCTGTGGAAGGGGAAGAAGCCCCAGTCGAAGCCTTCGAACCAGAGGTTCCCGAGGTAGAAGGCCGAAGCCAGGCGGGAGATGTCCGGAAGATCGCGCGCCGGGAAGAGCCCGGTGAGCGCGGCGCTCGCGACGACGAGTGCCGCATAGGCCGGCCAGATGCGCAGGAAGCGTCGCGCGAGGAAGCGTCCGACGTGCGGATCGCGGGCCCAGCTGCCGGTGACGAGGAAGCCGCTGATCGAGAAGAACATCACGAGCCGCAGGCCGGCCGTTCCGGTCTGGTCGATCGTCTGGTGGCCGTAGACGACGAGCAGGGCCGCGAGGAGCCGCAATCCATCGAAGTTGTTGCGGGGTCGCGGAGCGGCGACGCGGTCGGCGGGGCGTTCGCTCGCTGTGGTGGATTCGGCGTCGCGATCGAGGGTCCGCGTCGCGCGCGCGCTCGTCCGACGTCCTTCGTCGAGGTCGTTCCCGCCGTACATCGTTGGTTCTCCGCTGCACGGCGAGCCGAAGCCGACCCCGTTCCGCCGCGGATTGTGCCGCAACGTGGACACGCCGTGGCGCCACCACGCGACGACGAGGGGCTCGTCGTCAGTCCAGGTGTCGGGCGATGGCGTCCCGCCAGAGGGCATAGCCGGCCGGATTCAGGTGCAAGCCATCGGCCCGGAAGAGTTCGGCGCGGGCGTGGGCAGGGTCGGCGCGCGCCAGCATCGGAGTGAAGACGTCGACGAAGTCGAGGCCGCGGTCGTGACCCGCGTAGGCCGCCATCATCGCGTTGGTCCGCCGGATCTGCGGCATCAGCGCCGTCCGCAGAGGGCTCGGCTTGATCGACACGAAGACGAACCGGGCGGCCGGCTGTTCGATGCGCACCTTGCGGACCAGCTCGGCATACTCGGCGACGATCCGTTCCGGTGCGACGCCCGCGGCCAGGTCGTTGTCGCCGGCGTAGACGACGATGGTGTGCGGCCGAGACGGAAGGATCAGTCGATCGACGTGGCGCGCGCAGTCGGCCATCGTCGCGCCGCCGAGGCCGCGCTGGACGACGTCGTGCGTCGGGAACTGCGCCGGCAGATCGTTCCAGAACTCGATCGACGAGCTGCCGACGAAGACCACGCCTCCCGCGGCGGGAGGATGCAGGCGGTCGCTCTGCGCGAAGCGCCGGAAGCTCTCCTGCCAGCGCGGCGCGACCGGCGACTTGCCGTCGTGGAGATCGACGTCGTCGAGGCCGGTCCCTCGCGAGAAGGTCGCCTCGGCCGCCTCGAAGACCGCGTCGAGTCCGGACGAAAGAT
>CALMOR010000048.1:0-9257 GCA_937872165.1 uncultured Burkholderiales bacterium | reverse complement strand
CGTTGGCCCCGAGACGGCCATGCACCGACCCGACCAGCAGAGCCCAGCTGCCGACGGCGGCCGCGGCCAGCAGCTTGAGCCGGCTCGTACCGTGGAGATGCAGGTTCACTGTTCGCCGCCCGACACGGAGGACCTCCGCCGACCGCCAGGCAGTGGCGGCCTTCTGCGGGTTCTATCGGCAGTGAGGGCGGGGACTTGAGGGGTTCAGTGGTTCGTTGCTCGGCGACGGTCGAGCGGGCCATCCGGAAGAGTCGACGAGCGCGCCCGACTGCCGGTGCCGGCAATGCAGAGGAAGCGGCTCGGTCCAGGCGGCACTGCGCACGTCGTGTGGGACAGTCGAGAGGGGCACTTCAGCGACCTTCATCGACAGAGAGCAGGGCCGCCCTGTTGCGAGGTCGTGCCGTCAGGTCAGTTGAGGCGCTGCTCTGACGAGCGGCGGGAGCCGACAGCTCCTATTCGTCGCCAGGACGCGGAAGGGGGATCCTCGAAGGGAGCTTCCGTTAGGAGCGAACTCGCGTCGTCTGGCGGAGAGGGTGGGATTCGAACCCACGGTACGTTTACACGTACGCCTGATTTCGAGTCAGGTACATTCGACCACTCTGCCACCTCTCCGATGGTCTTCCTGCGCGGACGTCGAGGGGTCGAATCCAGGACGTCCGCATCGTCGCCGTCGCGAACGAAGGGCGCGATTATAGCTGCGGGCGAAGCGGTCGCAAAGTGCAGCGATACTGCGACGATGCAGCGACGAGCTCGCACCCAACTCGAACGGGCAGCATCTCACCGGGCATCCCTCTTGCTGCTCGAAGGCAAGGAGGAGTAATGAAGATTCGCTTGAGTGAGCAGTCGGCCGAGTTGATACGGCAGGCCGACCTTGCCCAGACCCGCTACATCCGTGCCTGCCGGAAGATGCGCCTCGGGGTCGTCTACGACGCCGAGCCGCTCGAGAAGCTCAGCCTCGAACTCGAGGAGGCCCTGGCCGCGATGAAGGCATCCTGGGTCGTCATCCCTTGAGCGCGGCGTTCCCTTCGTCCGCGCCGCGGCGCGGGACGCCTCAGGGCGCTACCCGTCGCGCCGCGATGAAGCGGGCGGCCCAATAACTCTGACCCATGTCGTCGACACGAACGGCGCCGCCGGCCGACGGTGCGTGGATGAAGCGGTTGTCGCCGAGGTAGATGCCGACGTGCGAGATGGTCCGGCGGAGCGTCTTGTAGAAGACCAGGTCACCCGGCTTCAGTTCGTTCCGGTCGACCTTGCGGCCCACCCTGCTGATCTCTTCGGCGCGGCGCGGCAGGTCCATTCCGAGTGCGTTCTGGAAGACGTAGCGCACCATGCCGCTGCAGTCGAAGCCCGACTCCGGGCTGCTGCCGCCGAGGCGATAGCTGATGCCGAGGAGGCCGAGCGCGTCGACGACGAGGTCGCTCGCGTGGAGCGCCGCGGTTCGCGGCAGTTGCGCGAGACCGTTCTCGTTCTCGACGAGAAGCGGGTCTTCGCCCATGGCCGCCTGCGGGGCGAACCAGCTGGTGAAGAGGTTGTAGGTCGAAGGAACTGCGACAGGGTCGGTAGCTGCCGCGATTTCGGCGGCGTTGGCGGAAGCCGCGCAGGCAAGAAGCGAAAAAACGATCAGGGCGTGGCACACGTTGTTGAATTTTTGCATCGCAGGAATTTATCGATTCGTCACCACGGTGTCAAAGATTCAGCTTGCGGAGTGTTGCATTGTCCGGGGAACTATGGTGTCTCCGCTCGTCTACGTGGAGGGGCCGTCGGACCGGCCGTCGCTTGTGTAAGCTACGACGCGCCGCAGGCCGTCTTCTCGCCGCAGGTGCGGGGCAGCCGATCGCAGAACGGCACGTCGAAGCCGAGGAGCCGCGTGCGATGGACCGCTATTCCGAGATCTATCGACACAGCGTCGACGAACCTGAATCGTTCTGGCGCGCGGAGGCGGCCGCCATCGATTGGCAGGCGCCGTTCACACGCGTTCTCGACGACGACGCCGCGCCGCTCTCGCGCTGGTTCGTCGGCGGCACGACCAACCTCTGCCACAACGCGGTCGATCGTCATCTCGCGACCCGCTCCTCGCAGGTCGCGTTGATCTACGTCTCGACCGAGACCGGCATCGAGCGCACCTACACGTACCGGGACCTCTTCGACGAGGTCAATCGCGTCGCCGCGATGCTGGTCGCAGAAGGCGTGGGCCGCGGCGACCGCGTGCTGCTGTACCTGCCGATGGTGCCCGAGGCCCTGTTCGCGATGCTCGCGTGCACGCGCATCGGCGCGATCCACTCGGTGGTCTTCGGCGGCTTCGCGTCGAGCAGCCTCGCGACCCGCATCGACGACGCGCGACCCACGGTGATCCTGTCGGCCGATGCCGGTTCGCGGGCCGGCAGGGTCGTCCCCTACAAGCCGCTGCTCGACGCGGCCCTCGAGCTCGCCGGTCATCGGCCGTCGCGCGTCGTGCTGCTCGATCGCGGGCTCGCGTCGATGACGCGGGTCGACGGCCGCGACGTCGACTGGGCCACGCTGCGCGACGAGCACTTCGATGCTCGCGTGCCGTGCGTCTGGCTCGAGTCCAGCGAGCCGAGCTACATCCTCTACACCAGCGGAACCACGGGCATCCCGAAGGGCGTGCAGCGCGACACCGGCGGCCATGCCGTCGCGCTGGTCGCGTCGATGCGCTACATCTTCGACCCGGCGGCGTTCGACGGCACGGTCGATCCGGTGTCGGGTCGTCGCACCTTCTTCGCCGCGAGCGACATCGGCTGGGTCGTCGGGCACTGCTACATCGTCTATGCGCCGCTCCTCTGCGGCATGGCCAGCCTGATGTACGAAGGCCTGCCGATCCGCGGCATGGACGGCGAAGCGGACCCGGGCATCTGGTGGAGCCTGGTCGCGCGCCATCGCGTCAACGCGATGTTCACGGCGCCCACGGCGATCCGCGTGCTGAAGAAGCAGGACCCGTCGCATCTGACGCGTCACGACCTGTCGTCGCTCGACGCGCTCTTCCTCGCGGGCGAGCCGCTCGACGAGCCGACCGCGCGCTGGATCGCCGAAGGCATCGGCAAGCCGATCCTCGACAACTACTGGCAGACCGAGACCGGCTGGCCGATGCTGTCCACGCAGCGCGGCATCGACCCGTCGATGGAGCCGCGCTTCGGCAGTCCCGGCAAGCCCGTCGTCGGCTTCAGGCTCAAGCTGCTCGACGAGGCGAGCAACGCGGAGGTCGGCGCGAACCGGAAGGGCGTCCTCGTCATCGAGGCGCCGCTGCCGCCGGGCTGCATGTCGACGGTGTGGGGCGACGACCGCCGCTTCGTCGAGACCTACTGGTCGCTGCTCGCGGATCGCAGTGTCTACTCGACCTTCGACTGGGGCATCCGCGACGACGACGGCTACTGGTTCATCCTCGGCCGCACCGACGACGTCATCAACGTCGCGGGCCATCGACTCGGCACGCGCGAGATCGAGGAGAGCATCAGCGGCCACGCGGCGATCGCGGAGACCGCGGTCGTCGGCGTCGCCGACGCGTTGAAGGGACAGGTCCCGATCGCCTTCGCGATCGTCCGCGATCCTGTCTCGATCGCGACACCGGCCGATCGTCTGCGGCTCGAAGGCGAGGTGATGGCGACCGTCGACCGCAGCCTCGGTGCGCTGGCGCGGCCGGCCCGCGTGCACTTCGTGCCGACGCTGCCGAAGACGCGTTCGGGCAAGATGCTGCGCCGGGCGTTGCAGGCCGTCTGCGAAGGACGGGATCCCGGCGACCTCGCCACCATCGAAGACCCCACCGCGCTCGAGCACGTCCGCATTGCGCTCGGCCCTCCGTTTCCCTGACTCCGAAGACCATCGCCTCTCATGAAGACCCGCCCCTACCTGTCCCTCGAAGACGTCAAGAAGATCGCCTCGGCCGCCGAAGCCGAAGCGCTGGCCCATCACTGGGCCGTGACCATCGCGGTCTGCGACGACGGCGGCCATCTGCTGTGGCTGCAACGCCTCGACGGCTGCGCGCCGATCTCGTCGTCGATCGCGCCCGAGAAGGCGCGCACCGCGGCGCTCGGCCGCCGCCCGAGCAAGGCCTACGAGGACGTCATCAACAACGGCCGCACGGCCTTCCTGTCGGTGCCGTCGCTGAGGGGCATGCTCGAAGGCGGCGAACAGATCGTGATCGACGGCCACACGGTCGGCGCGGTCGGCGTCTCGGGCGTGAAATCGAACGAGGACGCGCAGGTCGCGCGCGCCGGCGTCGCCGCGGTGGCCTGACCGACCGCGGACGCGAAGCGCGCGATGTTCGAAGCGGAGATGGTCGGGTTCTGGGTCAAGAAGGTCGTCTCCGAACTGCTGCTGCTTCCGTGCGGACCGCTGCTCGCGATCGCAGTCGGACTGTGGATCGCGCGGCGGCACCGACGGGCCGGACATGCGCTTGCATCGACCGGCCTGTTCGTCCTCGTCGTGTTCTCGTTGCCGGTCGTCGCGAACGCGATCGCGTCGCGAAGCGAGCGCGACTATCCGCCGCTCGACGCCGACGCGACGCTGCCGGCCGACACCGCCATCGTGGTCCTCGGCGGCGGCCTGCAGGCGGGTGCGACCGACTACGGCGGCGAGACCGCGAACGCCGTCACGCTGGTGCGCCTGCGTGCCGCGGCCCGACTCGCGGTCCGCACCCGCTTGCCGATCCTCGTCAGCGGCGGCAGGCCGCCGCTGCTGAAGACGACCGAGGCCGAGCAGATGGCCGACGTGCTGGAACGCGACTTCCACACGCCGGTGCGCTGGATCGAGAAGGACTCGCTCGATACCGCCGACAACGCGCGCCTGTCCGCGCCGCTGCTGAAGGCCGCGGGCGTCCGCACCGCGATCCTGGTCACCGACGTCGAGCACATGCAACGAGCTCGCGCGCTGTTCGAGGCCGCCGGTCTCGGCGTCGTGCCGGCGCCCACCGACTACTACGCGAACGCTCCGCTCGGGCTGCTGTCCTTCCTACCGAACGCGAACGCGCTGCGGCGCTCGGCCTGGTCGGTCCACGAATGGGCGGGCCTCGCGTGGCGTCGACTCCGATGATCGAAAACGAGACTGCGATGACCTCCATGAATCCTCCGCTATCCACCCGCAGCGAGCGCGACAGCTTCGGGCCCATCGACGTGCCGGCCGATCGTCTGTGGGGCGCGCAGACGCAACGATCGATCGGCAACTTCGACATCTCGGGCGAACGCATGCCGCTCGAGATCGTCGAGGCGCTCGTGCGCATCAAGCGTGCGTCGGCCGTCGTCAATCGCGCGCTCGGCACGCTCGCCGCCGACCGCAGCGCCGCGATCGTCGCTGCGGCCGACGAGGTGCTCGAAGGGCGGCCTGCCGGCGAGTTCCCGTTGCTGGTCTGGCAGCCCGGCTCCGGCACGCAGACCAACATGAACGTCAACGAGGTCGTCGCCAACCGCGCGAGCGAGCTGATGGGGGGACCGCGCGGCGACGCGCGCCTCGTGCATCCGAACGACGACGTCAACCGCAGCCAGTCGTCGAACGACGTCTTCCCGACCGCGATGAACGTCGCGGCGGCCGACGCGATCACGCATCGTCTGCTGCCGTCGCTCGACGTGTTGCGCGAGACGCTCGCGACCAAGGCCGGGGCTTTCGCGTCGATCGTCAAGATCGGTCGCACGCACCTGCAGGACGCGACGCCGTTGACGCTCGGGCAGGAGTTCTCCGGCTACGTCGCGCAGCTCGACCACAACCGACGCCATATCGAGGCGGCGTTGCCGCACCTGTGCCAGCTCGCGCTCGGCGGCACCGCGGTCGGCACCGGCCTGAACGCGCCGAAGGGTTATGCGGAGCAGGTCGCGGCCGAGCTCGCGCGTCTGACGGGACTGCCGCTCGAGACCGCGCCGAACAAGTTCGAGGCGATGGCCGCGGCCGACGCGATCGTCCATGCGCACGGTGCGCTGAAGACGCTGGCCGCGAGCCTCTTCAAGATCGCGAACGACGTGCGCTGGCTCGCGAGCGGGCCGCGCTCGGGCCTGGGCGAGCTGTCGATCCCCGAGAACGAGCCGGGCTCGTCGATCATGCCGGGCAAGGTCAACCCGACCCAGTGCGAGGCGCTGACGATGGCGTGTGCGCAGGTCTTCGGCAACGACGCCGCGATCAACGTCGGCGGCGCCTCGGGCAACTTCGAGCTCAACGTCTATCGGCCGATGATCGCGTACAACATGATGCAGACCATCCGTCTGCTCGGCGACGGCATGAGGAGCTTCAACGATCATTGCGCGATCGGCATCGAGCCCAATCGCGAACGCATCGCGGAGCTGGTCTCGAACTCGCTGATGCTGGTCACCGCGCTGAACCCGCACATCGGCTACGACAAGTCGGCCAGCATCGCGAAGAAGGCGCACAAGGAAGGCACCAGCCTGCGCGAGGCCGCCATCGCGAGCGGCCATCTCACGGCCGACGAGTTCGACGCGTGGGTGCGGCCCGACGCGATGGTCGGTTGAGCGCGGCGATCGCGATGAACCTCGACACGCTCGATCGCGACATCGACACCGAGCGCCTCGTCCTCCGTCCGCTGTCCGAAGCCGATCTCGACGATCTCTTCGCGGTGCACGGCGACGACGACGTGACGCACTTCCTGCCGTCGCGCACCTGGACCTCGCGCGACGACGCGCTCGCCTGGCTCGCGCGCCACCACGCGATGCACGACGAGCGGCGCGTGCGGCGCTGGGTGCTCGTCGATCGCACCGACGGACGCCGCATCGGCGACTGCATGCTGTTCAACTTCGAGGCGCCGGCGGCGCGCGCCGAGATCGGCTTCGTGCTCGGCCGCGCGGACTGGGGCCGGAGCCTCATGCGCGAAGCGGCGGGCGCGTTGATCGCCACGGCCTTCGAGGCATTGGCCCTCAGGCGCATCGAGGCGTTCGCCGATCCGCAGAACGGCGCGTCCGATCGGCTGCTGCGGGCGTTGGGCTTCGTCCACGAGGGCACCTTCCGGCAGCGCGTGGTCGTGAAGGGCGAGGTGCGGGACTCGAACGCGTACGGCCTCCTGCGCGACGAGTGGGAGCGGCTCTCGCTCGCGCGCTGAGTCGCCGATAGCGTCGCACCCCGCGGTCCGCCTCGATGCCGAGGCGCGCGACGCTCGCGCGCCGATCGTCGCATCGCGGTCCGCCAGCGCGAAGCCTCGGACGCAGCACGTGACGGCCCGTTCCACGTGAGTTATCCGACGACGCGCGGCCGTCGGCACGACATCGACGCGAGCGGCCCCGAGAGCCGATGCGGCCGACGCAGCCGACGCGGCCGATGCAGCCGACGCGGCCGACGGTCGCATGCTCCGCGCCGACGGTCCGGTCGCCCGTTCTTCCTCGTCGCGACGGCCCCTCGACCGATGCGGGCGGCGGCTCGCGTCACGCGGCACGTCGCGCGACCGTCAGGACCGGGCGGCGAAGATCGCGGACAGCCGGTCCGGCGTGCCTTCGATTCGGGACAGGTGCGGATAGCGCAGCCCGTTGCGATAGTCGAGCGTCACGGTGCGGTAGTAGTCGCCGCTCTTGACGATCAGCTCGATCGGATGCCGGCCGTCTCGGTTCGCGACGATGCCTTCCCTGAGCAGCTCGGCCGTGTAGCTGCGGCCGCCCACCGCGACGATCGTCATGCGGCCGGTCAGTCCCGCCGCGAAGGCCGGTCCGTTGCGGCGCAGGTTGGTGATGCGATTGCCGCCGTTGCGTCCCGCGTCGGTCGACACGTCGAAGCCGAGCGAATAGCCGAAGCCGACCTGGCGGCGCGCGGCCGCGACCGACTTCAGGTACTCGCTCTCCTTGTCGTCGAAGACGAGCTTCCACCCCGACCTCGCGAGCCCGTCGAGCGGCGCGCCCGGTCCGTAGGCGTCGAGCCGCGTCCGCAGCAGCGTGCGCCAGTCGAAGGGCTGCACGCGCTCGAGCGCTGCGACGACGTCGTCGAAGGTATAGGTCAGCACCTTCACGCGTCCGTTCTCGACGCCGAAGAAGGCCTTCGCGAAATCGTCCAGCGAGCGCCGTCCGTCGGACAGCTCGCGGATCTTCGTGTCGACGTCGAGCCACACCAGGTCCATCTCGTCGTAGTAGTCCGTGCCTCGCAGCCAGTCGGACCACTCGGGGTCGGCGCGGCCGCCGACGATCGGCTGGTTGGTCGTGTCCTGCAGGTTGCGCCACACCCGTCCGGCCCGCGCGTCGTACGACGCGGCGATGGCGGCCTGCACGTCGCGCGACGTCTCCGCGTCGATCAATCCGGAACGTGCCGCGAGCACGTTGCCCCAGTACTGGGTCTGCCCTTCGTAGACCCACAACAGCGAGTCCTGCATCGGGACGTTGAAGTTCGGGGTCGTCAGGTCCGCGGGCCTGCGGAACTTGCCGTCCCACGAATGCGCGTACTCGTGCGGCAGCAGCGCGCGCGACGACACCGAGGCCTTCCAGTCGGTGAAGTAGTCGGGCCGTACGCCGTTCTCGCTCGACCGATGATGTTCGAGGCCGATGCCTCCGAACTGGTCGGACAGCGCGAAGAGGAAGTCGTAGTGCTCGTAGTGCCGCGATGCGAACAGGCGGTCGGCCTGCTGGATCAGCCGGCGGTGGGCGTCGAGCTGGTCGGGCGTCGCGTCGAGACTGGCTTCACGATCGGCCACGACGTTCAGACGGACCGGCGCGCGACCCGCGGCGGCGGCTCCGGGGTCGAGGTCGAACGTCTTCAGGTAGCGACCCGCGAAGACCGGCGAATCGACCAGCGTCTCGAGAGTGACCGGCTCGAACGCGATCGGCGCATCGGTGGCGCGCGTCGCGGACCCGGTCTCGAGCGCGGTGGCGAACGACCATCCCGTCGGCAGCGTCAGCGCCGCCTCGACCACGATGCGGCCGCTGTCGAAGCCGGCCGGATACAGCAGCACCTGGTTCCACTGCACGCCGACGACGGCCGGCGTCATGACCTCGCGGCCCTGCGCGGCGTCGAGCGGCGACAGGAACTCGAAGCCGCAGGTCATCCGCTCCACGCCCGACGCGATGTCGAAGTGGAAGGCCCACACGTTCACCGGGTCGCGCGCCCACTCGACGCGGCGTCCGCCTGCCGCTTCGCTCGCGCTGTCGCCTTCGAAGCATTCGAGACCCGCGAGCTGATCGAGCCGCGCCGACGGCGAATGCGTCCCGGGCAGCCACTGCGGATAGAGGAGCACGAGCGGCCCCGGCCGGACCGGGACGGTCTCGACGACGCGCGCGATGCGGCGCTCGAAGTCGGTCGCGTCGACCGACAGCGAGATCCGGCCGTCGAAGGAC
>CALMOR010000047.1:28776-35957 GCA_937872165.1 uncultured Burkholderiales bacterium | reverse complement strand
TCGCGCCGCCGTGCTGCCCGCATTGCTCGACCAGCGCATCCTCATCATCGACGGCGCGATGGGCACGATGATCCAGCGCTACAAGCTCGACGAGGCCGCCTATCGCGGCGAGCGCTTCCGCGACTTCGCGGTGCCGGGCGTCGAGGCGCACGTGAAGGGCAACAACGAGTTGCTGACGCTGACGCAGCCGCAGGTCATCCGCGAGATCCACGAGCAGTACCTCGCGGCCGGTGCGGACCTGATCGAGACCAACACGTTCGGTGCGACGAGCATCGCGCAGGCCGATTACCACATGGCGGACCTGGCCTACGAGATGAACGTCGAGGCCGCGAAGATCGCGCGCGCCGCGTGCGACCTCTACTCGACGCCCGACAAGCCGCGCTTCGTCGCCGGCGCGCTCGGACCGACGCCGAAGACCGCGTCGATCTCGTCGGATGTCAACGACCCGGGTGCGCGCAACGTGACCTTCGACGACCTGCGCGACGCGTATTACGAGCAGGTACGCGGCCTCGTCGACGGCGGCGCGGACCTGTTCCTCGTCGAGACCATCTTCGACACGCTGAACGCGAAGGCCGCGCTGTTCGCGATCGAGCAGTACTACGACGACACGGGCCACGCGCGGATGCCGCTGATGATCTCCGGCACGGTGACCGACGCGTCGGGTCGCATCCTCTCCGGCCAGACGGTCGAGGCCTTCTGGAACTCGGTGCGCCATGCGCAGCCGATCTCGATCGGGCTCAACTGCGCGCTCGGCGCGGCGCTGATGCGACCCTACGTGGCCGAGCTGTCGCGCATCGCCGACGCGCGCGTGAGCGTCTATCCGAACGCGGGGCTGCCCAACCCGATGAGCGACACCGGCTTCGACGAGACGCCGGACATCACGTCGTCGCTGGTGAAGGAGTTCGCGGAGGCCGGCTTCCTCAACTTCGCCGGTGGCTGCTGCGGCACCACGCCCGAGCACATCGCGGCGATCGCGAAGGCGCTCGAACACCTGCCCCCGCGCAGGCTCCCCGAGCCTCTCGCGATCGCGGCCTGAACATGTCGGCCTATCGTCCGCTGCGCCTGTCCGGACTCGAACCGTTCACGATCGACGAGCGCTCGCTCTTCGTCAACGTCGGCGAGCGCACCAACGTCACGGGCTCGAAGGCCTTCGCGCGGATGATTCTCGAGGAGCGCTTCGAGGACGCGCTGGTCGTCGCGCGCCAGCAGGTCGAGAACGGCGCGCAGATCATCGACATCAACATGGACGAGGCGATGCTCGACTCGAAGGCGGCGATGGTCCGCTTCCTCCATCTGATCGCGTCCGAGCCCGACATCGCGCGCGTGCCGATCATGATCGACTCGTCGAAGTGGGAAGTGATCGAGGCCGGCCTCAAGTGCGTGCAGGGCAAGGCCATCGTCAACTCGATCTCGATGAAGGAGGGCGAGGAAGCCTTCCTCCGACAGGCGACGCTGTGCAAGCGCTACGGCGCGGCCGCGGTCGTGATGGCGTTCGACGAGAAGGGCCAGGCCGACACCTTCGAGCGGAAGATCGAGATCTGCCGGCGGGCCTACGACCTCCTCGTCGACGGCATCGGCTTCCCGGCCGAGGACATCATCTTCGACCCGAACATCTTCGCCATCGCGACCGGCATCGACGAGCACGACAACTACGCGGTCGACTTCATCGAAGCCTGCAAGTGGATCCGCGCCAACCTGCCGCACGCGAAGATCTCGGGCGGCGTGTCGAACGTGAGCTTCTCGTTCCGCGGCAACGACCCGGCGCGCGAAGCGATCCACACGGTGTTCCTGTATCACGCGGTGAGGGCGGGCCTCAACATGGGCATCGTCAACGCCGGCATGCTCGGCGTCTACGACGACCTCGCGCCCGAGCTGAAGGAGAAGGTCGAGGACGTCGTGCTCAACCGGCGCCCGGACGCGACCGAACGCTTCGTCGACTTCGCGGCCACGCTGAAGGCCGGCGGCAGGAAGGAGGAGGCCAACCTCGAGTGGCGCGCCGAGCCGGTCGAGGCGCGGCTGTCGCACGCGCTCGTCCACGGCATCACCCAGTTCATCGTCGAGGACACCGAGGAGATGCGGCAGAAGATCGAAGCCGCGGGCGGCCGTCCCATCCAGGTCATCGAAGGCCCGCTGATGGACGGCATGAACGTCGTCGGCGACCGCTTCGGCGCCGGCAAGATGTTCCTGCCGCAGGTCGTCAAGAGCGCGCGCGTGATGAAGAGCGCGGTGGCTCACCTGATCCCGTTCATCGAAGCCGAGAAGGCCGCGTTCGTCGCGGCCGGCGGCGAGGCGAAGGCCAAGGGCAAGATCGTCATCGCGACGGTCAAGGGCGACGTCCACGACATCGGCAAGAACATCGTCACGGTCGTCCTCCAGTGCAACAACTTCGACGTCGTCAACATGGGCGTGATGGTGCCCTGTTCCGAGATCCTCGCGCTCGCGAAGGCCGAGGGCGCGGACATCATCGGGCTGTCGGGCCTCATCACGCCGAGTCTCGAGGAGATGGCCTATGTCGCGAAGGAGATGCAGCGCGACGACCACTTCCGCATGCTGAAGATCCCGCTGCTGATCGGCGGCGCGACCACCTCCCGCGCGCACACGGCCGTGAAGATCGCGCCCAACTACGAAGGGCCGGTCGTGCACGTCACCGACGCGAGCCGCTCGGTGCGGGTCGCGCAGAGCCTCCTGACGGACGCCGGCAAGGAGGGCTACCTCGCGGACATCGAGGCCGACTACGCGAAGCTGCGCGAGCTCCATGCAAAGAAGAAGGCCGCACCGTTGATCGCGTTGGACGCGGCTCGCCGCAATCGCGTCGCGATCGACTGGTCGAAGGCCGAGCTGCCGAAGCCCAAGTTCATCGGCCGTCGCGTGTTCCGCAACTACGACCTGCGCGAGATAGCGGAGGCGATCGACTGGGGTCCGTTCTTCCAGACCTGGGAACTGCACGGTCCGTTCCCCGACATCCTCAACGACGAGATCGTCGGCGAGTCGGCCCGGCGCGTGTACGGCGACGGCCAGATGATGCTGAAGAAGGCGTTGTCCAACCGCTGGCTGGCGGCCAACGCCATCGTCGCCTTCTATCCCGCGGCGAGCGTCGGCGAGGACATCGTGTTGTACGCCGACGAGTCGCGCGAGACGCCGGTGCTGACCTGGACCGGCCTGCGTCAGCAAACCCAGAAGCCGTCGGGCACGCCCAACCGCGCGCTCGCGGACTACATCGCTCCCGAGGGCTCGGGCCGTGCCGACTACATCGGTCTGTTCGCGGTGACGACGGGCCTCGGCGTCGACAAGCAGTGCGCGCGCTTCGAGGCCGAGCACGACGACTACTCGTCGATCATGCTGAAGGCCATCGCGGACCGTCTCGCCGAAGCGTTCGCCGAGACGATGCACGCGCGCGTGCGACGCGACCTGTGGGGCTACGCACCCGAAGAGACGTTCAGCAACGCCGAGCTGATCGCCGAGAAGTATCGCGGCATCCGGCCGGCGCCCGGCTACCCGGCGTGCCCGGACCACGTCGTCAAGGCGCCGATGTTCGCGTTGCTGGGGACCGACGAGATCGGCATGTCGATCACTGAGAGCTTCGCGATGCTGCCGGCCTCGTCGGTTTCGGGCTTCTACTTCGCGAACCCCGCGTCCCGCTACTTCGCGGTCGGCCGCATCGGCAACGATCAGGTCGAGGACGTGGCGCGTCGTCAACACGAGACCGTCGACGACGTCGAACGCAGGCTCGCGCCGAATCTTTGAAGGCGACCCGCGCGGCGCGACGCTCGACGCGGTAGTCTGCGTTCCTTCGCGCGTTCTTTCAATGCGCCGCGCGTCGTCCTCGACGGAGACACTCCGCGTCCCGCCATGTCGGTCATCCTCCAGGTCGAGCACACCACCATCTATCGCTACGCGCGGCCGGTCGCCTTCGGCGAGCATCGGGTGATGTTCCGCCCGCGCTCGGGCTACGACGTGCAGGTCCTCGACCTGTCTCTCGACGTATCGCCCGAGGCCGACATCCGCTGGGTCCAGGACGTGTTCTCGAACGCGGTCACGCTGGTCACGCCGCGGTCGACGTCGGACCATCTGGAACTCGTCGCGAAGTTCCGCATCGAGCACTTCGGCGCGAGCAGCATCGAGTCGCCGCTCGCGCCGCATGCGGAGATCTATCCGTTCGCCTACAGCGGCGAGGAACGGATCGACCTCGGCGGTTTCCTGGTCCCCCAGCACGGCGATCCCGACGGTCGCGTGACGGCGTGGGCCAACATGTTCATCCCGTCGATCGGCGACATCGCGACCCGCCGAATGCTCACCGACATCACCGAGACCATCAAGAGCGACTTCGCATACGTCGCGCGCGACACCGAGGGCACGCAGTCGCCGACCCAGACGCTGCAGGCGCGCGCGGGGTCCTGCCGCGACTTCGCGTTGCTGATGATCGAGGCCGTGCGGCGCCTCGGCTTCGCGTCGCGCTTCGTGTCCGGCTACATCTACGACCCCGCGGTCGACGGGCTGCGCACCGGCGTCGTCGGCGGCGGTGCGACCCATGCGTGGGTCGAGGTCTACGTGCCGGGTGCGGGGTGGCTGACCTTCGACCCGACCAATCGTCTCTACGGCGGCACGGACCTGATCCGCGTCGCGGTCACGCGCGACGCGTTCCAGGCGGCTCCGGTCCAGGGGTCGTTCACCGGTCGCGTCGGCGACTATCTCGGCATGGAGATCGACGTGAAGGTCAATCGGCTGTCGGACCCGGTCCTGCCGGGCACCTGAAGGCACGCGCCCCCGCCATGGCGTTCTCCGACCTCCGGGACCTGCGTCGTGCCGCGGTCGAGCACACGCTCTTCGCGCCGACCCATCTCGCGGGCGCCATCGAGAGACTGGGCTTCGTGCAGGCCGATCCCATCCGCGCACCGGCGCGCGCCCAGGACCTGATCCTGCGCCATCGCGTCGCGGGCTTCCGCGCCGGCGACCTCGAACGGGCCTATCCCGACCTGCCGCTGGTCGAGGACATGATCCACGTCTACGGCTTCCTGCATCGACGCTTCCGCCCGCTGCTGCATCCGCGCCGCATCACGCGACGCTTCCACGTGGAAGACGAACATCCGCATCTGCGCCGCGCCGTCATCGATCACCTCAAGGAGCACGGGCCGAGCCATCCGCGCGCCATCGACCAGGCGATCGCGCTGCGCCACGCCAGGGCCGCGATCACCAACGCCTGGGGCGGCCAGTCGAACGCGACGACCCGCATGCTCGAAGTCCTCCACTATCGCGGGCTGCTGCAGGTCGTCAGACGCGATCGGGGCATTCGCGTGTATGCGCTGATCGACCCGGCGGCGGGCGACGACGGGCCCGGCGAACGGGTCGCGACGCTGACGCCGCAGCAGCGGGCCGACGGCCTCGTCGAACTGCTCGTGTCGCTCTACGCGCCGCTGCCGGCGGCCAGCCTGACGCAGCTGACCGGCATGCTCGGCGAACGCGCGATGGCGCGCGACGCGTTGCGGGCGCGCATCCCGGTGCTGCTGCGCAAGGGCATCCTCCGCGAGTCGAGGGTCGAAGGCCTCGACTACCTGCGATCGGCGATCGATCCGGTCGCGCGTAGACCCGATGGCTGGAGCCTGCCCGCGGTGCGCTTCCTCGCGCCGTTCGACCCGCTCGTGTGGGACCGGCGCCGCTTCCTTCATCTCTGGGAATGGCGCTACCGCTTCGAGGCCTACGTGCCGGCCGAGAAGCGCAAGCTCGGCTACTACGCGCTGCCGCTGCTGTGGGAGACCGAGAACGACGCGCGCGTCGTCGGCTGGGTCAACGTGTCGCGCTCGCCGACCAAGCGACTGGTCGTCGAGGCCGGCTACGCGGCGCGGCGTCCGTCGGGCGCGGCCTATCGAACCGCCTTCGACGCCGAGGTCGCGCGACTCGAATCCTTCCTGGTCCGCGACGAGGCCGACGATGCGGCGGGCGAACCGGTCGAGGAGACCGCGGCGCCGGCCTGACCGTCGGCGCTAGTTGCGGCCGTTGTCGTTGTGCTCGTAGAGCGGATCCGGCCCGTTCTGCACCTGACGCACGACGCCCGCCGCGTCGAACATCACATGGAACAGCGAGTCCCAGGTCTCGGCCTCGCGATAGCGATAGGACCAGACTTCGTAGTGGGCGACGCGGCTGAACTGGGCCGCGGTGCCGAAGTGCGTGAGCACGTCGTTCTTGTTCCACTCGCCGACCCTGATCGTCGCGAAGTGCTCGGTGTCGAGCAGCGGCTCGACGCGGGACACGCGACCTCGCGCATCGAGGTGCGCGGCCGACGCCCGCTGGCCGAGCGGCGCGCTCGAATAGATCAGCACGTCGCCGTCGGGATCGTGGCGCTCGGCGGCCGGTCGGCCGAAGCGAGCGTCGAGTTCGGCCCGGGTCTGGCCTTCGCGCAACGCGTCCGGATGCGCACAGGCCGCGAGCGTCGCGACCAACGCGGTTGCGATCAGGACGGCTGCGGTTCTCGTCTCGGAGTTCATCGTCTCGGTGCCGCGACCGCGCGGCGATGGGGATGCGGACACCGATGGACACGCGCGCGCGTCAAAAGCTCCGCGGCACGTTCGACGACGGCTCGCGGAGGTAGGCCCACAGCGCGTCGGCATGACCGGGTGCGGCGTCGTCGTGCAGCCCGAACACCGTGCGGCCGATCGTGACGCCGAGGCGTCGATAGCTCTCCCACTGCGCCTCGTCGAAGAACTGCTGTGCCGTCGACTCGTTCGGGAAGGCGGGATGCGAGACCGCGTACTGGACCACGTCGAGCGGCGCGCCGGCGACGAGGCGCGGCTTGATGATCACGATGCGACAGCGCAGCGTGCGTCGCCGCGTGGCCGGGTCGATGCCGGTCACGTCGAACAGCATCGCGCACTTCGTCGAGACCGTTCCCGGCAGCAGTTCGTCGGGGCGAGCGAACACGTCCTTCAGCGCGGGGTCCGCGACGACCGCCCGGTTGAGCTCGATCTCGAGGCCGAAGTCGATGCGGGCGAGGCGGATCAGGTTCGCGAGATCGCCGAAGCGACCGGCGACGTCGGCGCCGTCGTCGCAGCAGACGATCAGGCGGACCTCGCGTTCCGGACGCAGCAGTTCGTAGATGCCGGTGTTGTCGAAGTGCCCGCCGTCGGAGAGGTAATGCCAGCGCCGGTTCAGGCCGTGGAACTCGGCGGTCAGTTCGCTCAGCAGATAAC
>CALMOR010000047.1:26855-28766 GCA_937872165.1 uncultured Burkholderiales bacterium | reverse complement strand
GCAGATAACCCTGCGTGGCGAACAGCCGGTCCACGACTCGCTTCATCGTGCCCACCGTGGCGCCGCGTCCGTGGCGCGGTGCGGACCCCTGGCCCGACTGCCACCAGAGGCCGAGCCGCACGTTCGCGAGGCCGAGCAGCAGCGACAGCCCGCGCGTCGTGGTGCGGCCGAGGCCGGTCGCCATCGCGGCCCCCGACGTGCCGACCCACTGGCCGATCGTCAGCGGCATCTCGGTCGTGCCCGGGTCAGACCTCTTCTCGAAGGCCGCGTAGCGTCCGTCGATCGTGAAGCCGGTGGGCAGCACCGCGAGCGGCAGGCCCTTGCGATCGCGCTGCACGAGCTGCTCGTTCGAGTCGGTGGTCTGGTTGACGGTCGCGTTGATGATGTGCAACGGCGCGAGCACGTCTTCCGAGTAGTAGGCGTGGTGTTCGAGCTGGTCGCTCGCGAGCGGTTCGGCGACGCTTCCGCCCTTGACGCGGGCGATGCCCTCGGAATCGATGCGGGCCTGCAGGCGGTGGCCGTTGGACGCGCCGAGATACGCGCGCGTGAGCCGCGAGCCGTAGATCGCCTGCAGCGACGACAGGTTGATGAAGGCGGGGAAGCGTCCGACGATCGCGGCGATGCCGCAGCTCACGAGCGCGATCGCCAGCAGCAGCCAGAACGACTGGCGGTCGAGCCGGAGCGGCGAGGCCGGCTCGCCGGTCCACACCATCCAGTCGATCAGCGTCGCCCACAGCACGATCAGCCCGAGCGCGATCGCGAGCGCCAGTATCGCGGCCACGACGTCGACCGGCAGGCGACGCCACCCGGTCGAGCCGCCCTTCTGGTCGAGCAGCACCGAGGCATGGCGAACGGCCCAGATGGCCGCGGCCATCACGACCGGCAGGGCGGCGGGCCAGGTCGATCCTTCGGTCCTGACCACCAGCCAATCGTAGAGATACAGCGCGAGGCTGTCGGCGAGGGCGAAGGTCGCGACCAGCGCTGCGCATTGCAGCGACAGCGCGAGGTCTCGCGTCAGGTTCACGCGGTGCTCGACGACGGGCAGCCCGCGTCGCGAGACCTGATAGAAGCCGAAGCCCAGCAGCGCCTGCACGCCGATGCCGAAGAAGAAGGCCGCGAACGCGAAGTAGCGGTCCGCGTTCGCCGCCTGCAGGAGTTGCGGCCCGCCGAGCGCGAGGACGATACCGATCACGAGGTCGCCCCACGCGGCCGCGGACGTGGCCTTCGGCACCTCGGTATCCGACGCGCCCGCCTCCGGCTGCGCCAGCCAGAACGCGATGCCGGCCGGGAAGGACCACAGCATCACGATCCCGAACGCGATCCACCAGATCGTCCCCGACGCGATCGTGTCCGGCAGCGTCCCGTGCTGAGCCGAGATGCGGCCGAGGGTCTCGCCGGCGAAGGCGCGGATCGACTCGACCAGCGCCGCGCGCACGAGCATCAGTCCGGCGAGCGCGGCGACGATGACGGTCGCGAGCACGTACTGGATCGCGAGCCAGTTGCGGATCGCGAGCGCGCTCGCATAGATCACGTCGCCCGCGCCGGTCGGCGCGAGATAGCGGCCGTTCTCGCGCAGCCACGCCAGCGGCTGCTTGCACAACACCCGGTGCTCCTCGTCCGCGTCCTTCGCGGCCTCGATCCGCATGCGGCCCGGCGGCTCGTTGCCCATCACCTGCACCGCGAGCCGCGCGGCGCGCGCGGACGCATCGGCATCGAGCGTCCGGGTCGTCTGCGCGGCCTCGAGCCGTCCGGGCACGAAGAGGCTGCAGAAGAAGGTGCCCACGTAGCCGCCGCCGCTGACGGTCGACAGGTAGTCGAAGCGCGCGAGCAGATGCGCGAGCCGCGGCTCGCGCAGGACAGCGACGGCACCGGCGCGCGGCACCGGGACATCGTTGAGCGCCTGCATGACGC
>CALMOR010000047.1:25837-26845 GCA_937872165.1 uncultured Burkholderiales bacterium | reverse complement strand
GACAACGCGAGCGCGTGGACCGGTTCGTCGACGCTCGTGCCGGTCGAGAGCGCGGCACGGCGGCGCGACACGCGCGCCTTCTCGTCCGCGATCGAAGGGACCTGGTCTTCCGCTTCCTTCATCGCTGCCTCCGCCACGGGCCGATCGCCGTGTGTAGCGTGGTACCCGCGCGTTGGCAAGGCCGGCGCTCCGCGACGACCGATGGCCGCGGTCGATCCGCCGCGAAGATCGGCGTCGGGCCTGGAGCGGGTAGTCGCATCCCGCGACGCACGACCGGGTCGGGCGCGGACCCCGCACACCGGCAACAACTCGCGCACAATCCACGCGTCGGCAAGCCGCCGCACGACGAGGAATTCGATGAGCCGTTCCGTGATCGCCTATGTCGCCACGCTGATCGTCTTCGGCCTGATCGACTTCATCTGGCTCGGCTTCGTCGCGAAGGACCTCTATCGCAACGGCATCGGGCACCTGATGGCCGCTACGCCGAACTGGGTAGCGGCCGTGCTGTTCTATCTGCTCTTCATCGTCGGGCTCGTGTTCTTCGCGGTGCTGCCCGCGCTGGACGCGGCCGTGTGGACGCGGGCGACGCTGTACGGCGCGCTGTTCGGCTTCTTCTGCTACGCGACCTACGACCTCACGAACCTCGCGACGCTGAGGGGCTGGCCGGTCCCGATCGTCGTCGCGGACCTCGCGTGGGGCGCCTTCGTCAGCGGGGTGGGCGCGACGGCCGGCTTCTTCGTCACGAGGGCGGTCGCGAGCTGACGACCGGTCGTCAGACGCCCCACACCACGTCGCGCTGCTCCTTCGCCGCGCGCTCGAGCATGTCGATCAGCGGGAAGGCGCGCTGCGCGAGGCCGACCGAGATGGCCTGGCCCGGCACGTCTTCGCGCGACGCGTCGGCCTTCTCCTTCTCGGTCCGGCGCGACGCGTCGGCCGCGGCCTTGAGCTTCTGCAGCGCGGCCGGGACTTCGGCCACCGTGAGGATGCCGCGCGGCGCCGACTCGGGCT
>CALMOR010000047.1:11043-25827 GCA_937872165.1 uncultured Burkholderiales bacterium | reverse complement strand
GCGTACATCGGCACATCGGCGGCGGCCTTGGACTTGAAGGTGACGAGCATGGGGCGTGACTCCTGATCGGTGCGAGCCGCGATTGTCGCGCAGCCGATCGGGTGCGTCATCGGCGAGAATCCCTTCATGTCGTCACGTCTCGTCGCCGTCCCGCTCGCCGCCCTCGTCGCCGCCCTCGTCGCCGGCTGCTATCCCCGCTACGACTGGCGCGACCACCGGCCCGACTGCGCGAAGACCTGGTGCGGCTTCGTCGCGAGCTTCCCCGGTCGCGTCACCAGCGCGACGAGAGACGTGCCGGTCGGCTCGCTTCGCATTCCGTTGACGATCGACGTGGTGTCGGTCGGCGACGTGACCTTCGCGGTCGGCGCCTTCGACCTCGTGCCCGGCAGCGATGCAGCCGAGGCGCGCGCGACCTGCGAGCGGAAGCTGCGCGACGACGCCGGGGCGAGCGAGGGACGGCGCGGCCGCGTCGCGCTGCACGCGGCCGATCGCGGCGCGATCGACGGCGAGACCTTCGACGCCGAGGGTCGGCGCGACGGCAGGGCGTTGCGCGCCAGCGCCCGCTTCGCCGAGCGGCGGGGCAGGCTCGTCGAGATCCTCGTGATCGGTCCGGCGGACGCGCTGTCGACCGACAACGGCCGTCAGGCCGTGGAGACCTTCCTCACTTCGCTGCGACTCGACTGAGCGGCCCGGACGCCGTCTTCCGTGTCGGGGAAGCGACCGCACGCTTGCCTTCGATGTGGTCGCGGACGAGGCGGCGGGCGTGCCTGCGGACCAGACCGCCGTCCTCGTCGACGACCCAGATCTTGATCAGCCCCGACATGAAGATCAGCGTGTCCGACGCGGCGCAGAGCGGCGCCAGGCCGGCGCGCAGGATGCCCAGGCGCCGCGCTTCGCGATACAGCCGGGCGAGCTTGTCGCGCAGCTCGGTGTGCTTGGTGCACGCCATGTCGAGATCGCGGGCGAACTCGCCGACGTACTCGCACTTGAACGTCATGATCTGGAAGGTCTTCTGGGTGGCCGCGTCGCCGGTCACCTGGTCGAGCACGACCGTCAGGAAGCGCTCGATCCGTTGCAGGGGGTCGAGGTCCGTCCCGACCTCTTCGAGCGCCTGGTCGGACTGGTCGATCAGCGGGATCTGGACCTCGTCGCGCATCGCGTAGAACAGTTCGGCCTTGTCCGCGAAGTGCCAGTAGATGGCGCCGCGCGTGACGCCGGCCGCGGCCGCGATCTGTTCGAGCGACGTGCTCGTCACGCCGTGCGCATGGAAGACCTCGCGCGCCGCGGCGATGATCGCCTTGCGCGTCTCGAGCGAGTCTTCCTTGGTGCGACGAGCCATGAGGTCCCGGCCGTGATGCCGGCTCGCGCTGCGGGCGAGCGACCTGCGCCGGACGGTCCGGCGGAGCGCTTTACATACATTCGTGATTGTATGATACTTTGCGCGGCAGGCACTCGTGGTTTCTACCGAGTCGTCGTTCGCAGTTGTTTAAACTCACTCAGCAAGCCATCCGTCCGGTCGTCTCGCGCGCCTCGCCAGTCTTATCCCGTATCCCCCGGATCGCTTCGCCGCGATCGCATCGTCTCGCAGTCCGCCCGGACGGACGGGGAATCCCGCGAACCTCGCGCTCCCCGCCCGCTCGTCCTCCTGTCGCTCCAGCGTCCGCCATGAACCCACGCCCTTCATCCGCCATGTCCGTCGACGTCATGACCGACTCCTCCGCTTCCAGCCGTCCGATCGCGCGGCGTCGTCTTTCACGCAGGCCCGCGTCGCGGGTTTCTTACGGTGTGCTGGCGATCGGTGTCGCGGCCGTCGTCGCGCTCTCGGGCTGCGGCCGGAAGGACGATGCGAAGGCGGCCGGCGCGGCCGGACCGGGCGGCCCGGGCGGCGGTCCGCCGCAGGCGCTGCCGGTGACCGTGATCGAAGCGCAGCCGAAGCGGGTGCCGATCACGGTCGACGCGGTCGGCCAGAGCGAAGGGTCGAAGGAGGTCCAGGTGCGCGCGCGCGTGTCGGGCATCCTGCTCAAGCAGCGCTTCTCCGAAGGGGATCGCGTCAAGAACAACGCCGTGCTGTACCAGATCGATCCCGCACCCTACGAGATCGCGCTCGCGCAAGCCAAGGCCGCGCTCGCGCAGGCCCAGGCCACCAGCGAACAGTCGGTGCGCGAAGAGGGCCGCCTGAAGCCGCTCGTGGCCGAGCAGGCGATCAGCGGCAAGGACTACGACGACGCGACCTCGACGCGGAAGACCTCGGCCGCCAACGTCATGGCGCGCCAGGCCGACGTGCGCAGCGCCGATCTCAACCTCAGCTATACCAGGGTGATCGCGCCGATCGGCGGCATCTCGGGTCGCAACATCCAGTCCGAAGGCTCGCTGGTCACCGCGGGCAGCGACTCCGCGTTGTTGACGACGATCGTGCAGGCCGATCCGATCTGGGTCCGCTTCTCGGTCAACGAGAGCGAGTTCACGAGCCTGCGCAACAACAACAACGAGCAGAGCGCGAAGGTCGAGCTGATCCTCCCCGACGGCAAGGTCTACGTGCTGCCGGGCAAGCTCAACTTCGCGGCCTCGACGGTCGACCGCACGCTCGGCACCGTGCAGTTGCGCGCCGAGATCCCGAACCCCGACCTGCGCATCCTGCCGGGCCAGTTCGTGAAGGCGCGGCTCTACGTCGGCGAACTCGAAGGCGTCCTCGTGCCGCAGGCCGCGGTCATGACCAACGACAAGGGCAAGGCCGTGATGGTCGTCGGTCCGGACAACAAGGTCGCGCCGCGTCCGGTCGATGCGGGCGTGTGGCAGGGCGACCAGTGGGTCATCCGCAAGGGCCTCGCGCAGAGCGACAAGGTCGTCGTCGACAACCTCGTCAAGCTCAGGCCCGGCGCCGAGGTCGTTCCTCATCCGCCGCAGGCACCCGGCGCGCCCGCGGCCGCCGGCGGGCAGCCGCTCGCGAAGGACGGCACCGACGCGTCGAAGGCGGAGCCCGCCAAGACCGAGACGAGGCAATGACGTCGCGCCCGCCGCAAACGATCGTGCCTTCGGGCGCCAAGTCCTCCTCCTGACGGGTCCGCCATGTCGAAGTTCTTCATCCTGCGACCGATCTTCGCGAGCGTCATCGCGATCATCCTCGTCCTTGCCGGACTGGTCGCGCTCAAGACCCTGCCGATCGCCCAGTATCCCGAGATCGCGCCGCCCACCGTGACCATCACGGCCACCTATCCGGGAGCGAGCTCGGAGACACTCTCGAAGACCGTGGCCGCTCCGATCGAGGAGCAGCTCTCCGGCATCGAGAACCTGCTGTACTTCAGCTCGACGTCGAACAGCGCGAACGGCCAGGTGACGATCACGGTCACGTTCGAGATCGGCTCCGACGGCGACAAGGGGCAGACCGACGTCAACAACCGCGTGCAGATCGCCAACTCGCGGCTGCCCACCGAGGTGCAGCGCCAGGGCGTGACGGTGCTCAAGCGCTCGAACGACATCCTGTTCGTCGCGACGCTGCAGTCCGACTCCGACGACAAGCCGATCGACATCCTCAAGGTCTCGAACTTCGTCACCATCAACCTGCTCGACGAGATCAAGCGGGTGAAGGGCGTGTCCGACGCCACCAACGTCACGGCGCGCGACTACTCGATGCGCATCTGGCTGAACGTCGAGAAGATGGCGCAGCTCGGCGTCACGCCGGCCGACGTGCAGGCCGCCGTGACCGCGCAGAACAACCAGTACGCGGCCGGCCGCATCGGCGCCGAGCCTTCGCCGAAGGACCAGTCGCTGACCTACACGGTCACCACCAAGGGACGGCTGCTCGAAGCGAGCGAGTTCGGCGACATCGTGCTGCGCTCGAGCGGGCCCGGCGGCACGCTGCGCGTGAAGGACGTGGCCCGCGTCGAACTCGGCGCCCAGAGCTACGACGCGTCGAGCTTCGTGCGCGAGCGGCCCGGCGTGCCGGTGCTGATCTTCCTGCAGAGCGGCGCCAACGCGCTCGACGTCCACAAGGCGGTCATCGCCAAGCTCGACGAGCTGAAGGCGTCCTTCCCCGAAGGCGTGACCTACACGGTGCCGTTCGACACCACCATCTTCGTCAAGGCGTCGATCACCGAGGTCGTCAAGACCTTCGTCGAAGCCGCGGTGCTGGTGGTGCTGGTGGTCTTCGTGTTCCTGCAGACCTGGCGCGCGACACTGATCCCGGCGGTCGCGGTGCCGGTCTCGCTGATCGGCACGTTCGCCGGCCTCTACGTGTTCGGCTTCACGATCAACACGCTGACGCTGTTCGCGATGGTGCTGGCGATCGGCATCGTCGTCGACGACGCGATCGTCGTGCTCGAGAACGTCGAGCGGCTGATGCGCGAGGAGAAGCTGACGCCGGTCGCGGCCGCCATCGAGGCGATGCGCGAGGTGCAGGGCGCGGTCGTCGCGATCATCCTGGTGCTGTGCGCGGTGTTCATCCCGGTCGCGTTCCTCGGCGGCATCGCGGGCCAGCTCTACAAGCAGTTCGCGGTGACGGTCGCGATCGCGGTGGTGCTGTCGGGCGTCGTCGCGCTGACGCTCACGCCCGCGCTGTGTGCGCTGCTGTTGAAGCAGGAGGAGAAGGAGCCGTCGAAGTACTTCAGATGGTTCAACAAGGGCTTCGAGAAGGTCTCGGGCGGCTACCTGCACTTCGTCGAACGGGCCCTCAGGTTCCGGCTGATCACGATGCTGATCTTCGCCGTCGTGGTGGCCCTCGTCGGCTTCCTGTTCTGGAAGGTGCCGGGCAGCTTCGTGCCGGCCGAGGACCAGGGCTACATCATCTCGTCGGTGCAGTTGCCCGACGGCGCGAGCCTGAAGCGCACCGAACGCACGACGACGCAGTTGCGCTCCTTGGTCGGCAACGACGAGGCCATCCAGGACATCCTCACCATCAACGGCTTCGACTTCATCGCGGGCGGCAACAAGACCAACGCGGCCACGATGTTCTTCCCGCTGAAGGACTATTCGGAGCGCAAGGGCACCGCGCAGGAGCTCGTCGGCAAGGTCTTCGCCACGAACGGCAAGATCGGCGACGGACTGATCCTCGCGTTCAACCCGCCGGCGATCCGCGGTCTCGGCGCGGCCGGCGGCTACGAGGTCTACGTGCAGGACCGCACCAGCACGGCCAACCCGATCGCGCTGTCGAAGGTGATGAACGACTTCATCGCCGCGCTGCAGAAGGACCCCCGGCTGGGGCCGCAGAACACGTTCTTCCGTCCGACGGTTCCCCAGCTCCAGGTCGACCTCGACCGCGAGAAGGCGCTCGCGCTCGGGGTCTCGGTCAACGACGCCTACACGGCGTTGCAGGCCACGATGGGCTCGCTCTACGTCAACGACTTCAACCTGTCGGGACGGACCTTCCGCGTGCAGCTGCAGGCCGACGCGCCGTATCGCAGCAGGCCCGAGGACATCGGCAACGTCTACGTGCGCAGCAGCACGGTCGGCACGCAGCCCGCGAACGGGCAGAGCGCCGTCGGCATCACCAGCAACATGATCCCGCTGAAGGCCCTGCTCTCCGTCAAGACCGTGATCGGTGCCGAGCAGCTCGAGCGCTACAACGGCTTCCTCGCCGCGAAGATCTTCGGCAACGGCAAGCCCGGCGTCGCGTCGGGCGACGCGATCAAGGCGGTCGAGGAGGTCGCCGCGAAGGCGCTGCCGGCCGGCTACCAGATCGAGTGGACGGCGCAGGCCTATCAGGAGAAGAGGACCGGCAACGCGTCGATCTTCGCCTTCGGCCTCGCGATCATCATGGTCTACCTGATCCTGTCGGCCCTCTACGAGCGCTGGGGACTGCCGGCGGCCGTGCTGCTGGCGGTACCGTTCGCGCTGGCCGGCGCGCTCGGCTTCGTGTTCCTGCGCGGCATGGACAACAACATCTACTTCCAGATCGGACTCGTGGTGCTGATCGGCCTCGCGGCGAAGAACGCCATCCTGATCGTCGAGTTCGCCGAGCAGGCGTTGCTGGAGGGGCAGTCGCGGGTCGATGCAGCGATGACCGCGGCACGGTTGCGCTTCCGGCCGATCGTGATGACGTCGCTGGCCTTCGTGCTCGGCGTCGCGCCGCTGGTCGTCGCGACCGGCGCGGGCGCGGGCTCGCGGCAGTCGATGGGCACCGGCGTGTTCGGAGGCATGATCCTCGCGACCTTCGTCGCGCCGATCTTCATCCCGCTCTTCTTCACGCTGCTCGCGCGCCAGCCGAAGCCGAAGGAGGTCGAGGAGGCCAAGCGCGAACACGAGGCGGCGCAGAAGGCGATGCATGCCGGCGACGATCAACAGGCCGATCCCAGGTCGGGCGTGAACGACGCGGGTCTGAAACCGGAGGCGGCATCGTGAACAGGCGCGAGCGGATCGACATGAAGACGAGAAGACTGGCGGTGATCGGTGCGGCGCTGGCCCTCGCGGGCTGTGCGGTGGGACCCGACTACAAGCGACCGGGCACTGCGCTGCCGGGCGACTTCAGCCCCGTCGCACCGGTCGAGGCCGGGAGCGTCCCCGGCCCCGTCGCCGTCGACTGGTGGACGCTCTACAACGATGGTCAGCTGAACGATCTGGTCAGCGCGGCCATCACCGCCAATCCCAACATCCGGCTCGCGATCGCCCGCGTCGACGAGGCGCGTGCGGCGCTGCGCGAGACCAACGCGGCGTTCTTTCCCGAGATCGACTATTCGGGGATCGGTGCCCGCTCCCGCACCGGCAGGGCGGGCGGCGCGACGAGCGCATCGAACTCGACCACCGGGCTGACCGGCACCGGGACGGGCACTGGAACCGGGACGGGCACCGGCACCGGCACCGGCACCGGGACGGGCACGGGGACCACCACCGGGACCGGCACCACGACCGGCCTGGGGGGGTCGACCAGCACCGCCACCGGCGGTGTCTTCTACAGCAACTTCTTCCGGCTCGAGGGTGCCCTCTCGTACGAGATCGACCTGTGGGGACGCCTGCGCCGCGCGTCGGAGTCCGCCAGCGCGACGCTGCTGGCGACGACCTACGCGCGCGACGTGACCCGGCTGGCGCTCGCCACGACGACGGCGCAGTCCTACTTCTCGCTGCGCTCGCTCGACGCGCAGATCAAGGTCACCGAGAACACGCTGCAGGCGGTCGGCGAGTCGCTCGACATCGCGAAGAAGCGGCTCGACGCGGGCTATACGTCTGCGCTCGACTATGCGCAGGCCGATTCGCTGCGTGCCCAGACCCAGGTGACCCTGCGCGACCTGCGGCGACAACGATCGGTGCAGGAACATCAACTGGGCAACCTCACGAGCAACCTCACGTTGCGGATCGCCCCGGCGTCCATCGACGACCTGCCGGTGCCCGCGAGTCCGCCTCCGGGACTGCCGTCGACGCTGCTCGAGCGACGTCCCGACGTGCAGCGCGACGAGCAGGCCCTGGTCGCCGCCAACGCGGAGATCGGCGTGGCGAAGGCCGCGCTCTTCCCGACGCTCGGGTTGACCGGCGCCTACGGCGGCCAGAGCCTGGAGCTGTCCGACCTCCTCAAGGCGCCCTTCCGCTTCTGGAACTTCGGCCTCGGCATCACCGGCCCGATCTTCGCGGGCGGCAAGTACATCGCCCGGCTCGACGAGGCGAAGGCGCGCGGCGACCAGCAGATCGCCGCCTACCAGAGCACGGTCGAAGGCGCGTTCAACGAGGTCGCCGACGCGTTGACCAACGTCAGCGAAGGCGCGGCGGCCGAGGGCGAGGTGATGACGCAGGTCGAAGCCGCGCGTCGCACGCTCCGCCTGTCGAGGCTGCGTTACCAGGCCGGCTACTCGGCCTATCTCGACGTGCTCGATGCGACGCGGACCGCCAACCTCGCCGAGATCACGCTGGTGCAGAATCGCGCAGCACGTCTGAACTACAGCGTCGACCTGATCAAGGCCCTGGGAGGCGGCTGGAGCGATCCGTCCCGGACGCAGTCACCGGTCATCGGTGCGGCCTCCGGCGACGGCAAGCTCGCGCTCGACGCGCAGAACGCGACGCCTTCGTCCCCGTCGCATTGAAGGAACGCCTGTCCGACTCGATCGATGATCGCCTGCCCCGAGTGCGATGCCTTGCAGCAGGAGCCGCGCCGCGTGCCGCGCGGCACGAGCGTGCGCTGCTGGCGTTGCAGGACGGTGCTGATCCATGAATCGCGCAAGAGCATCGACTACGTCTTCTCGCTGATCGTCGCGGGGACCGTGCTCTTCCTGATCGGCAACGCCTTCCCGCTGGTCTCGCTCGAGGCGCAGGGCAACGGCGTGACGACGACGCTGTTCGGCGCCGTGCTGCACATGTGGCAACAGGAGATGCATCTCGTCTCGGGCCTGGTCCTCATCACCACCATCGTCGCACCGGCCTTCGACCTCGCGGCGATGCTCTACCTGACGATGGGTGTGCTGCGGGTCGATCAGGGCCGCAGTTCCGCCATGCCGCCGTGGTCGGCGCGTGTGCTGCGTGCGGTGCAGGCGGTGCGGCCGTGGGGGATGCTCGAGGTGTTCATGCTCGGCGCGCTCGTGTCGATCGTGAAGCTCGGGCAGATGGCCGCGGTCGTCGTGGGGCCGGCGCTCTATTCGATCGGCGCCCTGATCCTCGTCCTCGCGGCCGCGAACTCTGCCTTCAATCCCCGCGAGGTCTGGTCGCGTCTGCCGGTCCGTCGCGACGACGAGGCCGCCGCGTGACTCCGTCGTCTCTGAGCGGTGCGGTCGACGCATGGCGGCGAAGGGCCGATCGCCACGACCTGCAGGTCGACCCCGAGGATGCCGCGTGGCTCGAGTCCCAGGCCGAGGCGCGGCGGCGCTACGGCGCGGTCACCGCGCGCAGCGCGGGTCTCTACGCGTGTCCGTCGTGCGGACTGCTCAGCCGCCAGATGGATCGCGCCGCCGCGGAAGTCGAACTCGAGGCCGCCGCGTCGTTGTTCGGAGAGGCGGACGGCAAGCCCTCGACCGGGAACGCGCAGGCATCGTCGCGCGCCGAGTGTCCCCGCTGCGGCGAGTCGCTCCATACGCGCAAGCCGTCGAGCATCGCGAAGACCTGGGCTTTCATCCTGTCGGCCTTCATCCTGTACATTCCCGCGAATGTCTTCCCGATCACCGATACCCGCACGCTGTTCGACGACCAGACCGACACGATCTTCTCGGGCGTCGTCTACCTGTGGAAGGCCGGCTCTTGGCCATTAGCGCTGCTGGTCTTCTTCGCGAGCATCACGGTCCCGCTCGCCAAGCTGATCGTGCTGACGGGGCTGGTGATCTCGGTCCAGACCGGATCGCTGCGGAAGCCGGCCCAGCGCACGCGACTGTTCCGCATCGTCGAATTCATCGGACGCTGGTCGATGCTCGACATCTTCGCCGTCTCGATCCTGACGGCGCTGGTGCAGCTGAAGAGTCTCGCGGAAGTGACGGCCGGACCGGCCGTGCTGGCCTTCGGCGCGGTGTGCGTGCTGACCATCCTCGCATCGCACGCGTTCGACCCGCGGCTGATCTGGGACCCGTTGAACGCGTCGGACGCCGACCCGGACCTCGAAGATGACTGAGCCGGGACCGCTCGAGGCCGTGCCTCCGGGAGCCACGCCGCAAGCCGACGACGGCATCCCGAAGGCGCACGTCGCGCGCCGCAAGCGGCGCCAGATCTCGCTGGTCTGGATCATCCCGATCGTCGCGGTCGTCGTCGGCGTCTACCTCGTCGTGCATTCGCTGCGCAGCAACGGCCCGTCGATCGACATCCAGTTCAAGACGGCCGAGGGACTCGAGGCCGGCAAGACCCGCATCAAGTACAAGAACGTCGACATCGGCACCGTGCAGACGATCACGCTCGGCAAGGACAAGAAGGGTGTCCTCGTCACCGCGCAGATGACGCGCAACGCGACCGACCTGCTGGTCGACGACACGCGCTTCTGGATCGTCAAGCCGCGCATCGCGGGCGGGCAGATCTCCGGCCTGACGACGCTGCTGTCGGGCTCGTACATCGGCATGGATATCGGCAAGTCGAGCGAGTCGCGGCGCGAGTTCACGGGGCTCGACACGCAACCGTCGGTGACCACCGACGAGCCGGGCCGCGAGTTCCTGCTGCGGGCCGGGGACAGCGGCTCGCTCGACATCGGCACGCCGGTCTTCTTCCGTCGCTTCCAGGTCGGCGAGGTCACCGCGGTCAACCTCGACGCCGACGGCAAGGGCGTGACGGCGCGGGTCTTCATCCGTTCGCCGAACGAGCGCTACGTCACGCAGAACACGCGCTTCTGGGAGGCGAGCGGCATCGACGTATCGATCAACGGATCGGGCGTCAAGGTGGACACGCAGTCGCTCGCGTCCGTCGTCGTCGGCGGCGTCGCGTTCCAGACGCCGAAGGACGAGCCGACCGGCGCGGCCGCGGACAACGACGCCACCTTCGCGCTCTTCAACGACGAGATGACCGCGATGAAGCGCTCCGAGGCGCAGCTCGAGAAGTACATCGCCTTCTTCGACGATTCGATCCGCGGACTCACGGTGGGTGCGCAGGTCGAGTTCCGCGGCTTCGTCGTCGGCGAAGTGCGTTCGATCGAGATGGAGTTCGATCGCGAGACGCGCGAGTTCCGTTTCCCGGTGGAGTTCGCGCTCTATCGCGACGTGCTGCCCGCGCGCATCGCGAAGGCCGACAAGCCCGGCATGCCGATCGACGCCGACGCGCTCTACGAGCGCGCCATCAACAAGCGCGGCCTCAGGGCGCAACTGCGCAGCGGCAACCTGCTGACCGGCGCCAAGTACCTGGCCATCGACTTCATCAAGGACGCGCCGCCGGTACCGAAGGGCCCGATGCGCGACCCGAGCGGCAACCGCATCATCCCGACGGTGCCGGGCACCTTCGACGAACTGCAGGAGACGCTGTCGAGCATCTCGAAGAAGATCGACCGCATTCCGTTCGAGCAGCTCGCGACCGAAGTCCGCAAGACGCTGCAGCAGCTGCAGGTCACGATGAAGAACGCCGACAAGCTCGTCTCGAACGTCAACGACAACGTGGCGCCCGAGATCGCCGCGACGCTCACCGAGGTCAGGAACACGATGAAGAACGCGACCGACGCGCTGGCCGTGGACTCCCCGGTCCAGCAGGACCTGCGCGGCACGTTGACCGAGCTCGACCGGGCAGCGGCTTCGCTGCGCCTGTTGACCGACTACCTGCAACGCCATCCCGAGTCGCTGTTGCGCGGCAAGGCACCCGACCTTTCGTTCGGCGACATTCCGTCGAAGGCGGTCGGTGCGCCCGCCGAACCACCGTCGCCATCGACGAAGACGATGCCGACCAATCCGGAGCCGTCCAGATGAAGCGCGTCGGTCACGAGTCGGGAGGCGTCGTCGGCGGATGGATCACGGGAACGCGCACGGCGCTGCGCGCGGTCGCGACGGCCTGCGTCACGGCGACGATGGTCGCGTGCGCGGGGTCGGGCGGGCGCGAGACCTTCTTCTCGCTCAACGACGGCGGCGTCGTGCAATCGACGACCGCCGCGTCGGGCGATGCGACCGCGGCGCCGTCGCTGCCCGGCATCGTCGTCAGCGCGATCACCGTGCCCGAGCTCGTCGACCGGCCGCAGATCGTCACGCGCGACAGCGCCAACCGGGTCGTCGTGTCCGAACAGAACCTGTGGGCCGAGCCGGTCCGCAGCGCGATCGGCCGCACGCTCGCGACGCGCCTCGCCCGCGCGATGGCCGAGGCCGGTCGCCCCGCTCAGGTCGCCGCCTATCCGCAGTCGTCGATCGCGAGCCCGTACCTGCGCGTCACGATCGACGTCGTGCGCTTCGACGCGGTACCGGACGGCGAGGCCGTGATCGACGCGTTGTGGAGCATCCGCCGCACCGCCGACGGCGTGGTGAGGACCGGACACACGGTCGCTTCGGTGCCCATCGGCGGCGTCGGCTACGACGCGATCGTCCATTCGTGGAACGACGCGTTGCGCATCGTCGACCGCGACATCGCCGCGGTGGTCGTACAGGTCACGAACGAGCCGGTACCGGCGAAGCCGTCGTCGCGTTGACACGACCGCGGCGAGCCGGCCCGCTCGCCGGCCGCTCGAACGGGTCCGGCCCCGTCTCGTCGAACCGTCGAAGCGCGAGTCGTCGGTCGCCGACGGCGACACGGACCTTCGGATCTTCGGACCCGTAACCTTCGGACTTCCGGATCTTCGCACCTCGGACCTCGGACCTCGGACCTCGGACCTCCGGCGCGGTCGATCGGATGGGCAGCGCCGCACGTCCGCCGGACGATTCTCCCTTCGCTCACCGTCGATCGGCGTCCCACCCGCCGCGGCGATAGCCGATGGCTTCCGCGACGTGCGTCGTGCCCACGTCGTCGCTCGCGTCGAGGTCGGCGATGGTCCGTGCGATCTTGAGCACGCGGTGGTACGCGCGCGCGGACCAGCCGAGGCGCGTCATCGCCGATCGCAGCAGGTCCGCGCCCGCTCGATCGGGCCCGCATCGTTCGTCGATGGCCTTGCCTTCGAGCAGCGCGTTGGCGATCCCCTGGCGTGTCAGCTGTCGCGTGCGTGCGATGCTCACGCGTGCCGCGATCGTCGCGCTGTGCTCGCCGTCGGCCGCCGCCGCGATCGCATCGTCGTCGAGCGCGGGCACCTCGATCTGCAGGTCGATGCGATCGAGCAGCGGGCCCGAGATGCGGTCGCGATAGCGCCGGATGCCGTCGGGCGAACAGCGGCAGGCGCGAACCGGATGGCCGAAGTAACCGCACGGGCACGGGTTCATCGCGGCGAGCAGCTGGAAGCGCGCGGGGAAGTCGGCCTGGCGCGCCGCGCGCGAGATCGCGATGTGGCCTGACTCGAGCGGCTCCCTCAACACCTCGAGCACGCGTCGATCGAACTCCGGCAATTCGTCGAGGAACAGGACGCCGTGATGCGCGAGCGAGATCTCGCGGGGCCGCGGCACGCTGCCGCCGCCGACGAGCGCCGCCGCCGACGCGGTGTGGTGGGGCGCGCGATAGGGCCGCACGCGCCACGTGTCGACGCTGAAGCGTCCCGCGAGGCTCGCGACCGCGGCGCTCTCCTCGGCCTCGGTCGCGGTCATCGGCGGCAGCAGTCCGGTGAAGCGCGCGGCCAGCATCGACTTGCCGGTACCGGGCGGACCGATCATCAGCACGCTGTGGGCGCCGGCGGCGGCGACTTCCAGCGCGCGCTTGGAGGCCGCCTGCCCTTTCACGTCGGCGAGGTCGCGCGGCGACGGCGTGACCGCCGCGGACGACGATCGCTGGGTGGCGAGCTGCTCTCGGCCGGCGAGATGCGCGCAGACCTCGAGCAGCGTCGCGGCCGGATGGATGCGCACCTCGTCGCACAGTGCCGCCTCGACGGCCGATTCGCGCGGCAGGATGAAGCCGCGTCGCGACGCGCCCGCCGCGAGGGGTCGCCGCGTCATCGCATGGGTCATCGCGAGCGCGCCGCGGATGGGCCGCAACGCGCCCGACAGCGACAGCTCGCCGGCGTATTCGAAGTCGTCGACGCGCTCGACCGGCAGCTGCCCCGACGCGACCAGGATGCCGATCGCGATCGGCAGGTCGAAGCGCCCCGACTCCTTCGGCAGGTCGGCCGGCGCGAGATTGACCGTGATGCGACGGGCCGGCAGTTCGTAACGCGCGTTGAGGATGGCCGCGCGGACGCGGTCGCGGCTCTCCTTCACTTCGGTCTCCGCGAGCCCGACGATGTTGAAGTGCGGCAGGCCACCGGTGAGGTGCACCTCGACCGTGACCTCGGGCGCGTCCATGCCAGCGAGCGCCCGGCTGCGGACGATGGCGAGCGAGAGGGCGGCGGTCATCGCGCGGGCCGTGCGCCCGCGCGGTGAGGATGGGGCAGACGAGGCGGCCACCGACGCGGCAACCGACGCGGCAGACGATGCCGCGGGCGGCGGCGCGGACGGGACATGGGCATCGGCGGGAGCATTCGCTTGCGAGGCGATGCATGAATATTCATGCATCGGTCCGGCGACGATCACTCTAGCCGCGTGCGCTCACTCCCGCATCGTTCGAACGGATGCCGACGACTCAGCCGAGCGGCGAGTGCACCAGCGGCTCCTTCGCCCCTTCGAGCTTCGCGATGCGCGCCTCGAGGTCGGCGATGCGCGCCTGCGCGCGCGACAGCAGCTCGCTCTGCAAGTCGAGCTGTTCGCGGGTCGCGAGGTCGAAGTGCTCGAAGCCCTGCTGCAGCAACGCGCGCAGGTTGTTGCGCAGGTCGGCGGCCGGCGACTCGTCGAGCATCCGCGCGATGCGGGCCTGCAGGTTCTCGAAGAACGCGGATTTTTCCATGGCGGCGGTGACGTGAGGAGCGAAGGTCGAGGAGCGACCGACTTCGAATCGAGTCTAGCATCGGGCCGTGCCCCGTTCAGGCGCACGCCGGCAGGCCGAGCGATCGCCCCTCGCCGGCCGCGTCGCCGAGCGGCTCGTGACTGGCGACGACCCACACGCGGCGCCGCTGTCGCGCCGCTTCCAAGAGATGCGACTCGAGCACGGTCGACGACGCGCTATCGAGCGCGGCGAGCGGCTCGTCGAGCAGCGCCACGTCGCTGCCGGCGGCCATCGCCGCGATCACCGCGACCTTCTTCCGCGAGCCGGTCGACAGCTCGCGGATGCGTCGGCCCATGAACGGCGAGAGGCCGAGCGCGTCGACCAGCATCGTGGTCATGCCGGCCTCGAAGCGCGGATACAGGCCCGCGACGAAGCCGAAGAATTCGCTCGGCTCGAGATGATCGAAGGCCGTGCCGCCGGGTCCGCACCAGTACACGCTGCGTCGATAGTCGAGCGGATGCGCGGTCGCGTCGACGGCTCCGTAGCGCAGGCGCCCCGCGT
>CALMOR010000047.1:1175-11033 GCA_937872165.1 uncultured Burkholderiales bacterium | reverse complement strand
ACTTGCCGCAGCCGTTGTCGCCGCGCAGCCAGGTCGGACCGGGCGCGAAGTCGTGCGACCACGCGTCGAAGAGCGGCAGCCCCGGGTAGGCGAAGCTGATCGCGTCGACGACAGCACGGTCCCTTCGGATCGCGTCACGGCGCGACCTCGGAGGCGAACGCGAGCAGCGTCGAGACGACGAGGATCCAGGTCGCGGCGCGATGAGCCGACTGCAGGCGCTCCGCCCGCGTGGCCTCGAACGCGCAGCCCGCCGCGAGCGCGCCGCGATAGCCGGCCAGCGCCTGCGTGCGAACCGGGCGCGACGACGCGACGATCGTCGACAGCACGACCACGAGTCCCGCGAGCGCGGGCATCGACGCCACCAGCGCCTTCGCCGCCTCGAGGCGACCGGCATCGAGCGGAACTGCCGGTTGCCTCGCCACAGCGGCCGCAGCACCCGTGTGGTGGCGGCCCGAACGAGGCCGGTGGCGACGAGCGCGAGACCGATGCCGCCGATCACGAGCATCGACTGCCAGGGCAGCATGACGATGCCGCAGAAGATCCGGTCCGAGCGACGGACCGCCGCGGGGTCGAGCGGCAGCGCGCGTTCGGCGGGAGCCCAGTGACGCGGCCACCACGACGCGCGCGTCAACACCACCGGCAGCGAGCCGAGCAGCAGGTACGCGAGCGCGACCGGCACGATCGACAGGCCCTCTCCGGCCGCGACCCGCATCGGCCACGGAAGGCCGCTCGCGACCCCCACCGCGATCCGCAACGGCGCGTCCGAGCCGGCGCCGAAGACCAGCACGCCGATCGTGCAACAGGCGCCCCAGCGTCGCAGGAACGCGACCGGCGCGCGCCGGAAGCGCAGCATCCGATCGCGTGATCGTCGAGCGCGGGCCGCTCAGAGGACATGCCCGGCGCGCAGCGTCGCCTGTTCCGCATCGTCGATGCCGATGCCGCGCAGGACCTCGGCCGTGTGCTCGCCGAGCGCCGGTCCGACCCAGCGCGTCGCGCCGGGCGTCGTCGACAGCTTCGGCACGATGCCGGGCAGGTCGATCGGCGCGCCGTCCGGCAGCGCATGGGTCTCGATCATCGCGCGGGCCGCGTACTGCGGATCGGCGTGGATGTCGGCCGCCGTGTAGATGCGGCCGCACGGCACGTCGCCGGCCCCGAGCGCGGCGAGGACCTCGTCGAGCGTGTGCCGCGAGGTCCATGCGGCGATCGCGTCGTCGATGCGCGCGCCGTGCGCGACGCGGCCTTCGTTGTGCTTCAACGCCGGATCGTCGGCGAGATCGGTCCGACCGATCGCGGTCATCAGGCGACGGAAGATGCCGTCGCCGTTGCCCGCCACGATCACGTAACGGCCGTCGCTGCACGGATAGGTGCTCGACGGCGAGATGCCGGGCAGGCTGGCGCCGCTGCGTCCGCGCACGTGACCGAGTGCCGCGTATTCGGGGATGAGGCTCTCCATCACGCCGAACACGGCCTCGTACAACGCGACGTCGACGAGCTGTCCGCCACCGCCCGCCTTGACGTGATGCAGCGCGAGCAACGCGCCGATGGTGCCGTAGAGCGATGCGAGCGAGTCGCCGATGCTGACGCCGACGCGCACCGGCGGCCGATCGGGATAGCCGGTCACGTGGCGCAGGCCGCCCATCGATTCGGCGATCGCCGCGAAGCCGGGCTTGTCGGCGTCCGGTCCGGTCTGGCCGTAGCCCGACACGCGAACCATGACGAGCCGAGGGTTGACCGCGTGCAGCCGCTCCCATCCGAGGCCCCAGCCTTCGAGCGTGCCGGGCCTGAAGTTCTCGATGACGATGTCGGCGTCGGCCCCGAGCCGCCGCACGATCTCCTGGCCGCGCGCCGACCTGAGGTCGATGGTGACGGACTTCTTGTTGCGGCTCTGCGCATACCACCAGTACGAGGTGCCCGCATGGAGCTTCCGCCAGCCGCGCAGCGGATCGCCGGTGCCGGGCTGCTCGACCTTGACGACGTCGGCGCCGAACTGCGCGAGCAGCGCGGACGCGTAGGGGCCGGCGATCAGGCTGCCGAGCTCGATCACCTTGGCGCCCGCGAGCGCCATCGGCGGGCCGGCGCTCATGCGTCGTCCATGGCTCAGCCGACCTTCGTGTGCAGCGCCATCATCGCGGCTTCGGCATCGCCTTCGAACAGCGCGGGCAGCACGTCCATGCCGCGCTCGAGCGCCTCGTCGATCGCCTTCTGCTCGTCGCGGCGCGGCGGATGCAGCACGAAGTCGACCACCGGCTGCTGCAGCCCGAGCGTGCGCGGATGGCCGATGCCGACGCGCAGTCGCCAGAACTGCGGCGTGCCGAGCACGGCCGCGATGTCGCGCAGGCCGTTGTGGCCGGCGATGCCGCCGCCGAGCTTGAGCTTGATCGTCCCGGCATCGAGGTCGAGCTCGTCGTGCGCGACGAGGATCTCGTCGGGCAATATCTTGTAGAAGCGCGCGAGCGCCCCGACCGCGAGACCCGACCGGTTCATGAACGTGTCGGGCATCAGCAGCCAGCGCGGGCCGTCCTTGCCGACGATGCCGTGGAAGGAACGGTCGTCGCGCAACGCGACGCGTCGCGTCTCGGCATAGCGCTCCACCAGCCAGAAGCCCGCGTTGTGCCGCGTGGCCGCGTACTGCGCGCCGGGGTTGCCGAGCCCGACGACGAGGCGGATGGGACTCGCCACGGTCAGCCCGCGTCGCCCGCGGGCGCCACGGACGCGCCTTCGATGCCGTGTCGCGCGCGCGCGTCCGCGACGCAGCCGCTCGCCTTCCGTTCCTCGACGAAGCGAGCGAGGTAGGCCGCGGCCTCCGCGCCGCGACTCTTCGGTATGCCGACGGCCTGGCGGATCGTCATGAAGCGGCCGTCGAGGACACGCAGTCCCGGCACGCGTCGGGCATCGGCCTCGAGCACCTGCCGCACGCCCGCGGCGACCGCGGTCGGGTCGGCGAGGAAGGTATCGACGACCGCGCGCGCGTCGGCGACGCGGACGATGCCGGCCTCTTCGATGTCGCGCGTGAGGAAGAGGTCGTAGGCGCTGCCCTTGCCGACGACGACGCGACGGCCGGGCCGGTCGACGTCGTCGACCGCGTGGACCGGGTCGTCGTCGCGGACGAGGTAGGTCCCTTCGATCAGGACATAGGGCGCGGTGAACGCGATCTTCGCGCCGCGGACCGGGTCGATCGCGAAGAAGCCGATGTCGGCCTCCTCGTCGCTGACGACGTCGACCGACCGACCCGCGGTCTCGACGACGACGAGCGTGCAACCGACGCCGAGTCGATCGGCGAGTGCACGGCCGAGGTCGACCGAGACGCCGGTCGCGCCGCCGTCGTCGGCCCGCTTCGCGAGGATGGGGTTGCCGAGGTTGATCGCGATGCGGAGCGTGCCGCTCGGCGCGAAGGAGGAGACGAGAGGGTCGGGCATCCCGCGATTCTAAGGTCGCTGAGGCCGGTCGCCTTCGCAGCCTGCGCGACGGCGTGGATCACGCACCGGTGACTCGGAAGGCGCGACGCCGTCGACCCACGCGATCCTCCGCGTCCGGGCGCTTCGTGCCGGGGCTCAGGGCGGACCGCGAGCGGACAGGTCCGTCCTCCGGTGGACGTCGCGCGGAAGCGGGCTCGAATGCGCCCTCGTCCCGCGAGGCCGCAGCCGGGCGCCACGATCGGACGGCCGGCTTGCGGCGAGCGCGGGTGCCGGTCCGCGAGGTCGGCAAAGGAAACCCCTACGAGCAGGGGTTTCCCGGCGCGACCGCGGGAGCTACTTCTTGTCGCCCTTGTCGGTCGCGGCCGGCGCCGCGGAGGCCGCGGCATCGCCTTCCGGTGCAGCGACGACCGCTTCGACCATCTCCTGCGGCATCGTCGCGGTGACGACGACTTCCTCGGCCTGCGGCGTGACCGAGACGCCGGCCGGCAGCTTCAGGTCCGACACGTGGACCGCGCCCTGGGCCTCGAGCTCGCCGAGATCGATCTCGATGAATTCGGGCAGGTCCTTCGGCAGGCAGATCACCTCGATGTCGTTCATCACGTGGCTGACGACGTTGGCCGAGATCTTCACGGCCGGCGACGTCTCGGCGTTGACGAAGTGGAGCGGCACGCGGACGTGGATCTTGGTGTCGGCCGCGACGCGCTGGAAATCGATGTGCAGGACCTGCTGCTTGAACGGATGCATCTGCACGTCGCGCAGCAGCACGCTGCTGGCCTTGCCGCCGTCGAGCTCGAGATCGAGGATCGACGAATGGAAGGCTTCCTTCCGCAACGCGTGGAAGAGATCGTTGTGGTCGAGCTCGATCGAGATCGGGCTGTCGGTGCTGCCGTAGACGATTCCGGGGACCTTGCCGGTGCGGCGAAGGCGGCGGCTCGCACTCGTACCTTGCGCACTGCGGGTTGTGGCGACGACTTTCATGGGACTTCTCCAGTGTGTGAGGCCCGTCCGCGACCAGACGGGACCGTGTTCCGCGACCTGCAGGACGCATCGCGGCGGAACGACGCGATGCGGGTGAAGATTCTTTACTACTCGGCGAACAGCGAACTGACCGACTCGCCCTTGCTGATCCGCGCGATGGTCTCGGCGAGCAGCGGCGCACACGAGATCTGGCGGATCTTCGAACTCTTCTGCGCGTCGCGATTGAGCGGGATCGTGTCGACGACGACGAGCTCGTCGAGACTCGATGCCTCGATCCTCTGCACCGCGCCGCCCGACAGCACCGGATGCGTGCAATAGGCGAGGACGCGCATCGCGCCGCGGTCCTTCAGCGCCTGCGCGGCCTTGCACAGCGTGTTCGCGGTGTCGACCATGTCGTCCATGATCACGCACGTGCGGCCGTCGACGTCGCCGATGATGTTCATCACCTCGGCCACGTTGGCGCGCGGCCGCCTCTTGTCGATGATCGCGAGATCGGTGTCGAGGCGCTTCGCGAATGCGCGCGCGCGCACCACGCCACCGACGTCCGGCGACACCACCTGCAGGTTGGCCGTGTCCTGCTTGTACAGATCGGCCAGCAGGATCGGCGACGCGTAGATGTTGTCCACCGGAATGTCGAAGAAGCCCTGGATCTGGTCGGCATGCAGATCCATCGTCAGCACCCGGTCGATGCCCGCCACCTGCAGCATGTTGGCCACCACCTTCGCGCTGATCGCGACGCGCGCGCTGCGCGGCCGACGATCCTGGCGCGCGTACCCGAAGTAGGGGATAGCCGCGGTGACGCGGCCGGCCGACGAGCGCTTCAGCGCATCGGCCATGACCATGATCTCCATCAGGTTGTCGTTGGTCGGCGCGCAGGTCGACTGCAGCACGAACACGTCCTTGCCGCGGACGTGATCCTGGATCTCGACGTTCACCTCGCCGTCCGAGAAGCGTCCGACCGTCGCCTTGCCGAGAGGAAGGTTGAGGTTCCGGGAGACCGACGCCGCCAGCAGCGGATTCGCGTTCCCGGTGAACACCATCAGGCCTTCGGCCATGCTCCGTCCTTCGTCGCTAAAGGGTCGCGCCTGCCGCCGCGCGGACGCGTTCGCGGACGTCGTCATGGCTCTTCTCGGGTTTCTGGCAGGGGAGGAAGGATTCGAACCTTCGCATGCTGGAATCAAAATCCAGTGCCTTAACCAACTTGGCGACTCCCCTACGCAACCGCTGTGCCGCGCCGACTGCCGCGGCGAATCCTGTAGTGCATGCTGCCGATCCGCGGGCGCCCTCAGTCGACCGCGCAATCGCGATGCGGATGGACCGCGAGGCTGCGCACGCTCCAGCCCGACCATCGCGCCGGGACATCGGCGATGCAGGCGTCCGCATGCTCGGTCGTGTCGAAGGCCCTGAAGACGCAAGCGCCCGAACCGCTCATGCGCGCGCGCCCTACGGCGCCGACCCGATCCGGACTTCGCGACAGCCACGACAGCGCTTCGCGGACCGGCTCGAATCGCGTCACCGCAACCGCTTCGAGGTCGTTGCGAAAGGCGTCGGCCGTGCCGGAGACCGCGGCGTCGTCGCCGTTTCGCGATGCTCGCCCGTCGCCGAAACCGCTTTTCGAAAAGTCCGAGATTCTGATGACTTCGGCATCCCTTGTCAATTCGGGGGCGCCGAAGATCACGGGGGTCGGCACCAGGATTCCGGGATGGATCAATGCCAGCCGCAGGGGCGCCATCGAGACCGGCGTGATCACCTCGCCGATCCCTTCGACGAAGGCATTGTCGCCGCCGATGAAGAACGGCACGTCGGCTCCGAGCGCGAGGCCGAGCTCCATCAGCCGCGAACGCGACAGGCCGAGTCGCCAGAGCCGGTTGAGCGCGAGCAGCGTGGTGGCCGCATCGGAGCTGCCGCCGCCGAGGCCGCCGCCGATGGGGATGCGCTTTCGGTTGGCCAGCGTCGCGCCCTTCGCCGTGCCCGATGCGGCCTGCAACAGCCGCGCGGCGCGGACCATCAGGTCGTCGTCCTCGGGAACGTCGCCCACCGCGCCGTCGCGAACGATCAGACCGTCGTCGCGGACCGTGACGGTCAGCTCGTCGGCGAGGTCGATCAGCTGCATCGCGCTCTGGATCAGGTGATAGCCGTCGGGCCGACCGCCGCCCACGTGCAGGAACAGGCTGATCTTGGCGGGCGCGACGAAGACATGGCTCTCCCGAATCATGCGTCGGCTTTCATGCTTCGTCCCTCACGCGTCGGCCCTCACGAATCGCTCCGTCGGTCGACGACCAGCCGCATCTCGATCTCGACCGGCGGGCCCGGATAGGACAGGTCGATGCGCTTCGGCGCCGCGTCGACCGGAGCGTCGTCCGCAGGCACGAAGCGGAGTGTCCAGTCGTCCTGACGCAGACGTCCGTCATCGAGCCTTGTCAGCGGGCGGGCGGGATCTGGCTGCCCGTCGAGCCAGTACCGCAGACCCTGTAGCGGCACGGTCCACCCGAGCGTTCGCCGGGTCAGCGCCTCCGGCGTGGCGCCGTCCACCGTGCGCCCGTCGCGGAACGTGATCGACGAGCGCTCGGCGTCGGAGCGGATCAGCGCGATCGTCTGGCCGAGCGGGTCGAGCAGGCTCAGCTCGAGATCGTCGCCGCTCGTGGTCCACACGAAGCGGCCCGACAGCGACTCGTCCTTCGAAGCCGCGACGTCCCGGTAGCGGACCGACAGCCTGCCTTCGACGGTATGGCCGCGCGCGGTGCGGTCGAGCGCACCGGGCGGCAACGTGGAACAGGCCGACAACCAGACGATCGCGAGGACGGCGGCGACACGCGCGGCCGCCGCGGAGGACCGCATCGCGCTATCGCTTGCCCATCGTCACGTTGAAGCGGGCGAGGGTCTGTACCAGCACCGCGTTCTGCGGCTCCTTGGCGCTGGCTTCGCGCCAGGTCTTCTCGGCTTCGGCCGAGCGGCCGCTGACCCAGAGCACCTCGCCGAGATGGACCGCGATCTCGGCGTCGTTGCGCAGCTTGTAGGCGCGTTCGAGCGCCGCCAGCGCATCGCCGTTGTTGCCGAGCCGGTACTGCACCCAGCCGAGGCTGTCGAGGATCGACGCGTCGTCGGGCGACAGCGCGTTGGCCTTCTCGATCAGCGCCTTGGCCTCGTCGAGGCGTTCGTTGCGATCGGCCAGCGTGTAGCCGAGCGCGTTGTAGGCCTGCGCGTTGTCGGGTCGCGCACGGATCACGCTGCGCATCGCGTTCTCGAGCACGTCGATGCGGCCGAGCTTATCCGCGGTCATCCCGTAGTCGTAGAGCAGCTAGGGATTCTTCGGCGTCTTATCGATGGCGCTGAAGAGGAAGTCGTAGGCCGCCTCGTTCTGGTCGGCGTCGCGCAGCATCTGCGCTTCGGCCAGCGTCAACTGCGTGACCTGTTCGGTCGAGCCCGCCGGCAACGCGTGCAGTTCGGCACGCGCGACGTCGAGCTTGCCCTGGCGCGCGAGGATCAGCGCGCGCCGGATGCGCGCCGTCGCGAAGTCGTTGCCGGGGCCGACCTTGCCGAGCCAGTCGAGCGCGCGCGGATAGTCCTTCGCGTCCTCGGCGATCTGCGCGAGATAGAGATAGGCGCGCTCGGGCCCGCGGCCGGGACCTTCGGCGACCTGTGCGTCGCTCGCGGAGCCGTCGTCGTCTTCGTCCGCGTCGCTCGCAGGCACAGGCGCGGCAGCGGCCTTGCCCTTCCTGGTCGGGACCCGCAGGTCGATGAAGTGCCTGAAGTAGGCCTCGGCGTCCTTCGGCCGGTTGGCCTGGTACGCGAGCAGCCCGAGCGTGTAGGTCGTCTCGGCCTCGTTCGGCGCGTCCTTGCGCACGCGGGCCAGCTGGGCGGCGGCTTCGTCGTAGCGCTTCTCGCCGTTGAGGAAGCGCGCGTACGACAGGCGCATCGTCGTGGACCTGGGGTTGCGCGCGATGAACGCGGACAGCGCCGCGTCGGCTTCCTTCGGCGAGTCGAACTGCTGGAACTGCGCGAGCATGATCGTCGCGGACTCGAGGTCCGGCTGCAGACGCACGGCGGTCCGCGCCTCTTCGACCGCGACCGCCTTGTCGCCGGCCGCGAGCGCCGCCTGCGCCGTCACCATGTGCGCCTCGGGCAACGACGGATAGGCGGAGGCGAGCTTGCGGATCAGACCGTAGGAACCGGCGCGGTTCTGTCCCTGCGCGAGCAGACCGTAGACCTGCGACAGCGCCTGCGATTTCGACGACGCACCCTCGATCTTCGCGGCGAGCAGCGGCTCGGCGTCGTCGAGTCGGCCCGCCAGCACGAGCAGCGTCAGGTAGGTGTCGGCCGCCACCCGCGACTCGGGTGCGAGCTCGGTCCACAGATGCGCGGCCTCGATCGCCGAAGCCGGCTGGCGGGCCTGGACCGCGAACTCGGTGGCGCGGCGCGCGATGCGCGGGTCGCGCGTCTCGCGGGCGAGCCGCAACTCGGTCGCATACGATGCGTCGGCACCGCCGCGCTGCGCGGAGATCTCCGACATCAACAGCTTGAACAGCGTCGCCGACGTGAGCGTGTTGTCGGGCAATGCGCCGTCGCCGTCGGCGGCGCCGGTCGGCACCTCGGGCAGCGGCTGCTGAGCCGATGCGCCGTTCGTCGCGAAGAGCGCGGACACGAGCAGCACGCCCGCCGCCAGCGGACGCAACGCGCAGATCCTCGATGGTTCGCGCGCCTCGCGGGCCCGCACGATCGTTGCCAAGCTGCTTCTTGTGTCCACGACCGCCCGCCTCAATATGAAATCGTTGCTCGATGGTAGGTTGAAAGGCCGAGGCCAGGCAACCGCCGAAACTCCCGACATCCGCTGCCCGACCGATGCGCCCGTCACGCTTCATCACCCTGCTCTCGCGCGCGGCTCGCGGGACCCGCTTCGATGCCTGAACTGCCGGAAGTGGAAGTGACCCGCCGCGGCGTGGAGCCCGAGCTCGTGGGACGACGCATCGAGGCGGTGGTGGTGAGGCGGACCGCCTTGCGTCGTGCGATACCGGCGACCCTTACGGCGACGCTGACCGGCCTCTTCGTCGAGACCGTCCGGCGAAGGGGAAAGTTCATTCTGATCGACTGCGCCGGTCCGGCCGAAGGGCACGACGACGTCGTGCGCGCGGGCACGCTGCTGGTCCATCTCGGGATGACCGGAACGCTGCGCGTGATGCCGGCCGACACGCCGCTGCGTGCGCACGACCACCTCGACGTCGTGCTCGCCGACGGCGTCCTGCGCTTCAACGATCCGCGTCGCTTCGGGCTCGTGCTGTGGCACGACGCGAAGGATGGCCCGGTGCTCGGCAGCCCGCACTTCCGCAAGCTCGGTGTCGAGCCGTTCTCGGACGACTTCGACGTCGCGCGCGGAGGACGCCTGCTGCACCGGCTCTCGCGCGGACGGGTCGTCGCGATCAAGCCCTTCCTGCTCGCGGGCGAAGCCGTCGTGGGCGTCGGCAACATC
>CALMOR010000047.1:443-1165 GCA_937872165.1 uncultured Burkholderiales bacterium | reverse complement strand
CATCTACGCGTCCGAAAGCCTATTTCGCGCCCGCATCCATCCGCTCACCGCGGCCGGCCGCGTCTCGCTCGAACGCTATCGACGACTCGCCGATGCGATCCGCGAGACGCTCGCCGCGGCGATCGCGAAGGGCGGCAGCACGCTGCGCGACTTCGTCGGCGCCGACGGCGCGGCCGGCTACTTCCAGCAGGAGTACTTCGTCTACGACCGCGAAGGCCGTCCCTGCCGCGTGTGCGCGACGCCGGTCCGCATGATCCGCCAGGGCCAGCGCTCGACGTTCTATTGCCCGCACTGCCAGCACTGACGCGCGAAGACCATGGCGAGCGGCGGCTGGACGCCGACCGACGGCGGCCTTGTCTTACCGGTGCGACAGGCACTCTTCGACGCCGCCATTCTCTCTATGCCGCGGCGGGTCCAGGCCGTATGCTCACCTCGCCTTCGTAGAGCCCGATCGTCTCGCAAGCGCCCCACGTCGGCGGCGCACCGCCCGCCTCATGCACAGTCTCGTCGAGAAATTTCAGGAGTACAGCACCTGGCGCTTCGAGCTCACGCGCTCGATCGACAGCTATCGCGCGTGGCTGACCGAGACCCGGCTGATCGATCGCGAGGTCGAGGCGCGCGTGGCGCGCCTGATCGCGCAGCTCGCCGAGGATCGCCTGACGATCGCCTTCATCGCCGAGTTCTCGCGCGGCAAGTCGGAGCTCATCAACGCGATCTTCTTC
>CALMOR010000047.1:0-433 GCA_937872165.1 uncultured Burkholderiales bacterium | reverse complement strand
CGACGGCATGCTCGATGCGTTCCGCCAGGTCAGCCTGACGAAGCGCGTTCCGGTCGAGGAGGCGCAGCGCTACGGCCTCCACGACGCCGAGGACCTCGACCACCGCATGCTCGTCGACGAGGCTGGCACCGTCGAGATCTCGATGTGGCGGCATGCGATCGTCAACTTCCCGCACCCGTTGCTCGCGCAGGGCCTCGTGATCCTCGACACGCCGGGCCTGAACGCGATCGGCACCGAACCCGAACTGACGCTCAACCTCATTCCCAACGCGCACGCGGTGCTGTTCATCCTCGCGGCCGACACCGGCGTCACGAAGACCGACATCGAGGTCTGGCGCCAGCACATCTCGAAGGCGCGCGGCCGCGGCCGCAGGGGGGTGGTCAACACGCGCGCCGGCCTGTGGGACGCGCGCCCGCCGCCAGCCGCGGTCGCC
>CALMOR010000046.1:19302-19647 GCA_937872165.1 uncultured Burkholderiales bacterium | reverse complement strand
CGCCGTCGTCGGTGACGAACACCTCGCCGTGCTGGAACGGCGACATCGTGCCGGGATCGACGTTGATGTAGGGGTCGAGCTTGAGGAGCGTGACCTTGAGGCCGCGCGACTCGAGGATGGCCGCGAGGGAGGCCGCCGCGATGCCCTTGCCGAGCGAGGACACGACGCCGCCGGTGACGAATACGAATTTGGTCATTGAGAGTCGTGCCCGGACGATCGGGCCCCGTGCGGCGTCGGACGCTCGCTCGTGGCCGGTCGCGCGGCCCCACCGGGAAATTTGGATTATAGCGGAGCGCCCCCGCCGCCCGGCCGCCCTTGCATAATCCTGCGATGGCGCAGCCGACG
>CALMOR010000046.1:10677-19292 GCA_937872165.1 uncultured Burkholderiales bacterium | reverse complement strand
TCGCCTATCACTTCTGCTACGACCTCACCTATTGGCACTGGGCCGACTGGCCGATGCTCGACGATCCGCGCTGGGTCGCGTGGCGCTCGTCCATCGTCGCGAGCTTCGTCTTCCTCGTCGGCGTCTCGCTCGCGTTGCGGGCCGGACGCGAAGACCGCACGGCCGGCGCGGCCTGGTTCGCTCGTGCCTTCGTCCGTCGCTGGGCGCAGGTGGCCGCGGCCGCACTCCTCGTGACCGCCGGCAGCATGCTGCTCTTCCCGCGGTCCTTCATCTACTTCGGCGTGCTGCACTTCGTCGCGGTCGCGTTGTGGCTCTGCCGGCGCGCGCCGCGCCTGCGCCGGCGCGCGATCGGGCTCGGCATCGCGGCCGTCGTCGCGGGCCTCGTCCTTTCGTCCGAAGCGTTCGATCCGCGCGCCGTCGACTGGATCGGCTTCGCCGCGCACAAGCCGTTCACCGAAGACTACGTGCCGCTCTTCCCGTGGATCGGCGTCACGTTGATCGGCTGCGGCATCGGCGGGCTGTGGGCGCGGAGCGGCTTCGCGCTCGCGCCGTCCGCGCTCGCGGCGTGGGAGGCGATCCCCGCCGCGCTGCGCCGGCTGCTCGCGACGATGGGCCGCTGGAGCCTGACGATCTATCTCGTCCATCAGCCGCTGCTGTTCGGCGCGATGGGCGCGGTTCGACGACTGACGTGAGGCCGCCTACTTGTACGTGTAGACGATGCGGGCCGTGTACGACTTCTTCGTCGCCGGGTCCTTGAGGTTCGAGACGCCCGAGTACTCGAGCAGCTGCTTCGTCAGCGGATCGATCGTCAGCTCGAGCGGCGACAGCACCACGCGCACCACCGAGTCGAGCTCGACGCGGACGCGGATGCCCTTGCGTCCTTCGATCACCGAGTCGCCGATCTTCGTCGCCCGCAGCCGGTAGCTGTCGGTCTTGCCCGCGACGGCAAGCGTGAAGCGCAGCGTGCCGCCCTTCTGCAACGTATCGAGATGATCGACCACGTAGCCCTGGGCGCCGGAGTCGGCAGCCATGTCCTTGACGCGATCGACCGATCCGGTCTGGCGGTCGCCGTCGAGCGCGTTGAAGAGTTCGACCTTGTCCTTGTCGATGCGCGAGATGCCCTCGTGGTATTCGGGACTCGTCTGGTCGAGCGTGAACACCGGAATGTAGCGGTCGGTCGAGAAGTCGAACTTCCGTTCGGCGACGGGCTGGCCGGTCGGCGACAGGTAGCGCGTGGTGCCCGAGATCCAGCGCCCGTTGTCCCCCTTCACGTCGTACTGCTCGGTGTAGATGACGCGATCGGTCTTCGCGTCGTGCGCGATGCTGGTGAACTGCAGCGTGTCGGCCGCCCGCGCGGCGACGATCGACGTCGACAGCGCGACGCAAGCGACGGCCCATCGAAGAGACTCACGCATCGCGCACCGCCCGACCCGTCTTCGCGAAGCGGTAGTGCGCGACGCCCCACTGCGCGCCGTCGTCGTAGCCGAACAGTTCGGCCACCGCCATGTAGAAAATGCGCCAGCGCGCGAACCACAGCTTCGCGTCGGCGGCGCCGTAGGTCGCCTCGAAGACCTTCATGATCGGCGCGGCGGCGGCGTCCATGCGGCCGAGCCAGTCGTTGGCGGTGCGCTCGTAGTGGCGACCCGATACCCACCAGCGCTTCTCGACCTCGAGGTCGTCGGCGAAGCTCTTGAAGAGATCGAAACTCGGCATCGTGCCTCCCGTGAAGAAATAGCGTGTCATCCAGTCGTCCGCTTCCCTGTCGTCGAAGTGATAGGCGACATGCCGGTTCGCGAAGACGTGCACGAAGACCCGGCCGTCGTCGGCGAGCCAGCGCGCCACCTTCGCGAACAGCAGTCGGTAGTTCTTCATGTGCTCGAACATCTCGATCGACACCACGCGATCGAAGCCGCCCCGCAAGTCGTCGCGACCGAACTCGAAGTCGACGATGTCGCCGGTGCGGATCGTCAGGTTGCGGATCCCGAGCTCGGCCGCTTTCGCCTCGACGTGCTCGCGCTGGCCGTGAGAGTTCGAAAGCCCGATGATCGTCGACTTCTGGTAGCGCGCGGCCGCCCACAACGCGAACGAACCCCAGCCGCAGCCGAGGTCGAGGACGCGCTGTCCGTCCTCGAGGCCGGCGCGATCGGCGTACGCGCCGAACATCGCCTGCTCCGCGCCGTCGAGGCTCTCGCGACCGGTCGCATAGAGGCACGACGAATACTTCATCCGCGAGCCGAGGTGCAGCCTGAAGAATTCGGCCGGCACCTCGTAGTGCTGATGATTGGCCGCCTGCGTCTCGATCGCGATCGGGCTCGCCGCCAGTTCCTCGACGAAGAGACGCTGTCGTTCGGCGACCTCGTCCTCGCCGCCGCGCGTCTCATGGCGCAGGCGCCGTGCCATCAGGCGGCGCATTCCGAAGCGCACCAGCGCGTCCGGCAGACGTCGATGCTCGGCGAGGCCGATCGCGTCGAACCGGTGGGTCCGCGCGGACGCGACGCGGCGCGACGCCTCGAGGGGGATCGGCATCGGCAGCTTCGTCGCGTCGGGATCAGCCATCGTTTCCGGGGAACCACGGGATGAAGGGACTCGTGGTGCGGATGTATTCGGCATAGTCGGGCCGATCGTGAGCCATGTGGGCTTCGGTGATCGGGATGCCCGACAGCTTCAGCAACAGGAAGGCCATCACCGCCGGCGAGATCAGTCCGACCCACCACCACTCGCTGCCGATGGCGAGGAAGAGATACGTGAACCAGTGCAGGCACTCGAAGAAATAGTTGGGGTGGCGAGAGTAACGCCAGAGGCCCGAGCGGTTGACGCGGCCCCGGTTGGCCGGCTCGCGCTTGAAGCCGGCGAGCTGCGAGTCCGCCAGAGCCTCGCCGCCGATCGACACGAGCCATACGATCACGGCCGCGACGATGCAGCCGGTCGGCGGCAGGTCGTCGCGCCAGGCGACGACGACGAAGGGCAGCGACAACAGGGCCGAGAACAGCGTCTGGAACTGGAAGAAGCCGAAGAGGTTGCGGTCGGCCCGCGCGCCCCAGTCCTTGCGCAGGCGCGCGTAGCGGCCGTCTTCGGGCTTGCCGTGATTGCGCAGGAAGAGATGGGTGCCGAGGCGGAAACCCCAGAGGCCGGCCAGCACCGCGAGCATCACGCGCACCGCCACCGGCGCCGAGCCGCAGGCCGCGAAGAAGAGCCCGAGCCAGCCGAGGCTCCACGACCACACCGGGTCGACCATGTTCGCGTTGTGACTGCGCAGCTGGAACGACCACACGACCGACAGCGCGAGCGCGACGCAGGCGATGCCGATCGCATAGGCGGGGCCGGGGGACATCAGCTGACGGGGAGCGTAGAGGGTGTCGAGGTTCATGCGGCAGCCTTCTTACGCGGGCGGCCGTCGGACGGATTCGATGCGCGCCGCCCGACGAGCGAGGCTCACGTGGCGAGCGCCACGCGCTGGGCATCGACGAGCCGGGCGATGCCCTGCCCCGCGAGGTCGATCAGGCGATCGAGCTGCGCCCGCGTGAACGGCTCGCGCTCCGCCGTGCCCTGCACTTCGACGATGCCGCCCGATCCCGTGATCACGACGTTCATGTCGGTGTCGCAGGTCGAGTCTTCTTCGTAGTCGAGGTCGAGCAGCGCCACGCCGCCCTTCAGGCCGACCGAGACGGCGGCCACGAAGTCGCGCGCCGGACTGGCGGCCAGCGCACCGCTCGCGACCAACGTCGCCACCGCGTCGCGGGCCGCGACGCAGGCACCGGTGATGCTCGCGGTCCGCGTGCCGCCATCGGCCTGCAGCACGTCGCAGTCGAGCGTCAGCGTCCGTTCGCCGAGCGCGGCGAGGTCGAACACGCTGCGCAGCGATCGACCGATCAGCCGCTGGATCTCCTGGGTGCGTCCGGACTGCCTGCCCCGTGCGGCCTCGCGATCGCCGCGCGTGTGCGTCGCCCGCGGCAACATCCCGTATTCGGCCGTGAGCCATCCCTGCCCCTTGCCTTTGAGGAAGCCGGGCACGCGGTCCTCGATGCTGGCCGTGCACAGCACGCGCGTGTCGCCGAACTCGATCAGCACGGAGCCCTCGGCATGGCGGGTGAAGCGGCGCGTGATGCGCACCGGTCGCAGCGCATCGGGCGCGCGTCCGTCGAGTCGTTCGTGCATGGAGAGAGTCAGACCTTCGGCATCAGTTTGTTGGACGTGCGGATCGATGCGCGGATGTCGTCGATGGCCCGCTCGATCTCGCTGTCGGTCATCGGCGAATGCGGCACTTCCAGCTGGCTCGGCCGAAGGTGATCGATGGTCGTGGTGATGGCGCCGAGCGGCATCGCGACGGTCGACACGCCCTGCTCGTCGTTGAGGTCCGCACCTTCCCAGCTGACCGCCATGCCGGTCACGTTGTCGGCCTCGTTGCCGGCTTCCATCAACGCCAGATAGATCAGGTCGGGGACTGCGCGCATCACGGTGTTGTCGGCGAACGCCGACGAGATCGCCTGGTCGGAGACCGCCGACCAGAGGCCGTCGGTGCAGAGGAAGAGCGTATCGCCGGGCTGCAGGGTCATCTTCCGCGACAGCTCGACCGTCGGGACCTCCGGCGAGCCGAGGCAGTTGAACAGCTTGTTGCGGTCCGGATGGGTGTCGATCTCGGCCGGCGACGCGAGTCCCTGCAGGATCATGCTCTGGATCTTCGAGTGGTCGCGCGTCTGCGCGATGATCTCGCCGGTCCGCACCCAGTAGAGGCGCGAGTCGCCGACGTGCGCCCAGTACGCGGCGCCGCTCTGGACCACGCAAGCGACGATCGTGGTCCGGGGCGACTCGGCGAGCTTGTTGGCCGCGCGGTAGTGGAGGATCTGACGATGCGCGTCGAGGATCGCCGATTCGAGGAAGCGCTGCGGGCTCTTCAACGTCGTCGTCGCCTGCTGCTGGAAGAGCGAGCCGATGGTCTGCACCGCGATCTGCGCGGCCATGTCGCCCTGCAGGTGTCCGCCCATGCCGTCGGCCACGATCATCAGCAGCGCATCGCGCGTGAAGCAGTAGCCCATGCGGTCCTGGTTGGACTTGCGGCCGCCCTTCTTGCTCTCCTGGTAGATCGAGAAGCGCATGTCTATCGACTCTGCCGGGTATACATCGAGATGGTCGAGTCGCGACCCGAATCGCCGAGCCCGAGGCCGCGCGGCCGGAGCCCGCGCAAGCCCTCGAGCGCCCGGCTGGCGAGCGTCTTCTTCGGCTCCGTCGGCACGCGGTCGAGCAGCGCCTTCTGCAATGCGAACACGCTCTGCGGCCGTTCGAGCACGTCGAGCTTCAGGCACCACTCGACGACACCGAGCAGTTCCTTCGAGTAGCTGTGCGACAGCTCGCGGATCTTGGCGGTCATCTTGTCGTTGACCAGCCGCGCGTCGGCCGGTTGCGGGGCGTGGCCGGACATCGACGCGAAGATCGACGCGCCGATGCCGTAGATGTCGGTCCACGGCCCGAGCAGCGCGTGCTTCGCGTAGAGCTCCGGCGCGGCGAAGCCCGGCGTGTACATCGGGAAGAGCTTGCCGGTGTCGGAGCTGAGCGTCTGCCGCGCGGCGCCGAAGTCGAGCAGGATCGGCGACGCGTCGCGCCGCAGGTAGAGGTTGGCCGGCTTCAGGTCGAGATGCAGCAGCTTGTTGGTATGGACTTCGCGCAGCCCGTTCATCACCTGCGTGAAGACGAGCCGGATGAAGCGCTCGCCGAGCAGCTTCTTGTCGCCGCGGTCGCGGTACTTGAGGATCTGTTCCTGCAGCGTGCGGCCCTGTTCGTACAGCATCACCATGTAGACCGTCTCGTTGGCCCGGAAGAAGTTCACGACGCGGACGACGTTGGGATGGAGGATGCGCGCCAGCGCGCGGCCTTCCTCGAAGAAGCACTTGAGGCCGATGCGGAAGGTCGGCAGGTTGGACTCGACGATGGTGGGCACGAGCTCGCCGTGACGCCGCATCGCGAGCGAACTCGGAAGATATTCCTTGATCGCGACCGGACGATCGAACTCGTCACGCGCGAGATACACGATCGAGAATCCTCCGCTCGATATCTTCTTTACAATGCGATACCCCTCGACCTCGTGACCTTCGGGCAGCGCGGCGTTCGACTCGGTAGCCATGACGGGTCAGCGAACGCAGAGGCGATTCATCGGGACGATACCGGGAGAAGGCGACGAAGGTCGCCGCGACGGGAGAGATCGACCGAGGGCATGCCCTCGATCGCGGAAAACATTCGAAGGCGGACGACGAACCGCCGGCACGCACCGGGTGGTCGACCGCGAAGCCCGCGCGAGCAGGCCCGGCATTTTGTTCATTTAGCGACATCTTGTAAAGAATGCCCCCTCGACACGCCGCCCTCTCCATGGATCGGCGTCGGACGCAACATCATGAGAAGGCATCGATGACCGTATCCAGCATGACCGGCTTCGCCCTCGCCCGTCGCGATCATCGCGTCGGCGCGATCGTGCTGGAGATCCGCAGCGTCAACTCGCGCTACCTCGATCCGCAGTTCCGCCTGAGCGACGAACTGAGGGCCGGTGAAGCCCTGCTGCGCGAGGCCATCACCGCGAAGGTCGGGCGCGGCAAGCTCGACGTGCGCTATTACATCCATCGCAACGCCGGTGCGAGCGAGAGCGTCGTCGCGGCCGACAAGGTCCTCGCGCAGCTCGATACGCTCGACCGCGGCGTGCGCGCCCGGCTTCCCGACGCGCGGCCGCTGTCGGTCAACGAGGTGCTGCACTGGCCCGGCGTGCTGGAGAGCGGCGACATCGAGCTCGACGAGGTGCAGGCGCTGACGCGCGGCCTCGCCGGCGAGGCCCTCGACCAGCTCGCGACGGCGCGCGCCCGCGAGGGCGAACGCCTCGCCGCCGCGATCGTCGAGCGCGTGGCCGCGATGGAGGCCGTCGCGTCACGCCTGCAGCCGCTGCTGCCGCGACTGGTCGAGGCTCATCAGCAGAAGCTCGAGCAGCGGCTCGCGGCCGCGCTCGGCATCGTCTTCGAAGGCGTCGAAGACGTCTCGGCCAGCACCGTCACGCGTGCCGAGGCGCTCGACCGCATCCGCCAGGAGATCACGCTCTACGGCACGCGCATCGACGTGTCCGAGGAGCTGTCGCGCCTCGCGGGCCATCTCGCCGAGGTGCGCGCCATCCTCGGTCGCGGCGGCGCGGTCGGCAAGCGGCTCGACTTCATGATGCAGGAGCTCAACCGCGAGGCGAACACGCTCGGCTCCAAGTCGGCCAGCGCCGAACTCGCCGACGCCGCGGTCGAACTGAAGCTCGCGATCGAGCAGATCCGCGAGCAGGTGCAGAACCTCGAATGACGCACGCACCCGATCCGATCGTCGGAGAGCCGCATCCGCGCGAAGGCAACGTGCTGATCGTCGCGGCGCCGTCGGGCGCCGGCAAGTCCACGCTCGTCAATGCGTTGCTGGCCGCCGACCCGACCGTGAAGCTGTCGATCTCGTACACGACGCGTGCGCCGCGGCCCGGCGAGAGCGACGGCCGCGAATACTTCTTCGTCGACCCGCCGACCTTCGCGGCGATGCGCGCGCGCGACGAGTTCATCGAGTCGGCCGAGGTCCACGGGCACCTCTACGGCACCTCGTCGCGCTGGATCGACACGCGCATCGCGGCCGGCGACGACGTGCTCCTCGAGATCGACTGGCAGGGTGCGCAGCAGATCAAGCGCCGCTTCCCGCAGGCCATCGGCATCTTCATCCTGCCGCCGTCGATCGACGCGCTCGAGGCGCGACTGAGGAAGCGTGGCCAGGACGAGAGCGCGGTCATCACGCGCCGACTGCTGGCGGCCGGCGGCGAGATCGCCCATGCGAGAGAGTTCGAATACGCTATCATCAACCGCGAATTCGCAGAGGCCTCCGAGCAGTTGAAGAGCATCGTGCAGGCCGCCCGTCTGCGGTTCTCGTCCCAAGCGCTGCGCCACGCCGAACTGTTCGGTCAGTTGGGCATCCATGTCGGCTGAAGCGATCCGTCGCCACCGCGATCCTCCGGGGTCCTGGCCCGACGACTCGCGACCGGTCGCCTCACGGGGCCGTTGACCTCGATCCGGCTCGATGCCGACCGGGTCGAGCGACCCGAAACATCCGAACCACACTGGAGCTCCCCATGGCCCGCATCACCGTCGAAGACTGCCTCAAGCACATCCCCAACCGCTTCCAGCTCGCGCTGGCGGCGACGTACCGCGCGCGTCAGCTCGCCCAGGGCCACACGGCCAAGGTCGACAGTCGCGACAAGCCCACCGTGACGGCGCTGCGCGAGATCGCCGAAGGGAAGATCGGCATCGAGATGCTGAAGAAGGTCCCGACCTGACGGTGGCGTCCGTTCGTTGAACCGCTGAAGAGCCGTACGCCCCTACCGGCCCCGAGTCCCACGGCCCGCGACCGCCGAACGTCATGAGCCTGTCCACCGCTCTCGACTCGGTCGCGCGGCTGATCAACTTCAAGCGCAGGCGCGAGGCGTTGTCGGACGACGACCTCGGCGGGTCGACGCTGACGCTCGACACGCAGCCGCAAGGCCACCTGATCGCGCACGTGCCGCCGCTTCCGGCGGAGCCGTCGCGGGTCGTCAGCCTCGCACCGCTGACCGAGATGCTGTCGGCCTACAT
>CALMOR010000046.1:10086-10667 GCA_937872165.1 uncultured Burkholderiales bacterium | reverse complement strand
CATCAAGCGCGTGCGCGAGGCCTATCGTTTCTCCGACGAGGCGCACCTCGGGCAATTCCGTTCGAGCGGCGACGCCTACATCTCGCACCCGATCGCGGTCGCCGAGATCTGCGCCGGCATGAAGCTCGACGCCAACGCGATCTGCGCGGCGCTGCTGCACGACGTGATCGAGGACCAGGGCGTCAAGAAGGAAGTCCTGCTCGACAAGTTCGGTGCCCAGGTCGCGGACCTGGTCGACGGACTGTCGAAGCTCGATCGCCTGCAGTTCCGCGACAGCCAGGAAGCGCAGGCCGAGAACTTCCGCAAGATGCTGCTCGCGATGGCGCGCGACGTCCGCGTCATCCTGATCAAGCTCGCGGACCGCCTGCACAACATGCAGACGCTGGGGGCGCTCGCGCCCGCCAAGCGACGTCGCATCGCGCGCGAGACGCTGGAGATCTACGCGCCGATCGCGCATCGGCTCGGCCTGAACACGATCTATCGCGACCTGCAGGATCTGTCGTTCATGAACCTGTATCCGATGCGCTTCGCGGTGCTGCGCAAGGCCATCCTCGCCGCTCGCGGCAATCGGCGCGAGGTCG
>CALMOR010000046.1:438-10076 GCA_937872165.1 uncultured Burkholderiales bacterium | reverse complement strand
AGGTCGTCGGCAAGACGCTGGAGGCGGTGCGAGGCGCGCTGCCCGCCGCCGGCATCCGCGCCGAGGTCTTCGGTCGCGAGAAGACGATGTACGGCGTGTACCGCAAGATGCTCGAGAAGAAGATCTCGTTCTCGCAGGTGCTCGACATCTACGGCTTCCGCATCGTCGTCGCGGACCATCCGTCGTGCTATCTCGCGCTCGGTGCGCTGCACGCGCTGTTCAAGCCGGCCGCGGCCAAGTTCAAGGACTACATCGCGATCCCGAAGGTCAACGGCTACCAGTCGCTGCACACCACCGTGCTCGGACCGTTCGGCACGCCGGTCGAGTTCCAGATCCGCACGCAGGACATGCATCGCGTGGCCGAGTCGGGCGTCGCGGCGCACTGGCTCTACAAGAACAGCGTCGAGGCCTCGGAACTGCAGCCGAAGACCCATCAGTGGCTGCAGTCGCTGCTCGAGATCCAGAACCAGACCGGCGATGCGGCCGAGTTCCTCGAGCACATCAAGGTCGACCTCTTTCCCGAGACCGTCTACGTGTTCACGCCGAAGTCGCGGATCATCACGCTGCCGCGCGGTTCGACGCCGATCGACTTCGCGTACCAGATCCACACCGACATCGGCAACACCTGCATCGCGGCGCGCATCAACGGGCAATTGTCGCCGCTGCGCACCGAGCTGCAGTCGGGCGACGTGATCGACGTCGTCACGTCGCCGACCTCGCGGCCCAACCCGACCTGGGTCAACTTCGTGCGAACCGGTCGCGCGCGCTCCGAGATCCGTCACTACCTGAAGACGATGAAGTACGAGGAATCGGTCGATCTCGGCCGGCGTCTCCTCGACCAGTCGTTGCGACAGATCGACCGCAGCTACGACGGCGTGCCCGAACACGACTGGGCGCGCGTGCAGACCGAGAGCGGCTCGAAGAAGCGCGACGAACTGCTGGCCGACATCGGCCTCGGTCGACGACTGGCCGGCGTCGTCGCACGGCGGCTGGTCCTCTCCTCGGCCAGTCACGAAGCGGACGGGACGACCGTGAAGGCACCGTTGCTGCCGGTCGTCATCAACAGCGCGGACGGCGTGTCGGTGACGCTCGCACGGTGCTGCTGCCCGATCCCCGGCGACGCCATCTTCGGGCACATCCAGCGCGGACACGGGCTGATCGTCCACACCACCGACTGCCCGACCGCCGCGCGCCAGAAGATGCGCGACCCCGACCGATGGATCGACGCGCAATGGGACACGCCGACGTCGACGGGACGCGACGGCGCGCGCCTCTTCAACGTCAAGCTCGACCTGTCGCTGAAGAACGAGCGCGGGATGCTCGCGCGCGCGGCCGTCGAGATCTCCGACACCGGTGCCAACCTCGCCCACGTCTCGATGGACGACGAGGCCGAGGAGATCACGCTGCTGCATCTGCTCGTGCAGGTCGCCGATCGCCAGCACCTCGCGACGGTGATGCGGCGACTGCGTCGACTGCCCGAAGCGGTCCGCGTGGCACGGGTCAAGGGCTGAAGCGGAAGGGGCGTCCGGCTCGTTCGTGCGTGGACGCGCCGCGATTCGGGATCCGGGCCGAAGCGCTTCGTCGAGAGAGCACTGCAGCGGGCGCCCCGCGACCACCGGACGGCTGCTACTCGGTCGTCGGCACTGGATAGCGCACGTCGATCACCTCGAGTTCCTCGACCCCGCCCGGCGTCCTCAGCGCGACGACATCGCCTTCGCGGGCCTTGACCAGCGCCCGCGCGATCGGTGCGATCCAGCTCACCTTGCCGGCGAGCGGCTCGGCCTCGTCGATGCCGACGATCGTGATCGTGTGCTTCACGGCGTCGATCTCGTAGTCGACGGTCGCCCCGAAGAAGATCTGGTCGGAGCCCGCGTGCAGCGACGCGTCCACGACCTCCGCGATGTCGAGGCGCTTGGTCAGGAAGCGGATGCGGCGGTCGATCTCGCGCAGACGCTTCTTGCCGTACAGGTAGTCGCCGTTCTCGGAGCGGTCGCCGTTCGACGCTGCCCACGAGACGGTGCGGACGACCTCGGGTCGTTCGACGTCGAGCAGATGGAGCATCTCCGCGCGCAGGCGCGCATAGCCTCCGGGCGTGATGTAGTTCTTCGAACCGGCCGGCAACGCCGGGACGACCACGCCGTCGACTTCATCGTCGTCTTCGGCCGACTCCTTGACGAACGCCTTGTTCACGATCGACCGGGGCGCTTCATAGCCAGTCGCCGCGGCGGCGCGGCTTGCGCGTCGCGTAGAAGAGCGACAGACCCGCCAGCACGACGAACCACAGCAGCGACCAGTCGGCGATCGACAGGCCGAGCAGGGTCCAGTCGATCCGCGAACAGTCGCCGGTCGCGTACAGCGCCCGCTCGATGACCGATGCGAACGGCAGGCGCTCCAGTTGCGTGAAGAGGTCGGCCGTGCACGACTCCATCGGCGAAGGGAACCATTGCAGCCACACGTGCCGGCTCGCGAAGCCGACACCGATCAGCGCGAGTACCGTCGCGACGACGCCGTACACCTTGACGAACGCGCCCCTGGGGCCGGCGAACGCGGCGATCAGGAACACCAGTCCGAGCGCGATGAACACGACCCGCTGGATCATGCACAGCGGGCACGGCTCGAGGTCCTTCACGTACTGCAGGTAGAGCGCGAACGCGATCAGCCCCGCACAAACGAGAAAGCCCGCGAACGCGAGCTTCCTGGGGCCGTCGACACGCGATCGGCTCCGTGTCATCGATCGCATCTTGGTTCAGGACTCGAGGTCCGGTTGCGGCGTGATGCGCAAGTATGGCTTAACGGCCGTATAGCCCTTCGGAAACTTCTGCCGGATCAGTTCCGGGTCCTGCAGCGACGGCACGATGATGACGTCCTCGCCGTACTTCCAGTTCACCGGCGTCGCGACGCTGTGTCCGTCGGTCAGCTGCAGCGAGTCGATCACGCGCAGGATCTCGTCGAAGTTGCGTCCGGTCGAGGCCGGGTACGTGATGGTCGCGCGCACCTTCTTCTTCGGGTCGATGAAGAACACCGAGCGGACCGTCAGCGTGTCGTTCGCGTTCGGATGGATCATGTCGTAGAGGTCCGATACCGCGCGGTCGGTGTCGGCGAGGATCGGGAACTGCACGTCGGTGTCCTGCGTCTCGTTGATGTCGCCGAGCCAGCGCTTGTGCGACTCGACGTCGTCGACCGAGACGGCCAGCACCTTGACGCCGCGCCGCGCGAACTCGTCCTTCAGCTTCGCGGTGTAGCCGAGCTCGGTCGTGCAGACCGGCGTGAAGTCCTTCGGATGCGAGAAGAGGACGCCCCAGCTGTCGCCGAGCCATTGATGGAAGTGGATGTCGCCCGCGGTCGACTGCTGCGTGAAGTCGGGGGCGATGTCGCCGAGTCGCAATGCCATGGTGGTGTCTCCTGTGCTGGTGTCTTCGGTTGCCGGCGCTTCAGCTCTGCACCCACGGAAGGCCGGCCTTCCGCCATCCGCTGTTGCCGCGATGTCCTTCGGCGTCGAGGTCGCCCTCGAAGCCTTCGAGGATGTTGAACGCATGCGCATGGCCGGCAGCCGCCGCGGCGATCGCCGCGGAATGCGAGCGTACGCCACTGCGACAGAGGAAGAGCAGGTTCTCCTTCGTCCCTTCGAGCGCGCCGAGCTCTTCGAGGAATCGCGGATTCGGCGCGGCGGCGCCGAGCGCCTTCCATTCGACCAGCGGCGTCGTCGGCACGCGGCCGACATAGTCGCTCTCGAAGCGCGTGCGCACGTCGACCAGCGTCGCGACTCCGCTCTGCATCAGGTTCCACGCCTCGCTCGGCGTGACGGCGCCCGCGTACGGCAGACCGCCGTCCTTCGCGCGTTGCGCGGCCCGGCCGAGGATCACCGTGGGCAGCTCGTCGATCGGCCCGGCCGCGCGTTCCGACTGCAGGTCCGGGGGACGGGTCATGCGAGTTCCTCCTTGCTCCGGTCGGCATCGACGAAGACGCGGGCACGACGCGCGGCCAGATGGATGACCGAGTCGACGGCGATGGCCCGTTCGTCGAAGCGCTCGCGCGGCAGCTCGACCTCGAGCGCCTTGCCGTCGACGACGTCGCTCAATTCGAGCCGCACGGTCGAGCCGAGTTTCACGACATGCTCGACCTTCGCCGTGAAGGCCGCGTCGCTCGCGTCGTCGACGATGTCGAGGTCGTGCGGCCGGATGTAGGCGGTGCCGGTCGCGTCGACGACGCCGGCGTGCTCGGGCGCCGCGATGCGCGAGCGACCGATCTCGACGAAACCGTGGGCGACGCGGCTCGGCAGCTGGTTCGCATGGCCCAGGAAGCCGTAGACGAAGGACGTCGCCGGATGATCGTAGACCTCGTCGGGCACGCCGATCTGCTCGATGCGGCCGTGGTCGAATAGCACGACGCGGTCCGACACCTCGAGCGCCTCCTCCTGGTCGTGCGTGACGAAGACGCTGGTCAGCTGGATCTCGTCGTGCAGCCGACGCAGCCAGCGGCGCAGGTCCTTGCGGACCTTCGCGTCGAGCGCGCCGAAGGGCTCGTCGAGCAGCAGCACCTTGGGTTCGATGGCGAGCGCGCGGGCCAGCGCGATGCGTTGCCGCTGCCCGCCCGACAGCTGATGCGGATAACGATCGCCGAGCCAGTCGAGCTGCACGAGGTTGAGCAGTCCGTGGACCTTCTCGCGGATCACCGCGTCGCTCGGTCTCGTCTTCTTCGGCTTGACGCGCAGACCGAAGGCCACGTTCTCGAACACCGTCATGTGACGGAACAGCGCGTAATGCTGGAACACGAAGCCGACCGCCCGCTCGCGCACGTCCTTGTCGGTCGCGTCCTCCGCGTCGAAGAAGATACGGCCCTCGTCGGGCACCTCGAGTCCCGCGATCACGCGCAGCAACGTGGTCTTGCCCGAGCCCGACGGGCCGAGCAGCGCGACGAGCTCGCCCGGCTCGATCGTCAGGTTCACGTGGTCGAGCGCGACGAAGTCGTTGAAGCGCTTGGAGACGTTCTCGATCCGGATGCTCATGTCATCGCCTCTGGGACTTCAGATAACGGCGCTCGACGACGGTCTTGACGACCAGCGTGACGAGCGCGAGGAACGCGAGCAGCGAGGCGCAGGCGAACGCGGCCGCGAAGTTGTATTCGTTGTAGAGGATCTCGACGTGGAGCGGCAGCGTGTTGGTCGTGCCGCGGATATGGCCCGACACCACCGACACCGCGCCGAACTCGCCCATCGCCCGCGCGTTGCAGAGGATGACGCCGTAGAGCAGGCCCCACTTGACGTTCGGCAGCGTGACGCGCCAGAGCGTCTGCCAGCCGGACGCGCCGAGCACCACCGCGGCCTCCTCTTCCTCGCGGCCCTGCGCCTGCATCAGCGGGATGAGCTCGCGCGCGACGAACGGAAAGGTCACGAAGATCGTCGCCAGCACGATGCCGGGCACCGCGAAGATGATCTTGATGTCGTGCTCGGCGAGCCACGGTCCGAACCACCCCTGCAGGCCGAACATCAGCACGTAGACGAGGCCGGACACCACCGGCGATACCGAGAACGGCAGGTCGATCAGCGTGATCAGCAAGGCCTTGCCCTTGAAGTCGAACTTCGCGATCGCCCACGCGGCCGTGACGCCGAAGACGAGGTTGGCCGGAACGGCGATGGCCGCGGCCGTCAACGTCAGCCGGATGGCGGACCACGCGTCTGGATCGGCGATCGACGCGAAGTAGTGCTCGACGCCCTTGCGGAAGGCCTCGACGAACACCGCCGCGAGCGGGATCAGCAGCGCCAGCGCGACGTACAGCAGCGCGACCGTGGTCAGCACGACGGGCAGCCATGCGATGCGGCGCGACGCCCGGCCGCGCGCGTCGGCCTCGCGACGCGGCATCGTCGCGACCGGCTCGTCGAGCACGGCCGACATCAGACCTTCCGCTCCTGCGCGTTGCGACGGCGCATCCAGCCCTGCAGCAGGTTGATCGCGAGCAGCATCGCGAACGACGCGAGCAGCATCACGACGGCGAGCGCGGTCGCGCCCGGATAGTCGTACTGCTCCAGCTTGCTGATGATCACGAGCGGCGCGATCTCGGACACGAGCGGCATGTTGCCGGCGATGAAGACCACCGATCCGTATTCGCCGACCGCCCGCGCGAACGCCAGCGTGAAGCCGGTCAGCAGCGCCGGCATGATGGTCGGCAGGATCACCTTGACGAAGATCTGCAGCGCATCGGCGCCGAGCGAGCGGGCCGCTTCCTCGAGCTCGCGCTCCATGTCCTCCAGCACCGGCTGGATCGTGCGCACCACGAACGGCAGACCGATGAAGACGAGCGCGACGAGGATGCCGAGCGGCGTGAACGCGACCTTGACGCCGACGAGAGCGAGCGGTGCGCCGAGCCAGCCGTTGGGCGCGTACACCGCGGTCAGCGCGATGCCGGCCACCGCGGTCGGCAACGCGAACGGCAGGTCGACGAGCGCGTCGACGACCTTCGCACCGGGGAAGCGATAACGCACCAGCACCCAAGCGAGCAGGAGACCGAACACCGCGTTGACCGATGCCGCGAGGAAGGCGGCGCCGAACGACAGGCGCAACGACGCCAGCACCCGCGGCGCGGTGACGGTGCCGACGAACTGGTCCCACGTCAGCGTGAAGGTCTTGAGGAAGGCCGCCGACAGCGGGATCAGGACGATCAGCGCGAGGTACAGCAGCGTGGTGCCGAGCGCGAGGTGGAAGCCCGGCAGCACGCTAGGCCGGCGGAGCGCGAAGGTCATCGCCTGCCGATCGCCGCGTAGATGCGGTCGAACTCGCCGCCGTCGTCGAAGTGCTTCGCCTGCGCGTCCTTCCAGCTGCCGAAGATCTCGTCGACCGTGAACAACTGGATCGGCCTGAACTCGAGCGAGTGCGCTGCCGCCACCTTCGCCGAGCGCGGACGCAGGTAGTGGCGCGCCGCGATCTCCTGGCCGACATCCGAATACAGGTAGTCGAGGTAGGCGTTGGCCGCGGCCGTGGTGTTCTTCTTCTGCGCCACGCGATCGATCACCGCCACCGGGTTCTCGCACAGCACGCTGATCGACGGGTACACCGCGTCGACCTTGCCGGCGCCGAACTCGCGGTCGACCTGCACGACCTCGCTCTCGAAGGTCACGAGCACGTCGCCGATCGCGCGCTGCAGGAAGGTCGTGGTGGCACCGCGACCGCCGGTGTCGAGGACCGGGACGTTGCGGAAGATCGCGCCGACGAAGGTCGACGCATCGGCATCGCTCATGCCCTTCTTCTTCGCGTAGCCCCACGCGCCCATGTAGCTGTAGCGTCCGTTGCCGCCGGTCTTGGGATTGACGATCACGACCTGCACTCCCGGCTTCGCGAGGTCGTCCCAGTCCTTGATGCCTTTCGGGTTGCCCTTGCGGACCAGGAACAGCATCGTCGAATAGGTGGGCGACGCGTTGTTCGGGAAGCGCCTGGCCCAGTCGACCGGGACGATCGCGCGCGACGCGAGGAAGTCGATGTCGTTGGCCGAATTCATCGTCACGACGTCGGCCTCGAGTCCGTCGGCCACCGAGCGAGCCTGCTTGCTCGACCCGTCGTGCGACTGGTTGACCGTGATGTCCTGGCCGCTCTTCTGCTTCCAGTACTTGACGAACGCCGGGTTGTAGTCCTTGTAGAACTCGCGGGCCACGTCGTACGACGCGTTGAGCAGGACCTGCTCGGCCCGCGCCGCCGGCGCGACGGCGAACAGGAACGCGGCGGCGACGACGGTCCCTGCGACCAGTGATGCGAATGGCTTCATGTCGTCCATCCGCCGAACACCTCGTCGATCGTGAAGAGGGAGAGCTTCGGGAACTGCGCTGCGTGCCTCGCGGCGACGGCCGGGTTGCGCGGACGATAGAAGTTGCGCGCCGCGATCTCCTGCCCCTCGTCGCTGTAGAGGTACTGCAGGTAGGCCTCGGCGAGCTTGCGCGTGCCGCGCTTGTCGACGACCTTGTCGACGACGGCGACCGGCGGCTCGGCGAGGATGCTGGACGCCGGATAGACGACGTCGAACTTGTCGACGCCGAACTCCTTCTTCGCGAGCTCGGCCTCGTTCTCCCATGCGAGCAGGACGTCGCCGACACCGCGTTCGGCGAAGGTCACCGTCGCGCCGCGCGCACCGGAGTCGAGGACCGGCACGTTGCGGTAGACCTGCGTGATGAAGGCGCGCGCCTTCGCGTCGTCGCCGCCGTTCTTCTTCAGTGCGAAGCCGTAGGCCGCGAGATAGGCCCAGCGCGCGCCGCCCGAGGTCTTCGGGTTCGAGACCACCACCGAGGTCCCCGGCTTCGCGATGTCGTCCCAGCCGACGATCTGCTTCGGGTTGCCCTTGCGCACGAGGAAGACGATGGTCGACGTGTACGGCGTGCTGTGGTCGGGCAGGCGTCGCTGCCAGTCGCTCGCGATCAGCTTCCTTTCGGCGATCGCGTCGATGTCGTAGGCCAGCGCGAGCGTCACGACGTCGGCGTCGATTCCGTCGATGACCGAGCGCGCCTGCTTGCCCGAACCGCCGTGCGACTGCTTGAACGAGACGGTGTCGCCGCTCTTCGTCTTCCAGTATTCGGCGAAGGCCTTGTTGAAGTCCTGGTAGAGCTCGCGGGTCGGATCGTAGGAGACGTTCAGCAGCGTGACGTCGGCCGCGTGCGCGGCGCCGGCGACGACCAGCAGCACGCCGATCGCGAAGCGGGTCGCGAGACGGGCGGCGGCATGGAACAGGGAGGAGGTTCGGGCGAGGGTCTTCATGGCTTTCCTGGGTTCGTGTCGTGCCGGATCGCTCGTCGGCACGACGTGACCGCCGGCGTCGAAGAGCGGATCGATGTCGGCGAGCGAAGGCTCGCCGGAGCGATGCGTCGGGTGTCAGGCGGCCCTACATCGCTCCTGCGCGTCGACCGCGAGCGAGGCCCACGACGAGGCGCGACGCATCACGTCGCCGACGACGAGGGTCGCGGGCCCTTCGAGTCCGACGAGCCCGCTGCGAGCGAGCTCGCCCAGCGTCGTGAGACGCGACGAAGAGTCCGGCAACGACGCGTTCTCGACGATCGCGACCGGCGTCCCCGGTGCGCGCCCGGCATCGATCAGCGCGGCGGCGATGCGGTCGGCTTCGCGCGACGCCATGTAGAGCACCGCCGTATCGGACGCGTTGACGGCGCGGACCCAGCGTCCTTCGTCGCCCGCATCGACGCCGACGCCGACGCGCGGCGTGACGAAGACCACGCTGCGGCTGCCCACGACGTCGCCGTTGCCGTCGCGCGCTGCGCGCCGGGTCAGCGACGTCCCGAGTTCCGCGCTCGCCGCCAGCGCCGCGGTCACGCCCGGCACCACCTCGAACGGAACGCCGGCCGCACGCAGCGCATCGATCTCTTCCTGCGCACGGCCGAACAGCATCGGGTCGCCGCCCTTCAGGCGCACGACGACGCGATGCTCGCGCGCCGCGTCGACGAGCCGCTTGTTGATGAAGTGCTGCGCCGACGACAGCCGGCCGTGCCGCTTTCCGACCGACACCTTGATCGCGCGCACGGCGAGCGCGAGCGTGTCCGGATGGACCAGCGCGTCGTGCAGCACGATGTCGGCGCGCTCGAGGAGACGCGCCGCGCGCAGCGTCAGCAGGTCGGGCGCGCCGGGACCCGCGCCGACGAGATGGACCGTGCC
>CALMOR010000046.1:0-428 GCA_937872165.1 uncultured Burkholderiales bacterium | reverse complement strand
CCAAACGGGTGTCCATGTCAGCCCGCCTCGGTCGCGCCGACGATCATGCCGGCCGCCACCGTGTGGTTGGTGACTTCGTCGACGACGATGAACGCGCCGGTCGCCTTGTCGTCCGCGTAGGCGTCCACCATCAACGCGTCGCGCGTGCGGAAGCGGACGCGGGCGATCTCGTTCATCGACAGCTTCGCCTCGGCGACGACGCGCGACTCGAGCGTGGCGATGTCGAGCTTGCTGGCGACACCGGCCACGATCGCCTTCGTCGTCCGCGTCGTGTGCTTGATCAGGTAACGGCCGTTGGCGGCCATCGGCTCCGCGTCCATCCAGCAGACCATCGCCTCGAAGTCCTTCACGACGCGGGCCGGCGTCTCGACGCGCGTGATCAGGTCGCCGCGCGAGATGTCGACCTCGTCGGCGAGCAACAGCGTGAT
>CALMOR010000045.1:46731-61302 GCA_937872165.1 uncultured Burkholderiales bacterium | reverse complement strand
GGCCGACGCCGGCGCCGCGCGACGCCTCGCGCCGCTGCCCGAGTTCGTCACGGTGATCGGCGGCGCGTACTTCTTCCTGCCGGGCGTCCGCGCGCTGCGCCATCTCGCGAACGGCGATCGGGGTCCGGCCGCCCTTCCGGCGCCGGACGCGCGATGACGGGACGCGGACGCGTGCACGAAGGGGTCGCGACGATTCGTCTCTGCGACCGCGATCGCGTCGTGGCCGCGGCGGTCCCGTCATCACTCGAGCGGAAGACCGCGACGCGCTCGTCGGGCAGCATCGGGTCCCGCTCTCGTCCGGCCGCGATCCGGCTCCGGGGAAACGCCGCATGAACTCCAACACGAGTCGACCCGCGCCGCGCGCCGCCACCGGGTCCGCGCTGCTCGACTGGATCAGCGACGCGTCGATGACGCTGCTGCATCTCGAGCGTCGCATCGATCCGCTGCTGCGGCCGGCCTTCGACGCGTTGCTTCGCGACCCGTTGACGCGGCTGACGACCGCGGTCATCAACGGCCGTCGTCGCGACGAGGGGCTGCGGCTCGCCGAGGAGCGCGCGATCCCCGACGAGGACGCGCACCTGCAGTCGATCATCGACAGCTTCACCGAGCAGATGCGACTGCTGTGGAAGCCCGGCGGCTTCGAGCGCGGCGGCAACACGAAGACGCAGGGCATCGTGCGGGCGAGCCTGATCGTGCGCGACGGACTGCCGCCCGAACTGCGGCACGGCATCTACGCGACGGCGCGCAGCTATCCGGCCTGGGTGCGCTTCTCGGGTCCGGGGCCCTACGTCACGCCCGACATCGACGACGTGGGCTTCATGAGCATCAGCATCAAGTTGATGGACGTGCCGGGTCCGAAGCTGATGGACGACGAGCGCTTCACGCAGGATCTCTTCGGCGTGTCGACGCCGACCTTCGTCACGCCGGACACGAAGGCCAACGCGCATCTGCAGAAGTGGAGTGTCAGGAACGCGTCGCTGTTCCACTTCGTCAACTTCACGACGCCGCATCTCGCCGACCTGATCATGCAGGGCCTGTGGATCAAGACGCAGACGAGTCCGTTCGAAGCGCCGTACTTCAGCTGCGTGCCGTACCTGCTCGGCGAGGGTCGGGCGATGGTCTATTCGCTCTGGCCGACCTCGAAGCGGCGCACGCCGATCCCGCGACTGCCGTTGCGGCCGCCCGACGACTACCTGCGGCAGGCGATGGTGGCGACGCTCGCGGAAGGCGACGTCGACCTCGAGCTGCGGCTGCAGCTGCAGACCGACGCCTTCCGCATGCCGATCGAAGACGCCGGCGTGTACTGGCCCGAACGCCTGTCGCCCCGCGTTCCGGTGGCGACGCTGCACATCCCGAGGCAGACCTTCGACTCGCCCGCGCAGCTCGACTTCGCGAAGCGCCTCTCGTACAACCCGTGGCACTGCATCGCCGAGCATCGGCCGCTCGGCAACCAGAGCCGCGCACGGAAGCGGATGTACTGGGAACTGTCGCAGTTGCGCCAGCGGATGAACGCGGTGCCGCACGTCGAGCCGACCGGCGACGAACGCTTCGATTGAATCCTTTGACGAACGAGAGCGAGCCGAACGATGCCTGCCCCCTACAAGAGTCTCGTCCTGTGCTTCGACGGGACCTGGAACAGCCTCAAGTCGAACACCAACGTCTCGCGCCTCTACAGCGAGATCGCCGACGCGTCGAGCGGCTGCACGTCGCAGCAGAAGTTCTACGACGAAGGCGTCGGCACCCACTGGAACGACCGCATCCGCGGCGGCGCCTTCGGCGAAGGCCTCGACCGCAACATCCGCCTCGGCTATGCGTGGCTCGCGACGACCTGCCAATTCGAAGGCGATCCGCACCTGCCGGCGAGCGTCGGCGCGGCACGTTTGGCGATGCCGCCGCCCGATCCCGCCGATCCGCCGCGCAAGGGCAACGGCGACCTCGTCGGTACGCCGCCGCACTCGTCGGGTCGCGAGTTCCTGACCGGATCGGACATCTATCTGCTGGGCTTCTCGCGGGGCGCGTTCACGGCCCGCAGCCTCGGCGGGCTGATCGCGTATCTCGGCATCCCCGCGATCGATCCGTCCGACGCCGCGACGAAGGACGGCGCGCTCGCGGACCATCCGTCGATCACGCAGGCGTGGAAGCTCTACGAGGCCCGGCCGATCGCGAAGGATCGGCGGGCCGTGAAGGACGGCAACGCCGACGCGTCGACGCTGGCCCGCGTCCAGGCGCACGACGCGGAGGTGGACGCGTACCGCGCGCTGGCCACGACGCGCTATCCGGTGCGCCTCCATTTCGTCGGCGTGTGGGACACGGTGGGCGCGCTCGGCATCCCCAACGCGTCGTGGTGGCCGAAGTCGTCGCGCTACGAATTCCACGACACCTGCCTGAGCGAAGCGATCCGTCATGCCTTCCACGCGATGGCGATCGACGAACATCGGCTCGAGTACACCGCGACACTGTGGAAGCAGGCCGCGAAGACCACGGAGACGGTGCGACAACGCTGGTTCCCCGGCGCGCATGCCGACGTCGGCGGCGGCTACGAGGACGACCTGCTGCAGGCCGCGCCGCTGCTGTGGCTCGCGGCTCGCGCGTCCGACTGCGGCCTCGAGTTCGTCGACGATCGCAAGGTCTCGGGCGACGGCAAGTCGTCGATGTCGACGCGGGCGACGCCGGCCGCGTTCGAGCTGATCGGTACCGAGTACATGTCGCCGGTCCACGACAGCTACGCCGAGTTCCTCGGCGGCGCGTACAAGATCATCCAGGCGCTGCCGTGGATGCACGGGCCGGTGTACCGCCGCATGCTGGTCGATGCCGACGGCGTCAACCAGGAGATCGACGAGAGCGCGTTCCGGAAGTGGAAGGCCGACCCCGAATACCGGCCCCTCAACCTCGGACAGGCGGGTCGGCAGGACGTGAGCTTCGCGGTAGCCGTCGACGAGACGACCGAGGTCCTCGTCGAACAGAAGACCACGACCACGGTGACCATCACCAACACCACCACGCAGGGAGCCACGTCGTGAGCGCGCTCGTCGACATCGCCGTCGGCCTGATCCTCGTCTATCTCGTCTTCTCGATCGTGGTCAGCGGGTTGCACGAATGGTGGGCGCAGTACTTCGGGCAGCGCGGCAAGTTCCTGCACATGGGTATCCGGCGCCTGATCGGGGACGACGCGATCTTCGTGCGCGTCCTGCAGCATCCGTTGATCGGCAGCCTCTATCGCGATCGCGCCGCGCGCGGCAAGCCGCCGGCCTACGTCGACTCGAGCAACTTCGCCCTCGCGTTCGCCGACGTGGTGCTGCGTCGTGCCGCGGCCGGCGCGGCGGTCCCGCCGTCGACGGTCGGACTCGACTTCGCGACGCTGCGCGCGGCGGTCGCGCAACTGCGTCTGCAACGCTCGCCCGCGGCGCTGTCGGTGATGCCGATCCTCGATCGCTCGAAGGGCGACATCGACGTCGCGCTGAAGGGCATCGAGACGTGGTTCGATTCGGGGATGGACCGCGTGTCGGGCTGGTACAAGGCCTATGCGCAGAGACGCCTGTTCGTCTGGGGACTGCTGCTGGCCGCGCTGTGCAACGTCGACAGCATCGCGATCTTCCAGGCCCTCGATCGATCGCCGCAGATGCGCGCGGCGCTGGCCGCGAACGCGCAGCAGGTCGTCGCCTCGGGGAAGATCGGCGACCTCGACCTCGCGACCGGCACCGATGCCCCGCGTGCCCAGGCGCGGCAGGCGCTCGCGACCGCGCTCGACAAGGCACCGGCCGGATTGCCGATCGGCTATGCGTGTCTCGGCACCGTGGTCGCGGCGGACACCGCGGCGACGGCGGTCGAAGGCGTGCTCGCGGACTCGAAGGCCGGGCCGGTCGGGACCGATGCGCTGCGCGGCGCATGGGCGCTCTGCACCGCCGAGCTGAAGCAGCGCTGGACCCACGGCTCGCTGTCGAGCTTCGTGCTGTCGCTGGTCGGCTGGATCATGACCGCGGTCGCCGGCGTGCTCGGCGCGCCCTACTGGTTCGGCCTCTTGACGAAGGTGGTCAACATCCGCGGTGCCGGTCCGAAGCCGCTGCCGAAGAAGAGGGACGACGACGCCTGAGCGTCGACCGGGCCTCGACCGACGTGCCGCCCGCACGATCCGATGCGCGTGCATCGACCGCGCTTGATCGGTCGAGCGCGAGCCGGCGGCCCGCCGCCCTCCGCTGACTTCATCGCGTGACCTCAGCAGTGTCGGGCCGACTCGCGACCTGCCGGCTCGCTGACGAAGACGGCGACCAGGCTCGGCTAGCCTCTTCGTTCGTCGACCGCGGTCGGCAACGAGGAGGAAACGGCGATGGACGACGACGAGGACGACGGTCCCGATCTGCGGCGAGGCGTGCCGGCGTCGGCGCTTCGCGAGGCTTCGACGATGAAGGGCACGTTCGACGGAGAAACCTTGGTGCTGGTCCGCCACGAAGGGCGCTGCCATGCGCTGTCCGGCAAGTGCACCCACCTCGAGGCACCGCTCGCGGACGGGCTCGTCGTCGACGGCGCGTTGCGCTGCCCATGGCATCACGCGCGCTTCTCTATCGAGACCGGCGAGGCCATCGCGGCGCCCGCGTTCGAACCGCTGAGCCGCTTCGACGTCGACGAGCGGGACGGCATGATCCGGGTCGTCGGCAAGCGCCGACCCGTCGAGGTCGCCGCCCGCGACAGCGGCATCGCGACGCGCGTCGTGATCGTCGGTGCCGGCGCGGCGGGACACGCCTGCGCCGAGATGCTGGCGCGCCTGGGGCACGGCGGTCGCACCACCCTCGTCGACGACGACGGGGGGCGACCCTACGACCGGACCTTCTGCTCGAAGCAATACCTGATCGGCATGGTCGAACGCGACGCCTGCTTCCTGCCGGGCATCGATCGCGATGGCACGGATCGCGTCGTGCGCGTGACGAAGAAGGTCGCGTCGATCGACGCGACCTCGAAGCGCATCGCCTTCGACGACGGTGCCACGCTCGCGTTCGACGTCCTCGTCCTCGCGACCGGCGCCGAGCCGAAGCGCCCGGAGCTGCCGGGCTTCGACCTTGCGAACGTGCATCTGCTGCGCACGCTCGCGGATGCCGACGCGATCGTCGCCGCGGCGAAGGACGCCACCCGCGTCGCGATCGTCGGCGCGAGCTTCATCGGACTCGAGGCGGCCGCGTCGCTCACGCAGCGGAAGCTCGAAGTGCAGGTGGTCTCGCCCGATCGCGTGCCGCTCGAGAAGATCGTCGGCGCCGAGGTGGGCGCGATGATCCGCGGCGTCCACGAGGAGAAGGGCGTGCGCTTCCACCTCGGCCGCGACGCGAAGGCCTTCGACGGTAGGCGGCTGACGCTCGACGACGACTCGACGCTCGACGTCGACTTCGTCGTCGTGGGAGTCGGGGTCGCGCCACGGACCGCGCTCGCCGAGGCGGCCGGCCTGACGGTCGCGTCGCAGGACGACGGCGGCGGCATCGTCGTCGACGGCCGTCTCGAGACCTCGGTGCCCGGCATCCATGCGATCGGCGACATCGCCCGCTATCCCGATCGCCATGCCGGCCGCACGGTCCGCGTCGAACACTGGGTCCATGCGCAGCGCCAGGGCCAGTACGTCGCGAGGCGGCTGATGCGGTCCGCGGACGAAGCCTTCGACGACCTGCCGTTCTTCTGGAGCGCGCACTTCGACACGGGCCTGCGTTATCTCGGCCATGTCGACCGCATCCGCGACATGGACGTCGACGGCTCCATCGAGGGACGGGACTTCACCGTCCGCTACGAAGGCGACGCGCACGACGAGGCCTTCGCCACCTGCAACCGCGACCTGCCGGCGCTCGAGGTCGAAGCCCGGTGGGAAGGACGCGACTTCCACGACCTCGAGGGGAAACGTTCGTGAGCATCGCATCGGCCCTCGGCCTCGCGCCGTCGAAGAAGGTCCGCTACGCCATCGTCGGTCTCGGCGGCATCTCGCAGGAGGCGATGCTGCCCGGCGTCGCGCACACCGGCAATTCGGAGGCGGTCGCGCTGGTGACCGGCGATCCGGTGAAGGCACGCGAGGTCGGCGAGCGCTACGGCATCTCCGAGACCTGCGGCTACGACGGCTTCGACGCGTTGCTGCGATCGGGGAAGACCGACGCGATCTATCTGGGTACGCCGAACTGGCGTCATGCCGAGTTCGCGGTGCCGGCGCTCGCGGCGGGCATCCACGTGCTGTGCGAGAAGCCGCTCGAGATCTCGGTGGCGAAGGGCCGCGAGATCCGCGATGCGCAGAAGGCCTCCGCAGCGAAGCTGATGGTGGCGTACCGGCTGCACTTCGAGCCGGCCACGCTCGACGCGATCGAACGCATCCGCGCGGGCGAGATCGGCGAGCCGGTCATGTTCACCGCGTGCTTCGGACAGATGCTCGATCCGGCCAACCACCGCGCGACCAACGGCGTGCTGGCCGGCCCGCTGCTCGACATGGCGCCGTATCCGATCAACGCGGCCCGCTATCTGTTCGGCGAGGAGCCGACCGAGGTGGTGTCGGCCGCGGCGTCGCGGCATCCCGAGGCCGGCTACGGCGAGCTCGACGACACGATCGCCGTGACGCTGCGCTTTCCGGGTCATCGTCTCGCACAGTTCACCGTCTCGTATTACGCGAACACCGTCGGCCTGCTGGTCGTCGCGGGGACGAAGGGAAGCATCCTGATGAATCCGGCGTTCGGTTACGGCGACCCGCTCGAACACGACGTCACCGTCGGCGAGAAGACCAGGCACCGCTCGTTCGACGCGACCGACCAGTTCGGTGGCCAGATGCGCTACTTCTCGCAGTGCATCCTCGACGACGAAGAGCCCGAGCCCGACGTCGACGAAGGCCTCGCCGACCTGCGCGTCGTCGAGGGCATCTTCGCCGCGCTCGAGAGCGGACGGGCGCAGACCTTGGACCCGTTCACGCGGACACGACGCATCGATATTAAGGCGCAGGCAGAGACGCTGTCGCTCGTGAGGCCGCCTGAGCTCGTGCATGCCTCGGGTCCTTCACGCGATTGACGCGCGGGTCGGACGACAGCGGCACGGAGCCGAAGCGCACTCTCGGCGTCGCGAACGAGTCGGGTGCGGCATGGAAAACGGTGATTACCGCATGCTCTTCAGCGCGGACGGTCGTGCGAGCGACGGACGTCTCAGCATCACCGACGGCCGCGCGGTCGGAGGCGACGGCAGCTACGCGATCCGCGGACGGATCACGGAGGCCGGTCGCAACCTCATCGCGACCTTCGAAGTGAAGCTCGCACCGGGCATGTCGCCCAACAAGGAGATCGAGGGAGCCTTCGCGTTGCAGATGGACGGCAAGGAAGACGCAGCGGGCTTCACGCTGATCGGCGCCGGGCCGCTCGGTCTCATCGTCGAGATCACCTGCAGCATCGACGGACCGTCGTCGTCGGCTGGACCGTTCGACGGGGGCGTGTCGGAAGACCGGTACGGCGCAGGCATCGCGAAGGCGCAGGCGAGTCCGGACGAGGGCATCGACGCGGGCATCGTGAAGGACACGCTGCCCGGCCCGCGGACCCGCTTATCCACGTACAGCCTCGTCCCGACCGTGACGCCGATCCGCCGCCTTCCTCTAGTACTCCTCCATCTCTTCGGCGGCTCCCGGCGCGAATGGGACGCGGTCACCGCGCGCTTCGCCGCCGATCGACGCGTGCTGGCGCTCGACCTGCCGGGCTTCGGCGATGCGGCCGGACGAGGCGGCGCGAGCGTCGGCGAAATGGCCGACAGCGTCGGCGACGCCATCGTCCATGCCGGGCTCGGGCGCTGCGTGCTGGTCGGCCATTCGATGTCGGCGAAGGTGGCCGCCGTCCTCGTCGCGACCGCGCCGGATCTCTTCGAGGGGCTGATCCTCGTCACGGCTTCGCCCCCGTCGCCCGAGCCGATGAGCGACGAGGCACGCGCCCGTCTGCTCGCGTTCGACGGCAGCCGCGCGGCGGCCGAGGCCTACGTCGACGGCATCACGGCGAAGCGCCTGCCCGACGAGGCGCGCGAGATCGCCATCGCGGACGCACGGCGCGCGTCGCCGGACGCATGGAGGCGATGGCTGACGGAAGGCAGCTGCGAAGACCATGGGGCCGCGGTCGGCGTGTTGCCGTTGGCGACGCTGCTGATGGCCGGCGCGAGCGACGAGGCGCTGGGCCAGAAGGCCCAGCGAGAATTCGTGATGCCGCACTTCGCCGACGCGCGACTCGTGGTCGTTCGTGGCGGACACGCGTTGCCGCTGGAGAACCCCGACGATCTGTCGCGCGAGATCGAGCGCTTCGTCGCGGACGTCGAGGCACGCGATGCCTGATGGCCGTGATCACCGAGCGACGAGCGCGACGACGCCGAGGTGTCCGAAGGCATCCGGGAAAACGGGTGGCGGCAGGGCATGAAGGGCAGCATCCAGGCGCAATACGAACGCATCCGCGTGCTGTCCGAAACGGAGTTCTACGACGACCTCGCGTCGATCGACATCCCGGTGCTGGCAATGCACGGCGAGGACGACCAGATCTGCCCTTTCCTCACGACCGGAGGGCGGTCTGTGAAACTGCTGAAGCAGGGCACGCTCAAGTCCTATCCGGGTCTGCGCATGGCATGCCGACGACGATCAACGCCGATCTCCTGGAGTTCACAAGGGGGCGAAATTGCCGACCTTGAACTCGATCGTCGGGAGCCAATCAGTTCCGATTTCCGAAGCCGTTCGCGGAATGATCAACGAGGAAACTTTCCCGGGCTGAATATATTCGCAGTGCGAATTGCGCAAATCCGTTATCGGGCTCGAGGTAATTCGAGTGATTGCCCGGTATGGCCGAACGACGATCGAGCGAACGGCCTCGATCGCAATCCATTCACTTCTCTCCATCGCAGCAATGAATCATCCATTCGCCGGCTATGGACGAATCGTTCTGCGCGAGAGCGTCGAACGAACGTAAAGTCGCCGATGAATCACGATCGCTTTACCGGAAAAGAATCGGACGCGGCTGACCCGTCCGCATGATCTCTAGCGCTTACACCGCACGATTTGCAGCTCAAGTCACCGAGTCGGACCCGACAGCCGGTACAAAGCAAGACGTATGTCGACGCTCATTGCCGCGGAAAACGTCGAAGTCGACGAACGATGCGTCGGTCAGGACGGGCGTCGCTGGTTAGCGGAAGACCGGATAACCCGCGAATGCGTGACGACTGGCTCCCCGACCTGGACTCGAACCAGGGACACACGGATTAACAGTCCGGACGACGCCAGTTACGTGATTTGTCGCTGTCATTCACGAAGTCACTTCGATCAATAGCTTACGGTCGTCCTTGCTTTCGCTGAGTTGTGCTGGAATACTCGGGGTAACACGATTTGTGTCACCCCGGCGTCACCCCAGACGGACACGCGGACTATGCCGACAGCGGCGATCAACTTCACGAAGGCACGGCTCGACGCGCTGCAGCCGGTGCCGGGAGCACGCGTCGTGGTGCGCGACCTTCAGACGCCCGGCCTCGAGCTGCGGGTGTCGCCCGGCGGCGCGAAGACGTTCTCGCTGCTCCACCGCATCAAGGGCAACAAGGTCGAGCGGGTGACGCTCGGCCGGTACTCGGCCAGCTACACGATCACCCGCGCCCGCGACGATGCGAAGAAGGCGATCGGCAAGCACACCGCCGGCGTGAACCTTCGACAGGAACAGGTCCGCGTCGTGCGCAGCGGCAAGACTGTCGCCGACGCGCTGCAAGAGTTCATCGACGACGACAGCGCGCGGAAGAACGGCGCGATGAAGGACCGCACTCGGCTCGACTACCTCAACATGCTGCGTCCCGCCGGCAAGTCGCCGCGCGGTCACGTGCATGGCCCCGGCGAGCTGCACTCGATCGCCGCGAAGCCGATCCAGTCGCTGACCAGCACGACCCTGAAGGCGCTGAATCGAAAGCTGGCGACGGCCAGTGTCTCGCGCGCCGCGTACGCCATGCGAGTCACGCGCGCTGTCCTGCGTTACCACGGCGTCACGATGGACGACGACCCGTTCGCCGCTGCGACCGCGAAGGTCGACCGCATTATCATCCCGCAGTCCGGCAAGCGCGAACGCATTGTGCCGCTCGAACGCCTGGACGATTGGTGGCACGCGGCGTCGGCGACGGCGCACGGTGACGCCTTCCAGTTGCTGCTCTTGACCGGCATGCGCCGGGGCGAGCTGGACAGTATCCAGCGACGCCACGTCAACCTCGAGGCGGCGCGCATCCACCTTGCCGACACGAAGAACCACAAGCCGCACGTGATCTACCTGTCGAAGCAGGCGCTCGTGCTGGTTCGGGCGCGTGCCGCGAACAAGGAAGACGAGGACTTCGTCTTCGCCGGTGCCAAGCACCCACGCGAGACGTTGGCTTCGATCATCGCCGAGACGGGCATCCCGTTCAGCGCGCACGACCTGCGGCGGACGTTCGCCACGATCGCCGCGGCTCGACTGCCGGGCTACGTCGTGAAGCGGCTGCTGAACCACGCCGACGGCGGCGACGTCACGCTCGGCCACTACGTGCAGTTCGACGAGGCGACGATGCGCACCGCTTGGCAGCTCGTGGCCGATGCGATCGTGCCGGCACGTCCGCAGAAGCGCGTCGCGAACGGCAACGTTGTGTCGCTACACGGAGGCAAGCGACAGAGTTCAACCGCCGCCTGACGGCCTCAGGCAAGCGGCCACGCCTCGAGCGGTAACTCGGGACGCGGCCTGACCACGATGCAACCACTGGAGAAGCACCATGGCTGTCAACGATCGTAGCACCGAGGATCACACCCAACCGCGAACCGCGAGAGAGGCGCTTGATCTGGCGCTCACGCAATACGGCGATGCCGAGAGCGAACTCTGTGCGATTGACTCGCTCGAGTACATCATCAACGGCTTGGCGATGAACGTGGCCGAGCGTCTCCCGCTGACCGGGCCGGAGGGTATCGACATCCCGCTCACCGGCGCATTGCTAGTGGCGGTCGGCACCCTGCGCAGTCGCATCAGCGAGTTGAAAGGGCACTTGGGAGCATTGCACTCAGACCTCGTCACCGCGCGAGGCTTCGCATGAGCGCCGAAGTCGACACCTCACAGGCGGCCAACCCGCGGACCTACCAGCAGCTCGCCGCGCATGCGGCGTACCAGGTCGAATCGCTCGCGATGGCACTGCGTGACTTCGCGCTCGCACACGACGGGGAGCTCGACATCTTTGCGATATCAACGTCCGCTCGGCTTCGTCAGCTTGCGGGCGTGCAAATGACCCTCGCACAGGGCAGCGGTACGCCCGACGACGTCGAGACGGTGTGGGGCGGCACGATCGACGCCTTCGCGGCGTCCCTGCAGCCGGCCCTGATCGAGGGTGATGCTGTCGCGCGTGTAGCCTCGGAGGCGGCGTGAGGCCTGCGGCGGACGAGATTTCGCGGCTCTCGGCGGAGCGTGGATGACGCGCGAGATCGAAACGCAGACTCGGCGGCTGAGGCACTGATGCCTGACTGGCTCAACGACCTAATGCTCGCGCTGGTCGCCAACGTCGTGCTGACCGGCGGCGTCGTCGTGGTGCCGCTGGCGGTCGGCTGGCTCGTGCACCGGGTGTGGGCCGATCGTGGGCTCGCCTGGCTGCTCGGCAAGACGGAAGCCGAGGTCAGGCGCCGTCCGCCTGCTGCGTCGCGCAACCGCGTCGATTGATAATGCCGGCCGGGTTCGCCCAGCAATTCGTCGAGGAGGCGGCACGCTTCGCAAACAAGAGCGCGCAGCTCCGTGCTGTCCTTGATGCGGCTTTGACGAAGATCGTAACCAACGACGAACAGGTTCTAGGACGCTTCGCCTCTTCGTCTGACCTTCCCCGGCGCGCCGTCGCGAAAGCGGACGTTGACCTTCTCCAGCTTGCCGTCTCGCGTGCGGAAATCAATCCGCACGTCGCGCAGTGGTTGGTCGAAGAAGCTGCTCGAATGGCGAGGGGGTCTACGGAGTTGCGTGGCTTTCTCGATGCGGCTCTGACAAGGACCGCAGGTCCGCGCGTCAAGTGGACATTGCACGACAAGAAGCTCGCGGTCGATCTCTATGATCATCTCAAGACGCGGCTGCAGTCCGACGTCGCCTACGAAGAGCTCAACCGGTACTGGCCGCAGCACGCGGTCACGTACTGGCGAAAGAAGATTTCCGAGTTCCGGGCCGACATCAGGCGGCTTGATCCCGCTCATTTTGAAGACCAGCAGGACGACAAAGCGAGCGATTAAAGGGAATAACAGGTTCGAATAACTCGCGATCCTTCGCTTCACGCAACCCGGAGACTCCGGGCACAACGTGGAGCGAAGATGAATCAACAGGCAACAGCAGTCGTAAGCTCGATCGGATCGTCGAGCGCGGTGGCGCTGGGCTCAACCGAGTGGGCCGCGAAGTATCTCGACGTCAGCGAGACGTTCCTGAACCAGGACCGGCTCACCCGTCGCCACGGCATCCCGTTCGTGCGCGTCGGTCGGAGCATCAAGTATCGCCAGGCCGACCTCGATGCCTGGATCGCGGCCCACCGCGAAGACACGGCGGCCGCATGACGACGACCCTTCCCGGCGATCGTCAGGCCATGGTCGCAACGAACGAGGCGCGGTCGGGTCTTCACGGTGCCTACATGCAAGGTCTCGATCGCGCTGCTTCGGTCGCTGGTGACGAAGGCGTCTTCAACTTCCTGGGCTACCTCGAGGCGATCTCGATCCGCGTGCGGCGCCCCGTCGAAGTGTCGGTCGACCAGAAGCGTGCGTTCGAGGCACAGCGGAAGGAAGACGTCGACGCGTGGGACGCCGGATGGCTTAAGGCGCAGCGAACCCTGCGGCAGTGCCGTGAGGTGCCAGGCGTCGGTGCGCTTGCCCAGTCGTTCGAGCGGTGCAAGAAGGCTCATGGAGAGGTCGCCGCGCGCGCCTTCATGGCGTTCTTCGAAGCGTTGGTCGCGGGGGACTGATCGTGACCGGACCTCATGCACAGCTCGCGAACGACGTCCAAGCCAACATCTTCGGCCAAGCCGCAGCGAAGCGTTCACTCGAAGTGATCGAGTCCGGCGCTGCTGTTCCCGATGAACTGCTGCACCTTTTCACGCAGGCGATGAAGAACTGGGGTGAGCCAGGGCTCCGAGGAGCCGCTCGCGAAATCCAAAAGCACTGCGAGCGAAAGACCGGATGACGGCCGCTGGAATTCGCTCGGCGGCGGTGCGGCATGGCGAGCGTGCGATCGCGGACAGCCGGCGCCGCCTCGGCGAAGCGCACTGGGCCGCGCTCGGCGAATGGGTCGAGGACTACGTTGTCGAGCTGGCACGCCAGTGGGCGATCGACGAATCGAAGAAGCCTCGGACATGAGCCGGAAACTTCAGGCGGTGATCGACTCGGCCCCGATCAACGATCCGCCGCCGCGAACCCCTCTTGCAGCTCGGCAGCGGATTCCCGCGGCAGCGTACGCGGAGGACATGCAGAACGCCGGCTACGACGAGACGCCGGTGCTGCACCTGATCCGCGGCGACGAGGTGAAGATCAAGCCGATCCCCTGGGTCTGGACGCATTACTTGGCCGGCGGGAAGCTGCATATTGCTGCAGGGCAGGCCGGCATCGGGAAGACCACGTGCGCCCTCGGTCTCGGCGCGATCATCTCGGCTGGCTCGTACCTGCCCGACGGGTCACGCGCAACGCAAGGCGACGTGCTGATCTGGTCCGGTGAAGACGACGTCGCCGACACGCTGGCGCCCCGGCTGCTCGCGATGGGCGCGGATATGACGCGGCTGCACTTCGTTGCAGGCATGACGATCCGCGGTGACCGCGTCGCTTTCGATCCGGCCAAGCACATGGAAGCACTGCGCGACCAGGCGCTGCGGCTGCCGGCGCTCAAGCTGATCATCATCGATCCGATCGTCTCGGCGATTGCCGGCGACTCGCACAAGAACGGCGAAGTGCGCCGCGGCTTGGCGCCCTTGCAGGAACTGGCCGAGAACACCGGCGCGGCGCTGCTCGGCATCTCGCACTTCACGAAGGGCTCGCAGACGAAGGACCCGATCGAGCGCGTCACCGGCTCGCTCGCGTTCGGCGCCGCGACCCGAATCCTGTTCGCGGTGGCGAGACGGAAGGAGGTCGGCGACGCCGTCTTCATGCGCGCGAAGTCGAACATCGGCCCGACCGGCGGTGGCTTCACCTTCCAGATCGAGCAGGTCGACGTGCCTGGTCATCGAAGCATCAGCGCGAGCGTGGTCCGGTGGACCGGTGCGATCGAAGGCGATGCCCGCGAAATCCTCCAGACGGCCGAGGCTTTTGAGGAAGGCGGGTCGCGCCAGGACGATGCGAAGGCCTTCCTCGTCAGCATCCTCGCCGATGGCCCGATGCACGCGGAAGCGGTCTATCGAGAAGCCGGCGCGGCCGGTCATTCGAACGCCACGATCCGTCGCGCCTCGGAGAACTGGGTCGTGAAGGAGAAGGAGCTCGGCAAGGGTGGGCGTTGGAAGTGGGCGTTGCCCGTCACACAGGCATGAACAAGATGAACAAGATGATCTTCTTGAGCATGTTGAGCATGTTGAGCAAGTTACTTCAAAGGATGTTGCTCAACTTGACCATCTTGCTCAACTTTCTCA
>CALMOR010000045.1:12940-46721 GCA_937872165.1 uncultured Burkholderiales bacterium | reverse complement strand
ACATCGCCACGACGACGACCTTCGTCATCAGCGGCTTCAAGTGCGAGGTGACGGTTCCGCCGATCGTTCCCGGGCAAGCGGCGATGGCGTGCTGCGAATGGTCGCCCCACGTGCCCGATCCGGCGCGGGACTTTACTCGGGCCCAGCGCGCCACCTATCAGCGTCTGCTCATGGAAGCGATCGCACGCGCTGCGACGCTGCCCTGAACGACTTGCACCGGAAACCCCCGCCATGTATCGCGCGCGCACCCGCGCTTTTCCACAGCCGCAGCTCGATGCGACCGCCATCCCGCACGACATGCTCGTGCGCATCAAGGCGATCGCGCTCAAGCGGTCCCGCGCCGACTACGCGCGGCATCGCGACGAGCTGATGCAGGCGCTGCAGCGGCATTTAAGAAACGGCCACACCGCCGATGACTTCTTCAAGGGACTGAAGACATGACGATCACCGAATGGATTCCCGGCCGGCTCTTGAACAGCCTCGTGCCGTATGCGGCGTTCTTCGCGGAGATGACGTGATGGGGATGGTCGTGAGGTTCCTGGAGGGCGAAGGGTACGAGGTGTTCGAAGGGCCAGGCTTTCCTGTGGTCGATGGTGCGTTCTCCCTCTTCAGCGCCCGAGTCAACACCCCGGAGCTGCTGACGGCAGCGATCGAGCGCGGCCGCCGCGAGCAGCGCGTGCCATTAGCGGGCAATTTAGTTCGCTGGACCCTCACCCACAACGGATGGAGCATCGAGTGACGACGAACAGCAGCGATACCTTGGCGCCAGCGGCGGCGGGCGAGACGACCGACACGACAGTAGCGGCCAATCCAGCGGCGATCCTCGGTTCTCCGACCGGCCCCGACTACTCGTTCCTGCCAGCGAAGACGCGCGTCCAGAAGGAGGACGGATCGATCGATCTCGACGCGACGTTGCGGAAAGGCGAAGAGGCGCGTGCGGCGCTCGAGCGGAGGCTGGGCATGGGCGACACCAGGCCAGCGACCGTCGACGAGTACGCGCTCGACGTGAGGGAAGAACACAAGCCGTTCGTCGAAGCTTTCGGCGAGGACATGCTCAAGAGCTTTCGCGCCAAGGCCTTCGCGATGGGCCTCACGCCGAGCCAGTTCAACGGCGTGATGGGTGAATTCCTCGACACCATGCCGGCGCTCGCAAAGGATGTGCACCGCTTCGACCAGGCTGCCGCAATTGAGGCGCTGCGGGCCGAATGGCCGAGCGACAGGGACTTCAAGTTGAACATCAATCGGGCCGTCAACGCCGTGGTGGCCTTCGGGGGGTCACACGCGGACGCGGACGGGTTGCTGCAGCGATACGGCAACGACCCGTCGTTCATCAAGACCTTCGCGCGCATCGGCGCCGAGATAGGTGAGGACACCGCACCGCAGCAGCCTAACGGGCCGCGGGCGATCGACATCAGCCACGTGGAGAGAAGCGAGGCCTACCGCAATCCCAACCATCCCGATCATGCGTCGGTGTCGGCCCGGGTCGCAGCGCACTACCAGGCCAACTATCGACCGGCTCGGGACGACCAGGTGCCGGTCTTCACGCGATGACCTTCGAGACCAGCATCGACCTGCTCGAACCATCCGCGGACCGCGTGCTCGGCCGACCGGCGCAGTCGACGATCGACGACTTCCTTCCCTTTCAGGACGCGCTGATCGACAGCGTGTGGAAGCAGCAGACCGTCATCGCTTCGCTGCAGCATCGCTTGGCCGGGCTCGAGACATTGGTCGAGTCGCTGCCGCTCGGCGTGAAGCGATCGGACGCGCAGGCAGAGCACGAGGCGACGCGTCGGATGATCGTCGACTGCCGCGCTGCGATGGCGCCGGACATCACTCGATCGCTGGCCTTCCTACGCTTTCAGCTGTTGCCGATCGTCGGCGCCGACAGCATCAACTGAGCACCGACCACATGGCACTGATCCCCAACGTCAACACGACCTTCGGCACCGTTATCCCCGAGGCGCCGAACCGGCAGCCGATCGCGCGAGCCGCAGACTTCGGGACCGGCGACGCCATCGCGCAAGCAGGACAAGTGGCCGGACAGATCGGGTTCACGAACCTCGAGGCGATCACCCAGCAGCGACAGGCTGCGGCCGACAAGGCGAAGGCGCTGAACGACCGCATCGCTTCGGTCACTGCGCACGCGACGATCGAGAACGACCTCAACGACCTGGCCGACAAGTACAAGGTCGGCGTGCTGCAGGGCGCCTTCGCGGCCGGCGGCGCTCGCGAGGGCGAGGATCCGGTGTCGCGGTACAACGAGGATGCGGCGCAGATCGTGAGTACCCGCGCGGACGGACTGGCTCCCGACCTTGCCGCGACGGTGAAGGCGGAGAGCATCCGCACGACCGGCAAGCTCGCGAACACGATCAACGATTCCGTGGTGCACCGGACGCAGCAGGACGTCGGCGTCGGCCTGATCGTTGCTGGAGACGAGTTCGAGCGAGCGGGGTTGCGCGATCGGCCGATGGCAGTCGCGAAGTACGAAGCGACCGTCGACGCGATGGGTCCTCAGGCAGGGATGAACCCGCAGCAGATCGCCGAGGCGAAGAGCAAGTTCCGCGAGAAGGTCACGTACAACGATGCGCGCATGACGGTCCTCGGCGCGCGCGACAACACGCAGTCGCTCGACCTCGCCGCGAAGATCATCCAAGGCGATGGCTTCAAAGACCTCGGGCCCGAGAAGCTCGCGCCGCTGCTGCAGGGCATCGAGGTCCGGAAGCAGACCTTGATCGCGCAGCAGGCGGCTGCTGATGCCCGCGCTGCGGCCGCACAGCAACGACGGCTGACCGAAGCTGGTATCGCCGTCGATGGCTTCCAGAAGATCGTCGACAACGGCGGGGCGCCCGATGCGAAATACGCGCTCGACGTCTCGCAGGCTGTCGCCGGTACGCCCTACGCGCCGATGCTGCAGCAGCTGGTCAAGACGGCCGGCGAGCGAGCGGGCTTCGCGAGCCTGCCACCGCAACAGCAACGTGCCCAGCTCGATGCGATGCGTGCCGACGCGAACGCGAAGGGCACCGACCCCGACAACGAGAAGCGCATCTCGACGCTGCAGACCATCGCCGACAAGGGCGCGAGGCAGTTGCAGGCCGACCCATTGATCTACGGCGCGAATCGCGGGCTGATCCCGGGCGTCGCGCCGCTGCAGATGGACTCGATCGAGCACGTCGCGGCCGGCATCGCGACCCGAATCGACTCAGCGAGGACGGTCTCCGCGGCGGTCGGGCAGCCGGTCTCGCCGTTGACGAGCAACGAAGCGACGTCGCTCAGCACGACGATCAACGCGTTCCCGGTGCAACAGCGTGCTCGCGCCCTGAAGGCCGTGAGCGCCGCGATCAGCGATCCGAGCCAACTTCGTGCGTTGGCCTCGCAGATGAACGAGAAGGACCCGGCCGTCGCGTTGGCGCTGCTGTCCGGACAGCACCAGACCGATACCGGTCGGCCGCTCGCCGAGCTGATCCTCACCGGCTCCGACGCCGACAAGCACAAGCTTCTCGACGAGACCGGCATGGTGCCGACGATGCGCTCGATCGCGCAGAAGGTTGCGGCGGTGCCGTGGTCGACGCCGGCCGCGCGCGATGCCGCGATCCTCGCCTCGCAACTCGTCTACAAGGGCCAGAAGTCGACCAGCATCCCGACGAGCGAGGACAACGCGATCAAGCTCGCGACCGGCGGCATCATCAACTGGGCCGACTCGAAGATTCCGTTGCCGTACGGCATGCAGACCGAGGGCGACTTCAAGAACGCGATGAAGACGATCGACGCGCAGCGGCTGACGGAGCAAGCCGGTGCTGATCACGTGATGGTCCGCGGTCAGTCGATCCCGATGGCGACGCTCGCCAACACGCTGCCCGCCACGAAGCTGCTGCCCGCCGGCGATGGCCAGTACTGGTTGCAGAGCGGCAACGCGATCGTGCAGCTGCCGAACGGCCGGCCCTTCAAGCTGCGGGTGCAGTGATGAGCTGGGACGACATCGATCCGGACGGCGCCGAGCGCGCGATCATGGACAAGATCGCCAACCCGCCACCACCGACGCCGCCGGTCGTCTCGACCTGGTCGAAGGTCGGGGCGTTCATGCGGGCGCCGCTCGAGGGCGCGGCGAGCGCGGTCAACGAGACCGCGCGCGTCGTGAACGCGGCCGGCAGCTACCTGGACACCGCGGCGAACAGCAGCGCGCGACATGATGGTCCGTTCGAGTCGCAGCGCCAACGTGCGCAGGCCAAGGCAGCCGACCAGGCACGCGAGACTGATGAACAGCTGCGATCGGGTGCCGAGTACTGGAAACCCGACCCGGCGACCGCCACGACCGCGAGCAGCGTGCTCTTCGGCGCGTCGCGCGTGCTGACGAAGGCGGTCGGCTACTCGCTCGTCGGTGGGACGCCCGGCATGATCGTCGGGACCGGCGTCGACGAGGGCGTGACGACGACGCAGCAGCTGCAGGATCGCGGCGTCGACCCGAGCACCGCGGCGAAGGTCGGTCTCGTTCATGGCGCAGTCACCGCGGCCACGGTTGCGCTGCCGGTCGCCGGCCGTTCGATGGTCGAGACCGCGGGCCTCGTTGCAGCCGGCGGTCCTGGTTCGTTCATGGCCGAGCAGGCGCTGAGTCGGCACATCCTCGAGGCGGCGAAGTATCCCGACATCGCGGCCGAGTTCGATCCGTTCGACAAGACCGGTCTCGTGATCTCGGCCGTCATCCCGGCGGTCGTCGGCGCCGCGGCCCATACGATCCGGCTCAGGAAAGGCGCGGACACGCCGGCGGTGCCGCCGGCGCCGGCAATGCCCAGCCCGACGCCCGACGTCGTCGACGCGGCGCACGTGAGCTACCGGAACGGAACGGTCGACGACGCCGCGCTGGTCCCCCACGACGACATTGCCGGCATGCAGGCGCACCACGACACGATGGTCGCGGCACGCGAGCAGCTCGATGCGGGTCAGCCCGTCGACGTGGTGCCGACCGTACAGGTCGATCCGGTGCACGCGAGTGACAGGATCGCACCGGTGGCGCAGCGCTTCGACGAGGACATGCGGACAGCTCGCGATGGTGACGCGCCGCCGGCCAGCGACGCGATGCGCACGCTCGCGGATGTGCACAGCCAGATCGACGACCTCGCGACTGGCCGCACGACCCGCGAGGCGCTCGCGCAACGCGCGGACGTCACCCCGGAGACCCACAGCCTTCGCGACGCGCTGCTCCACGATCCAGAACGCTACGACGCGATCGCCGACCAGCTCGAGGACGTGCCGCGCGGCGTCAGCGTTCGCTATGCGGTCGATAGCGCGGTGAGTCGCACCCGCACGACCGACGCACCGCTGCTGCCTGCTCGACCTGAACTGCATGCGGATGCCGACATGTCCCGCGCGCTGCAGATCGCGAGCGAGCGGCCGGGCCTGCCGGTGAAGCTCTCAGCAGCACCCGACGCCGAGACCATGCGCGCCAGCGATTACCTCGAGCACATGCAGGCCGAGGCCGAGCGCGATCGAAACGAAGCCCGGGCCTACGCCGCGGCCGTCGAATGTTTCATTGCCCGAGGTGCCTAATGAGACCGGAGTGCATCAACGAGGTCGCCCGCGCGATTGGCCGGCGCGTGACCGCCGCGGAAGCGCAGCAGATCGAGGACCGCATCATCAACACGCAGCGACGCCTCGCGAGTCGCGACCCGACCGCGTGGCGCTCGATGTCGCAGGCCGAGCGGGTGCGTGCTGCTGCCGCATCGATCGGGAAGGACATCGAGGAAGCGGCCGCGCTGAAGGAACGACGCGCTGCCTTGGCCGTGCACGCGACCGCGCGACACTTACCCGACATCGAGGCGGCCGGGAAGCGCGGCTTCAAGAAGCTCGCGCTGAAGCTGTCGCAGGTCGACGCGTACATCAAGGGCACGGCGCGCGACGCATATCGTCAGATTCTCGACACGATGGACTTCGCGACGAAGAGCGACGGCAATCCGATCCGCTGGATATGCAACCTCGAGAACCCTGAGCACACGCTCGACTTCGTTCGTGAGGTCTTCGGGAAGGACAGCGGCAGCGCGGAAGCGAAGGCTGCTGCGAAGGCATGGGTCGATGGCGTCGAGGGTCTGCGCCAGCGCTTCAACGCGGCCGGCGGCGAGATTCGCAAGCTGGTCTACAGCTACCTGCCGCAACCGCACGACGCGGCCCGCGTGCGCGGCGCCGGCATCGAGAAGTGGGTGCGCGAGGCCCGCAGCCTGGTCGACCGGTCGCGTTACTTCGACGAGTTCGGCCGGCCGCTGAACGACCAGGACATGACGACCGTGCTCGAGACGATGTGGCGGACCATCCAGTCCGATGGCGTCGACAACATTGTCCCGGGCGAGGCGCGCGGCATCAGCGCGATCGCGGCGCGCTACGCCGAGAGCCGCGAGCTGCACTTCGCCGGGCCTGACGAGTACGTGCAGTACCTCGACGCCTACGGTCACGGCACCGTCTTCAACGCGATGCAGTCGCACGTGTCGCGCCTGTCACGCGACATCGGCCTCGTCGAGAACTTCGGACCGAACCCCGAGCAGGTCTTCCGCACGCTGCACGACCAGGCGAGGAAGTCGGGCGCGAGCGACACGATCGCCATCGCGACCAGCACGAGCAACATGTGGAAGACGCTGACCGGCGAGCTGGCGAACGCGCAGTCCCAGACGATGGCGGCAATCGGGCAGGGCCTGCGGAACATCGAGGTGATCGGCAAGCTGCAGGGCACACCGGTCACGGCGATCACCGACATCGCGACCTACTACCAGACCCTCGGCTACAACCGCCTGAGCGCGTGGCAGGGCACCGTCAACCTGGTGCGGGCCTTCGGTAGCGACGCGCGGCGCTTCTCCGACCTCGGCGGGCTGATCGCGGACTCGCTGGTCTCCGATATGAACCGCTGGTCCGAAGGCATGCTCGGCCGCGGCTGGACGACGCGCATTGCAGCCGGGACGATGAAGGTGTCGCTGATCAACTACTGGACCGATGCGATCCGCCGCGGCTACGGCATGACGATGATGCACGGCTTGGCCGAACTGTCGAAGACCGGATGGGACCAGCTCGGCAAGCACGACCGCGCTCGCCTGAGCGAACAGGGCTGGACCGCCGACGAGTGGGCGACGATCCAGCAGGCGACGCACGAGACGTGGCGCCAGACGCCGATGCTGACGCCGGCGGCGGTGTATGCGATCGAGGGCGTCGACCTGGCCGCGAAGCAACGCGCCGTCTCGCGCCTTCTCGGGACCATCGTCGACGAGAGCGAGTTCGCGAGCCTGGCACCCGACCTGACGACGCGTTCGATCGGCGCCGGTGGGCTGCAGAAGGGGACTGGTCTCGGCGAGCTGTGGCGTTGCGAGATGCTCTTCAAGAGCTTTCCGATCGCGATGATCACGCGGCACTGGGACCGCATGCTGCACAGCGACTCGCTGACGCCCGCGGGACGCGTAGCGTACGGGGCGACTCTGTTCTCGAGCCTGACGCTGCTCGGTGGGATCGCGATCGCCATGAACGACATCCTGCGCGGCCAAGACCCGCGCGACATGTTCAGCGACGATCCGGCGAAGTCGTCAAAGTTCTGGCTCGCGGCCTTCCTGAAGGGCGGCGGCGCTGGCTTCGTCGGCGACCTGATGCTATCGGGCGTCGGCCGACAAGGACAGTCCGGCGCGTCGACGGCGGCGAGCGCGATCGCGGGGCCGGTGATCGGCTCGGGCTTCGAGGCGCTCTACGACATCGGCTTCAGGAACATCCGCGACGCGGCCAGCGACCAGGAGCACCCGAATCGCGACGCCGAGTTGCGATGGGTGCGCGGACACCTGCCGTTGATCAACCTCTGGTATGCGAAGGCGGCGCTCGATCACGCGTTCCTGAACGACCTTCAGGAAATGATCTCGCCTGGCTACCTCGATCGCATGCGGGCTCGAGCGCAGAAGGACGACCAGAGCGACTGGTGGTGGAATCCGGAGTCGGCCACGCCCACGCGCGCGCCGAACATTGCAACAGCGGTGGGTCAACAATAGGGGTCAGGACATGGCTGTAACGGGAAGCGCAATTGTCGGGTGGGTCGCCACGAACGCGACCGCGATCAGCGCCGTCGCGGCGGTGGGCGGCGTGGCAGCGACGGCCTACGGGCAGATCGAGCAGGGCGAACAGGCGAAGGCCGCAGCGGACTACAACGCACGCGTCCAAGAGAACGCCGCAGCCTATGACCTCGACGCGGCGAACGCGCGTGCAGCCAAGATCAGGAAGGCGGGCGCCATCCAGCAGGCAGAGGCCAGTGCGTCGCTCGCAGGTTCGGGCGTGAAGCTTGGCGAGGGCAGTGCGGTCGACATCAATCGCACCATCGGGCAGCAGTCCGAACTCGACGCGGTGAACACGATGCTGACCGGCAAGAGAAACTCCGAAAGCTCGATGGATCAAGCCGGGCTGCTGCGGTCGCAAGGCTCGAATGCCGAGTGGTCGGGCTACATCGGAGCCGGCTCGACCATCCTCGGCGCTGCGTCGAAGGGACAGACGCTCGCCGCGGGCTGGAAGTCGACGAGAAACTGATCAGGGCGGTCCAGCCTATCGCCTCGTAAGGCGACCGCGGAGAACGACCGCGGGGAAATCATCGGGCCGTTCGCGATCGGGCAGAATCCTCCGAATGGGCATCACTCCCGGTTTCCAGTCGCTCCCGCCTGACGAGGACCTGCTCGAGGTCTACGACGCCAAGCGGTGGGGCTGCTACAGCTGCGCGAAGCCGACAGTCGTCATCTATCCGCCGAAGGGCGGCGGTCGGTACGAAGTCTTCAAGTGCCGGGTGAACCAGCACGCGCCGCACGCCAACTCGATCTGCTGCCCGAGCTACGAGATGGTTCCAGGTATCGACGATCTGTGGCTTTGAAGGCGCGAGTCGAAGCTTGCTACTCCAGCTCGACTATGAACCTCAGGTCCGGAGTGGATCGATCGGCTTGGGCGCCGACGATCCCGATCCCGCCGAATGCGTCCCCTTGCCGCTTTGCTCCGCTGCCTCAAGCATGCTCGGCATTTCGAAGGTGAAGCGAAGCAGCATCTCGGTGAAACGCACGACCAGCTCCGCATCCTGCTTCGAGATCGAAGGCAACTGGTGCGTCGCTTCGTTTCCCTTGGTTCTAATCTTATCGACCCAAGGCCGGCCGTTCGGCGGCACGTAACCCTCTCGCACAAGGTAGTCGATGTAGTTTAAGAAGCTCTCGCCCTCCTTTGCTCCGTGTCGGGCGGCGAACGCCATCAACACCTTTCGGCATAGCAACACCGCTGCCGTGTGGGCCCCGACGCTTGTGCACGTCCGCGCCTCGTCGAAAGCCGCCGAGAGCATCGGATCGTCGATGCCGGAAACGTGGCGACCAAAGGCTACGTCTGGCATCTGCGAGGACGATCCGTCAGATGCAATTTGGATGAGGGTAGGCATCGTGCACTGCGGGCAAATGCAGATTGCCGCCACTTCTCGGACGATGGTGCCGTTCGCGAGACGCGCCCCCGCAGACGTCCACCCCTTGTCTGAGGCCACATCGCGCTCGCAATATGCACACGTGTATTGCTGCGCTGGCCCGAGACCTCCGGGGCGCCAATCAAACATTGTTCGCGCAATCTGAAGCGGCATCGTCACCCTGGCGTCACCCCGCCGGACGTAAAAAAAGCCTGCGATCACGCAAGCTCTTGAATTTCTTGGCTCCCCGACCTGGACTCGAACCAGGGACACACGGATTAACAGTCCGTTGCTCTACCAACTGAGCTATCGGGGAATTTGGGGGACCGCGATTATAGCGATGCCGTTCGAAACGCGTCAACGCGCGGTGCGGTGACCGTGGCGATGGCATCGGCCACCGTGTCGAGGTTGCGGTCGTTCAGCGACGCGACGCACATGCGGCCGGTGTCGAGCGCGTAGATCGCGAACTCGTCGCGCAGGCGCCTGACCTGCTCGCGCGTGAGGCCCGAATACGAGAACATGCCGCGCTGGCGCTCGATGTGCTCGAAGCGCACCGAAGGCATGCGCTGCTTCAGCTTCGCGACCAGACCGACCCGCATCGCGCGGATGCGTTCGCGCATCTCGGCGAGGTCTTCTTCCCACAGCTTCCGCAGGCGCGGGTCGGTGAGGATCGCGGTGATGGTCGCGCCGCCGTGGGTCGGCGGATTCGAGTAGTTGGCGCGGATCACGCGCTTCAACTGGCTCAGCACGCGCTTCGACTCGTCGCCGTCGGCGGTCACGATCGACAGCGTCCCGACCCGCTCTCCGTACAGCGAGAAGGACTTCGAGTACGAACCGGACACGACGAACTCGAGGCCCGCGTCGGCGAACGCTCGCACGACGAAGGCGTCCGCATCGATGCCTTCGGCGAAGCCCTGGTAGGCGAAGTCGATGAACGGCATCAAGCCCTTCGCCGCGACGGTCTCGATGATCGTCGCCCACTGCTCCTCCGTCGGGTCGACGCCGGTCGGGTTGTGGCAACAGGCATGCAACACCACGATCGTGCCGGGCACGGCGGCGGACAGCGCGCCGATCATGCCATCGAAGTCGAGCCCGTGGGTCGCCGCGTCGTAATAGGGATAGGTCGACACGTCGAAGCCGGCCTGCGTGAACAGCGCGAGATGGTTCTCCCAGCTCGGATCGCTGATCAGGACCTTGGCCCCGGGCGTCAACTGATGGAGGAAGTCGGCGCCGACCTTCAGGCCGCCGGTACCTCCGAGCGACTGCGCGGTGACGACGCGTCCATCGACGAGCAGCTTCGAATCGTCGCCGAACAGCAGCTTCTGCGACACGAGATTGTAGGTGCTCATGCCGTCGATCGGCAGGTAGCTCCGCATCGGTGGCATCCGCATGCGTTCCTGTTCGACCTCACTGACCGCACGCAGCACCGGCACCTTGCCGTCCGCGTTCGTGTAGACACCCACGCCGAGGTTGATCTTGGGCGAACGGCTGTCGGCGAGGTAGGCCTCGGTCATGCCGAGGATCGGATCTTTGGGAGCGAGTTCGACGTGGTTGAAAGGCGATGCCATGGACTTCTCGGCTCGGGGCGTCGGGTTCGACGAGTTCGCGGGCGACATTTCGTAACCGCCTGATTCCCCGTTGGATTAAAAAACACTGGATTCGAACGCGCGATAGGCGCGATAATCCGGGCTGATGTCGCAGCGCACCAACGATGGTCGAAGGCGCGCCCCGCGAGCCCTCTGTAGTGCACCGACGCACTGCAACGCACAAATCCTAGCATGGCCGCCAACCTCGCCTCCCCGTCGAACGACGCTGAACTAGCGACGTTCGAGGGCAGTCCCTTTCAGCTTTTCCAGCCGTTCGCACCGGCGGGCGACCAGCCGCGCGCGATCGATGGGCTCGTCGAGGGTCTGGAAGACGGTCTCGCCTTCCAGACCCTGCTCGGCGTCACCGGCTCGGGCAAGACGTTCACGATGGCCAACGTCATCGCGCGGGCCGGCCGGCCCGCTTTGGTGCTCGCGCCGAACAAGACGCTCGCCGCGCAGCTCTATTCGGAATTCCGCGAGTTCTTTCCGAACAACGCGGTCGAGTATTTCGTCAGCTATTACGATTACTACCAGCCCGAGGCCTACGTTCCGCAGCGCGACCTGTTCATCGAGAAGGACTCGTCGATCAACGAACACATCGAGCAGATGCGGCTGTCGGCGACCAAGTCGTTGATGGAGCGTCGCGACGTCGTGATCGTCGGCACCGTGTCGACCATCTACGGCATCGGCAATCCGAACGAGTACCACAAGATGATCCTGACGCTGCGCGTCAAGGACAAGCTCAGCCAGCGCGACGTCATCGCGCGGCTGATCCAGATGCAGTACCAGCGCAACGAGATCGACTTCGGTCGCGGCACGTTCCGCGTCCGCGGCGACGTCATCGACGTCTTCCCCGCCGAACACGCGGAGCTCGCGGTCCGCATCGAACTGTTCGACGACGAGATCGAGAGCATGCAGCTGTTCGATCCGCTCACCGGCCGCGTGCGCCAGAAGATCCCGCGCTTCACGATCTATCCGGGTTCGCACTACGTGACCCAGCGCGGCACCGTCGTCAACGCGATCGAGACGATCAAGGCCGAGTTGCGCGAGCGGCTCGACTGGTTCTACAAGGAGAACCGCCTCGTCGAGGCGCAGCGGCTCGAGCAGCGCACGCGCTTCGACCTCGAGATGATGAGCGAGATCGGCTTCTGCAAGGGCATCGAGAACTATTCGAGGCACATCTCCGGCACCGCGCCGGGCGAGCCGCCGTCGACGCTGATCGACTATCTGCCCGACGACGCGCTGATCTTCTTCGACGAGAGCCATGCATTGATCGGCCAGTTGAACGGCATGTTCCGCGGCGACCGCGCGCGCAAGCAGAACCTCGTCGACTACGGCTTCCGGCTGCCGTCGGCGCTCGACAACCGGCCGTTGAAGTTCGACGAGTTCGAACGCAAGGTGCGTCAGGGGATCTTCGTGTCGGCGACGCCGGCCGACTACGAGAAGGCGCACGCTGGTCAGGTGGTCGAGCAGCTGGTGCGGCCCACGGGGCTGATCGATCCGCGCATCGAAGTCCGTCCCGCGAGCACGCAGGTCGACGACGTGCTGTCCGAGATCAACCGACGCGTGGCCGACGGCGATCGCGTTCTCGTCACGACGCTGACGAAGCGCATGGCCGAGCAGCTCACCGACTACCTCGGCGAGCACGACGTCAAGGTGCGCTACCTGCACTCGGACATCGAGACGGTCGAACGGGCCGAGATCATCCGTGATCTGCGTCTCGGTGTTTTCGACGTGCTGGTGGGAATCAATCTGCTGCGCGAGGGTCTGGACATTCCGGAGGTTTCGCTGGTGGCCATTCTCGACGCGGACAAGGAAGGCTTCCTGCGGGCGGAGCGGTCGCTGATCCAGACCATCGGACGGGCGGCGCGCAACATCAACGGGACGGCGATCCTCTACGGCGACTCGGTCACCGAATCGATGCGCAGGGCGATCGACGAGACGGACCGCAGGCGGGCGAAGCAGGTGGCGTTCAACACCGAGAACGGCATCGTTCCGCGCGGCGTGATCAAGCAGGTGCGCGAGATGATCGACGGCGTGTACGACTCGCAATCGGCGCGCACGGAACAGAAGGCGGCGCAGGAGAAGGCGCGGTACGGCGCGATGGACGAGAAGCATCTGGCCCGCGAGATCAAGCGTCTCGAGAAGGCGATGCTGGACCACGCGCGCAACTTGGAATTCGAAGAGGCGGCTCGATCTAGGGATCAGCTCGCGCAGTTGAAGCAGCAGGTGTTCGGCTCGACCGGCGAGGACAACGTCCTGTCGCTGTCGGGCGGAAACAAGGCCGCCTAGTCAGGCGGTCGATTCGAGTCGGAGCCGCAGCGGTCGCGGCGCTCGGATCGCAAGGGTTTCTTATTCCACCGGATTGGGTGAAGAGTCATGCCGAAGTACGAAGCGTTCAAGATCCTCATCGTCTGCATGGGCAACATCTGCAGGTCTCCCACGGCCGAGGCCGTCTTCCGCACCAAGGTCCGTGAAGCCGGACTCGAGAAGCACGTGGTCGTCGACTCCGCCGGCACGCACGGCTTCCACATCGGCGAGGCACCCGACGCGCGGGCCACGCGCGCGGCCAGGAAGCGCGGCTACGAGATGGAGTCGCTGGTGGCCCGTCAGATCACGAAGGAAGACTTCGCGACCTACGATCTGGTCCTCGCGATGGATTGGGAAAACCACGCGATGCTGCAGCAGCTCGCGCCGCGTCAGTACCACCACAAGATCAAGTTGCTGATGAGCTTCGCGACCGAACACGAGTCCGCGGTGATCCCCGACCCGTACTACGGCGGCGCGGACGGGTTCGAGACCGTCCTCGACTACGTCGAGGACGCGTGCGTCAACCTCGTCGACTTCGTTCGTCGACGCATGGCGCAGAAGGCCGCCGCCTGACGCGAGCAGGCTTCGCGCTGCGGCTCGTGAAGCCGCAATACTTGACTGATTTACTCGGGAATAGTATCGTTCGCGTCCTGTCCGCAAGCCGCGTTCCTCGCCGTTCCCGATGCGTCTCACCACCAAAGGTCGTTTTGCCGTCACCGCGATGATCGATCTCGCGTTGCGCGAGCACGCCGGTCCGGTGGCGCTGGCCGGCATCAGCGGCCGGCAGAGCATCTCGCTGTCGTACCTCGAACAGTTGTTCGGGAAGCTGCGGCGCAACGCGCTGGTCGAGAGCGTGCGCGGGCCCGGAGGCGGCTATCGCCTCGGCCGCGCGGCCGGCCGCATCTCGGTCGCCGAGATCATCGACGCGGTCGACGAACCGGTCGACGCGACGCAGTGCAAGGGCAAGGAGAACTGCCTCGACGACCGGCGCTGCCTCACTCACGACCTGTGGGCCAATCTCAACACCCACATGGTCGAGTACCTCGACGGCGTCTCGCTCGAAGCGCTGGTCGTCGAGCAGCGCGAACGCCTGGTGCTCTGCGAGAAGTCGCCGCGGGTCCACGTGCTCCGCGATCGTCGTCCCCCCTGCGACAAGGCCGTCGAAGAGCGCGCCCCGCAAGCGCTGGTCAACTAGGAAACCGCATGCAACCCGTCCTCCCGATCTACATGGACTATTCGGCCACCACGCCGGTCGATCCGCGCGTCGCCGAGAAGATGATTCCCTTCCTGACGTCGCAGTTCGGCAATCCCGCGTCGCGCAGCCATCCCTACGGCTGGAGCGCCGAGCAGGCCGTGGAGAACGCCCGCGAAGAGGTCGCCAAGCTCGTCGACTGCGATCCGCGCGAGATCATCTGGACGTCCGGGGCGACCGAGGGCGACAACCTCGCCATCAAGGGCGCGGCGCACTTCTACAAGGAGAAGGGCAAGCACCTCATCACGGTCAAGACCGAACACAAGGCCGTGCTCGACACCTGCCGCGAACTCGAGCGCGAAGGCTTCGAGGTCACCTATCTGCAGCCGCAGCCCGACGGCCTGATCACGCTCGATCAACTGCGCGACGCGATGCGGCCGGACACCGTGCTGGTCTCGGTGATGCTGGTCAACAACGAGATCGGCGTCGTCCAGGACATCCCCGCGATCGGCGAGCTGTGTCGCGAACGCGGCATCATCTTCCATTGCGACGCGGCCCAGGCCACCGGCAAGGTCGCCATCGACCTGAGGAACTGGAAGGTCGACCTGATGACCTTCACCGCGCACAAGACCTATGGCCCGAAGGGCATCGGCGCGCTGTATGTCCGGCGCAAGCCGCGCGTGCGGCTCGAAGCGCAGATGCACGGCGGCGGTCACGAGCGCGGCATGCGGTCGGGCACGCTGGCGACCCATCAGATCGTCGGCATGGGCGAGGCCTACCGGCTCGCGCGCCTCGAGATGAACACCGAGAACGAGCGCGTGCGCATGCTGCACGACCGGCTGTGGAACGGGCTGTCGGACATCGAGGAGGTGTATCTCAACGGCGATGCCGAGCATCGCGTTCCGCACAACCTCAACGTCAGCTTCAACTTCGTCGAGGGCGAGTCGCTGATCATGGGCATCAAGGAGCTGGCGGTCTCGTCCGGTTCGGCCTGCACGTCGGCGAGCCTCGAGCCCAGCTACGTGCTGCGGGCGCTGGGTCGCAGCGACGAGCTCGCGCATTCGTCGATCCGCTTCACGATCGGTCGCTTCACGACCGAGGAGGACGTCGACTTCGCGATCGACCTGCTGAAGTCGAAGATCGCCAAGCTGCGCGACCTGTCGCCGCTGTGGGACATGTACAAGGACGGCGTCGACATGGAATCCATCCAGTGGGCGGCCCATTGAGGGTCCGGGTCTGACAGTCAACGGACGGTCGACGCGGCATCCTTCGCGGTCGTCGGCATCAACGGAGAAGAACATGGCATACAGCGACAAGGTACTGGACCATTACGAGAACCCGCGCAACGTCGGCTCCTTCCAGGGCGGCGACGACGCGGTCGGGACCGGCATGGTCGGCGCGCCCGCCTGCGGCGACGTGATGAAGCTGCAGATCCGCGTCGGGTCGGACGGCCGCATCGAGGACGCGAAGTTCAAGACCTACGGCTGCGGCTCGGCCATCGCGTCGTCGTCGCTCGTGACCGAATGGGTCAAGGGCAAGACGCTCGACGAGGCGATGAGCATCCGCAACACGGCGATCGCCGAGGAGCTCGCGCTGCCGCCGGTCAAGATCCACTGCTCGATCCTCGCCGAGGACGCGATCAAGGCGGCCGTGCAGGACTATCGCGCCAAGCACGTCGACGCGGCTGTCGCGGAGAAGAAGGCCGCCTGATCATGGTCACGGAACCGGTCTACACGAAGGTCGAGGCGGTCGCTGCCGGGGCGCTCGAGTCGGGCGTGGCGCTGACCGAGAAGGCCGCGCGCCATGTCGCCCGCTACATCGAGCGACGCGGCAAGGGCCACGGTCTGCGGGTCGGCGTGCGTACCACCGGCTGCTCGGGCCTGGCCTACAAGCTCGAGTACGTCGACGAGCCCGTCGCGGAGGACCGCGTGTTCGAGAGCCACGGCGTGAAGGTCTACGTCGACCCGAAGAGCCTGCCGTACATCGACGGCACCGAACTCGACTTCGCGCGCGAGGGATTGAACGAAGGGTTCAAGTTCAGGAACCCCAACGTCAAGGACGAATGCGGCTGCGGCGAGAGCTTCCGCATCTGATCGCGGTCCACGTGCGGTCACCACGAGGCGGCGCGGCCGCCTTGTTTTTTTGATGGGCTGCAACACCTCGACTCGATGGACATCCACGACAACCACTTCGCGCTGTTCGGCCTGCCCGAGCGCTTCGCTCTCGACGCGCCAGCGCTCGACCGCGCGTATCGCGAGGTGCAGATGCAGGTCCATCCCGATCGCTTCGCGCGGCAGGGCGCGGCCGAGCAGCGCGTCGCGCTGCAGTGGGCGACGCGCGCCAACGAGGCGTACGGCATCCTCCGCGATCCGTTGAAGCGCGCCATCTACCTCTGCGTGCTGCGCGGCCGCGACCCGGCCGACGAACACGACACGACGATGCCGCCGGCCTTCCTGATGCAGCAGCTCGAGTGGCGTGAGGCGCTCGACGACGCGCGCGCCGGCGCCGACGACGCGGCCGTCGATGCGCTGCGCGGTCAGCTCGATGCGAAGCGGGTCCGGTTGCGCGACGAGGTCGAGCAGGCGCTCGATCGCGAGGGCGACGCCGCGGCGGCGACCGAACGCGTGCGCGAGTGGATGTTCGTCGAGCGCTTCGCCGACGACATCCGTTCGGCGATGCAGCGCGCGGCCGCGCACTGATGGCGCTGCTGCAGATCTCCGAGCCGGGCATGGCGCCGGCCCCGCACCAGCGGCGGCTGGCGGTCGGCATCGATCTCGGCACCACCAACTCGCTCGTCGCGACGGTGCGCAGCGGTGTCGCCGAGGTGCTGCCCGACGAGGAAGGACGCGTGCTGCTGCCGTCGGCCGTGCACTACCGCGAGGACGGCAGCGCGAGCATCGGCCACGACGCCCTCGCCCAGCGCGCGAGCGATCCGCGCAACACGATCGTGTCGGTGAAGCGTCTGATGGGGCGAAGCCTCGACGAGGTCGGCGACAACGCCGCCTCGCGCTACGACCTCGTCGACGCGTCGACCGGCGGCCGGCAAGTGCGGCTGTCGACCCGGGCCGGCGTCAAGACGCCGGTCGAGGTATCGGCCGAGATCCTCGCGACGCTGCGGCAACGCGCCGAGGACACGCTCGGCGACGACCTCGTCGGTGCGGTGATCACGGTGCCCGCGTACTTCGACGATGCCCAGCGACAGGCGACCAAGAACGCCGCGCAGCTGGCCGGCATCACGGTGCTGCGCCTCCTCAACGAGCCGACCGCGGCCGCCGTGGCCTACGGCCTCGACAACGGCGTCGAAGGCGTCTATGCGGTCTACGATCTGGGCGGCGGCACCTTCGACCTGTCGATCCTGCGACTCACCAAAGGCGTCTTCGAGGTGCTCGCGACCGGAGGCGATACCGCGCTCGGTGGCGACGACTTCGACGCGCGCCTCGCGGACCTCGCGCTCGCGGCCGCGGGCGTCGCGCCCGACGCGTTGAGCGACGCCGAGCACGCGCGTCTGTCGGCGCGCGCGCGCGCGGTCAAGGAGGAACTCAGCGATGCGTCGATCGTCGACCTCGCGTTCGAGGCGGCGGGCGTGCATCGCCACGTCCCGGTGACGCGCGATGCCTTCGCGGCCGCGACCGCCGATCTCGTCGCGCGCACGCTGGACGCGGCCTCGCGCAGCCTCGACGACGCGAAGCTCGCGGTCGACGACATCGTCGGCATCGTGATGGTCGGCGGGGCGACGCGCATGCCGCAGGTCCGCGCCGCGGTCGAACGTCACTTCGGCAAGCCGCCGCTGACCGACCTCGATCCCGATCGCGTGGTCGCGCTGGGCGCGGCCCTGCAGGCCGATGCGCTGGCCGGCAACCGTGCGGCCGACGGCGACGAATGGCTGCTGCTCGACGTGCTGCCGCTGTCGCTCGGCGTCGAGACGATGGGGGGTCTCGCCGAGAAGATCATCCCGCGCAACTCGACCATCCCGGTCGCGCGCGCGCAGGAGTTCACGACCTTCAAGGACGGCCAGACCGCGATGGCGATCCACGTCGTGCAGGGCGAACGCGAACTCGTGAGCGACTGCCGTTCGCTCGCACGCTTCGAGCTGCGCGGCATCCCGCCGATGACGGCCGGCGCCGCCCGCATCCGCGTGACCTATCAGGTCGATGCCGACGGTCTGCTGTCGGTCTCCGCGCGCGAGACGACGTCCAACGTCGAGGCCGGCATCGCCGTCAAGCCGTCGTTCGGTCTCGCCGACGACGAGGTCGCGCGGATGCTGCAGGACAGCTTCGGCGCCGCCGACTCCGACATGCGCGTACGGGCGCTGCGCGAACAGCAGGTCGAAGCGCAGCGGATGATCGAGGCGACCGAGTCCGCGCTCGCCGCGGACGCCGCGCTGCTCGACGACGACGAGATCGTGCGCATCCGCTGCCGGATCGATGCGGTCCGCCGCGCCGCGATCGGCGACGACCACGGCGCCATCAAGGACGCGATCGACGCGCTGTCGCACGGCACCGAACGCTTCGCCGAGCTGCGCATGGACGCGAGCGTGCGTCGCGCGCTGACCGGCAAGCGGCTCGACGAGATCGCCTGACCCGTCGTCGCGGCACGACCCCGGCGCATCTCGACGCGTCCCAACCCGACCCAACCATGCCGACGATCACGGTCCTTCCGCATCCCTCCATCTGTCCCGAAGGCAAGACCTTCGAAGCCACTGTCGGCAAGAGCCTCTGCGTCAACCTGCTCGGGCAGCACGTCGACATCGAGCATGCCTGCGAGATGTCGGCGGCCTGCACGACCTGCCATGTGATCGTGAAGGACGGCTACGATCGTCTCGAGCCGTCGGACGACAACGAGGACGACCTGCTCGACCAGGCCTGGGGACTGACGCCGCGGTCGCGGCTGTCGTGCCAGGCGATGATGCCCGCCTCGGACCTGGTCCTCGAGATCCCTCGTTACTCGATCAATCACGCCAAGGAGAATGGCTGATGAAGTGGACCGACATCGAAGACATCGCGATCGCGCTGCAGGAGGCCCATGGCGAAGTGGATCCGCGGAAGATCCGCTTCACCGACCTGCATCGCTGGGTCACCGAGCTCGAGGAGTTCGACGACGACCCCGCGCGCTCGGGAGAGAAGATCCTCGAGGCGATCCAGGCCGCCTGGATCGACGAGGTCTCGTAGCGTCCCGATGCGCTGGCCCTTCGCCCGCGCGGCGCGCGCGCCGATCGACCGCTCGGACTGGATCGACGACCAAGGCTGGGGCACGGTGGTCGGTGCTCAGCCCTTCCTCGCGCGGCTCGACGGCGATGCTTCGCGACGGCTGCGGGCCGCCTGCGGAGCCTTCCTCGCGACCAAGGCCGTCAACGGAGCAGGGGGTCTCGTGGTCACCGACGCGATGGTCGCGCGCATCGCGACCCAGGCCTGTCTGCCGATCCTGGAACTCGGGGTCGAGACTTATCCGACCTTCGCCGAGATCATCGTGTACCCCGACGACTTCATCGTCGATCGCCAGATCGTCGACGAGGACGGCGTGGTCCACGCGTGGACCGAGGCGATCGCCGGCGAGTCCTGGGACGACGGACCGGTGGTGCTGGCGTGGGACGCAGCGGAACGCGACGCCAAGGCGAAGCGTCCGTCGCCGTTCGCGTTCAACGTCGTCATCCACGAGTTCGCGCACAAGCTCGACATGAACAATGGAGCGGTCGACGGCATGCCGTCGTTCTCGCGCGCGCTGCATCGCGGCCTCGAGCCGGCTCGCTGGCTCGACGTGCTGGCATCGAGCTTCGACGACTTCGCCGGCCGCGTGGAGGCGGTCGAACGTTCGATCCCGCGCAACGTCGATCCGGAGTCCGCGCGCGCCGACCGCTGGTACGCGACGCTGCCGCTCGACCCGTACGCGGCCAACGACGAAGGGGAGTTCTTCTCGGTCACCAGCGAAGCCTTCTTCGTCGCGCCGGGTCGGCTGCACGAGGCCTATCCCGACTGGTACGCGTTGCTGCGTGCCTACTATCGTCAGGACCCGCTGTCCGGCCTCAGACCATCCGCGCCGCGATGACCTGGATCTCGACGAGCAGCTCGGGACGGGCGAGCTTGGCTTCCACCGTCGCGCGCGGAGGCGTGGCGCCCGGCTCGACCCACGCGTCCCATGCCCGGTTCATCTCGGCATAGTGCTCGATGCTCGCGAGGTAGACGGTCGCATTGAGGATGTGACGCCGGTCGCTGCCGCACTCCGCGAGCAGGCGGTCGACATGGCCGAGCACTTCGCGGGTCTGCTCGAACGCATCGGCCTTCGTGTCTTCCGCGATCTGCCCGGCGAGATGGATGATGCCGTTGAAGATCGCGGCTTCCGAGAGTCGCGGGCCGACGTGGAGTCGCGTGACGGCGGGGGGTTCCTGCATGGCGGGTCCTATCGTGAAGAGCGTCCCGCGAGCGACCGGTCGATGCCGGGCCCGAAGGGATCGCCGAAGCGGAGCGACCACGCGCGGCCGAGCATGGCGGAGCCGAACGCGTCGAGGTGATGAGTATCGCTGTAGATCGGGGTCCCGTCGATCACGGTCGCGCACGCGTCGCCGGTGCATTGCACGGCCTGCGGGTCGATCACGACGAGGGTCGGATGACGCGCGCGCATCCCGTCGATCAGCGTCGCGATCCGTCGCTTGGCTTCGCGTCCGAACGGGTTGTCTCGGGCGATCACGCAGTCGTCGGCATAGGCGGTCCGCAGCTTGAGGTGGCGATTGAAGCAGTCCTTCGGGCTGCCGCCGTCCTCGGCGATCGGCTCGATGACGATCGGGACCGCGCCGGTCGCCTCGATGGTCGTCAGCGTCGCGTCGAGTCGCGCGACCTCTTCCTGCGGATAGCCGATCCATCGCTGGGCGATCAGCACGAAGTCGAAGCGGCGACGGGCGATCAGCGCGAAGTGCGACGCGTTGGCCTCGCGGCACGCGACGCGCGTCGCGAAACGCGGCGGCAGCTCGACGCCTTCGAGCGCGAGACATTCGCTGTCGGTCAGCGCATACAGCTTGACGTGCGCCCGCTCGGCCATCGCTTGCAGGAAGGCCTCGTACTGGCGCGCGTGCGAGTCGCCGATCAGCAACGCGACGCGGCTTCCGTTCACGTCGCCGCGCGCGCAGGATTCGATGTCGCCGCCGCGGAAGTCGTGGCAACGGTCGGGGCCGCCCGCGTCGAACGCACGCAGGTTGCCGGCCGCGTGGGCGGCCTCGGGTCCGAAGCGCGCGGGGAAGCCGTCGTGCGCTCTGACGAACGCGTGGGCGGCGGCCGTCAGCAACAGCGGCAGCACGCATCCGGCGGCGACGGTCGCTGGCAGCTGCCAGCGCGACGCGACGCCGGGCCGCTCGACCCATCGATGGGTCGCGTCCGAGAGGACGAACACGAGCGCGATCCAGGCCCCGTTCTCGAGTGCCGAGGGGGAACGCTGCAGATAGGCGAGGAAGGCGACTACCGGCCAGTGCCACAGATACAGCGCGTACGAGCGTCGGCCGACGAACGCGAGCGCGTCCGACGACAGCACCGACGCGCTGCGTCCGGCCACGATCGCGACGAACGCGAGGAGCGCGACGCCGGCCGCGTTCAGGCCGGGGAACGACGTGTGCCTCTCGAAGAGCAGCGAGAGCGCGACGAGCCCGGCGACCGCGAGCGCGGAGACCGTTCGTGCGGTCGTCGCCTCGAGCGCGGCGATCGACGAAGTCGCCGCGAGCGCGCCGACCAGGAACTCGAAGAAGCGCGCGTACCCCGAGTAGTACGCATGCTCGGGATGCGCCGCGGTCATCGCGATCGAGACCGCGATACCGAGCGCAGCCCCGGCGAGCAGCGTGCCGGTGAACACGCGACGTGGTCCTCGACGGAGCAACCACACCAGCGGCGGGAAGACGAAATAGAACTGCCATTCGATCGCGAGCGACCAGGTGTGCAGCCACGGCAACTCCGCCGAATTCGCCGCGAAGTAGCCGGTGGTCGCGCGCTCGAAGTACGCGTTGGAGCGGAACAGGAACGACTCGCGCAGGCTTCGCAGGAAGGCCTCGAAGTCGTCGGGCAGCAGCAGCGTCGCGGCGACCGTCGTCACGACCAGCGCGACGAAGACGAATGCCGGCAGCAGCCGCTTGATGCGGCGCGCGTAGAAGTCGGCCAGCACGCGCGCCGTGATCACCGGCTCGCGTTCGAGCAGCGATGCGATCAGGAAGCCCGAGATCACGAAGAAGACGTCGACCCCGATGTATCCGCCGGTGACGAACGGCAGCCCGAAGTGATACGCGACGACGAGCAGGACGGCGACGGCCCGCAGTCCGTCGATGTCCTTCCGGTAGGCGAGCCGGCTCAACGAAGGACCGTCAGGTCGCCAGCAGGAAGTCCCGCGCGATCGCGATCTGGTCCTCGTGGATGAAGGTCGGCGCGTGACCGACATTCGCGATCGTCACGAGCGTCGCCCGAGGTCCGCGCGTCGCCATCTCCGCATGCGTCTCGCGCGACAGCAGGTCCGACTTCTCGCCGCGGACCGCGAGCACCGGACAGCGGATCGCGTCGTAGAGCGGCCACAGCGTGGTGTCGGTCTCGGGCACGGCCTTGAACGGCACCGAGATCGCCGGATCGTGGTGACGCACCCACGCGTCGCCGTCGCGACGCATGACGGCCTCCGTGAGGAAGCGCCACTCGCTGTCGCTGTGGGGACCGAAGGGCGCCGCGATCGTGCGGATGTAGAACTCGGCCTCGTCGATCGTCGCGAAGCGCGGCACCTCGCCGACATAGGCGCCGATGCGCCGGATCGCGGCCGCCTGCAGGACCGGGCCGGCATCGTTGAGGATCAGTCGATCGATCGGCGAGCCCGGCAGCGACGCGAGCACGAGTCCGATCAACGCGCCCATCGACGTGCCGAACCAGTGCAGCGTCTTCGCGTCGAGGCGCGCGAGCAGCGTCACCATGTCGCCGACATAGGTCGGCACCTGGTAGAGCATCGGATCGCGCAGCCGGTCGCTGCGACCACGCCCGGCGATGTCGGGACAGACCACCCGATAATCGGCCGCGACGGCCCTCGCGAAGAAGTCGAAGTCGTTCGACACGCGCGTGAGACCGTGGACGCAGACCAGCACCCGGTCGTTGTCGGGGTCGCCCCACTCGCGCCACGCGACCCGATGCAGGCCGGCCGCGGTGATGCACTGGACGTCGCCGAGTCTCGGCTGGGGTTCGAGGATCGCGGGCATTGATGGTTTTCCGTGAGAGCGCGACGATCGAGGATCGCATCGCATAGAAAGCGTCGTCGGTCGAGCGAAGCCCACCGGTTCGCGCTTCCGCTATCTTCCCACGCTGCGCCCCGACGACCGATCGCCCGGCTGGTCGCGACTCGTCCGCAACTGGCGCAGCTGCCGCTGGCCGTCCACGTGGCGGTCTCCGCGATCGCATCGATCGCTTGCGCGCTGCCGATCCATGCCGTCGCGGAACGCCCCGCGAACGCCCTGGCCCGACGCGTCGTCGCGCGCCGGACGAGGGCGACGGAGAGCGGGTCGCCGAGGTCGGTCTCTTCGGAAGCGACGGCCGAGCTGCCGTAGCCGCGAGACGGTTCCGCATGGCCGTGGACCCGGTAGGACGCGGGCTGAGTTTTCGCGACGATGCGCAGCCGGGTCCGGCGCTCCATTAGAATCGCTGCCCTTTTGCCGAACCGGTCACGGCGATCCTCCATGAAAACATTCGACATCGACTGCAAGCTCGTCTACGAAGTCAACGGGCCTGCGGAGTTCTTCTTCCAGATCGAGGCGGCCCGCATCGCGGAGCACACGATCCTCTCCGAATCCTTCGACGTATCGCCGTCGATCGCGGTGCCGCGCGAATACCTTCCGCCGAATTCGCACAACCGTTCGCTGCGCGTCCATGCGGAGGCCGGCACCACGTCGATCGTCTATCGCGCCCGGGTGGTCCGCCGCTTCCAGGAGCCGGACCGGCAGGCGCCCGAGCTGTCGATCGCGGAACTGCCCGACGAGGTGATGCAGTACCTGCTGCCGACCCGCTACTGCGAGTCCGACGTGCTGTCGGGGATGGCGCAGCGGACCTTCGGTCATCTGCCGCGCGGCCACGGCCGGGTCGAGGCGATCGTGGCCTGGGTGCGCGAGCACATCATCTATCAGGTCGGTCAGTCCGACGTGACCACCACGGCGCGCGACGTGCTCGCCAACCGCGTCGGCGTCTGCCGCGACTTCGCGCATGTCGCGATCACGATGTGCCGGGCGCTCAACATCCCCGCCCGCTTCGTCGTCGGTTATGTCGAGTTCGAGGAGCCGCCGCCCGACTTCCACGCGATCTTCGAGGCCTACCTGGGCGGCCGCTGGATCCTGTTCGATCCGACCGGACTCGCGCCGGTCGAGAACGTGGTGCGGATCGCGTCGGGACCCGACGCGATGGACGTGGCCTTCGCGACCATCTACGGTCCGGCGCGGATGACCGACATCCAGCCGAACATCCGCGAGGTCGTCAGCGACGGCACCAGCGCGCAGCAGACCGGCGACACGCCGACCGGGGCCGGCCTGCAACTCGCGGCCTGACGCAGAGGGCTCGGCGGGGCTACGAGACGGCGGGCCGCGGGCCCGCCTTGCTCATTCGGACTGCGGCCCGTGCTCGCGGTCTTCGGCCAGCGTCTGCACTTCCTCGCGCGGCTGCGCGATCCTCGTGTCGATGTCCGCCGGCGGCAGCGCGCGCATCGGCGCCGCGCGCGGCTGGCGGGCATCCGACTGCGTCGAGTAGGTGCTGCCGGCCATGCGCGTGGGTTCGGTCGACGCGTCCTCGAGCGCGCCGGCCGCGTCCCACTTCGGCGCCGGGATCTCGAGGAAGATCTGCTTCATCCGCTCGCCCCACGTGTCGTGGATCATGCGGAAGTACTCGTTGTTCGCATCGATCATCGCGAAGCGCGTGACCGCGAGCCGCCCCGCCTCGTAGCACAGCAGGTCGAGCGGCAGCCCGACCGACAGGTTCGAGCGCATCGTCGAGTCCATCGACACCAGCGCGCACTTGACGCCTTCCTCGAGCGTGGACCGCGGCGTGATCATGCGGTCGATGACCGGCTTGCCGTACTTGGACTCGCCGATCTGGAAGTAGGGGCTCTCGGCCAGCGCCTCGATGAAGTTGCCGGCCGAATACACGAGGAAGAGGCGGCAATGCTCGTCCCTGATCTGGCCGCCGACGATGATGCTCATCGTGAAGTCGAGGCCGGCCTCCTCGAGCGCGGCCGCGTCGCGGGCGCGGACCTTGCGGACCGCGTCGCCGACGATGCGCGCGACATCGAACAGGTTCTTCGCGTTCCAGATGTTGAGGCCGTCGGCGTCGCTGGTCTCCGACACGAGCTGACGCACGGCCTGCCCCGCGGCGAGGTTGCCCGACGTCATCAACGTGACGACCCGGTCGCCGGGTCGCTCGTAGACCGTCAGCTTGCGGAAGGTGCTGACGTGGTCGACCCCTGCGTTGGTACGCGAGTCGGCCAGGAAGACGAGTCCTTCGTCGAGTCGCATCGCGACGCAGTAGGTCATGGCGGGAACCGGAAGGTGAGCGGGAAAGGCACGGGAATCGAGCCCCGGATTCTATCCTTCGGTGTCGGTAGCGACCGCCGGTGCGCACACCGCGATCGGGGCCCCGCGTTCGCGACATCGCCGGATGATTGCTGTATCGTCGCGGCCTGCCTTTTCGGGGGACGGCGCCGAGACTCGCGCGGCGCGCCTCGCACAAGAAAATCATGAACCTCTCGTTCGTCAACCAGGCCCCCGACAGTCCCTGGGCCACGTATCTGTCTCAGGTCGACCGCGTCCTGCCGTACCTCGGCGATCTGGCGCGCTGGTCCGAGACGCTGAAGCGGCCGAAGCGCGCGCTGATCGTCGACATCCCCATCGAACTCGACGACGGCACGGTCTCGCACTTCGAGGGCTATCGCGTCCAGCACAACCTGTCGCGCGGGCCGGGCAAGGGCGGCGTGCGCTTCCATCCCGACGTGACGCTCGAGGAGGTGATGGCGTTGTCGGCGTGGATGACGGTCAAGTGCGCCGCGGTCAACCTGCCGTACGGCGGAGCCAAGGGCGGCATCCGCGTCGACCCGAAGACGCTGTCGCTGAAGGAACTCGAGAAGCTCACGCGACGCTACACGAGCGAGATCGGTCTGATCATCGGTCCGCATTCGGACATCCCCGCGCCCGACGTCAACACCAATCCGCAGATCATGGCGTGGATGATGGACACGTACTCGATGAACGTCGGTGCGACCGCGACCGGCGTCGTCACCGGCAAGCCGATCGAGCTCGGCGGTTCGCTCGGCCGCGTCAAGGCGACCGGCCGCGGCGTGTTCGTCGTCGGCCGCGAGACCGCTCGGCGCATGAACGTCTCGATCGACGACGCGCGGGTCGCGGTCCAGGGTTTCGGCAACGTCGGTTCGGCCGCCGCCGAACTGTTCGTCGGCAGCGGCGCGAAGATCGTCTGCGTCCAGGACCATACCGGCACCGTGTTCAACGGCCACGGGCTCGACCTGCCGGGCCTCTTCGCCGAGGTCGCGGCGCATGGCGGCATCGGCGGCTTCAAGGGCGGCGACCGCATCGCCGACGAGGACTTCTGGGACATCGAGACCGACATCCTCATCCCCGCGGCGCTCGAGAGCGTGATCACGCGCGAGCGGGCCGAGCGCATCCGCACGAAGATGGTCCTCGAGGGCGCCAACGGCCCGACGACGCCGGACGGCGACCGCATCCTCGGCGAGCGCGGCATCATGGTCGTGCCGGACGTCATCGCCAACGCCGGTGGCGTGACGGTCTCGTACTTCGAATGGGTGCAGGACTTCAGCTCCTTCTTCTGGAGCGAGGACGAGATCAACGTGCGGCTCGACAAGATCATGGTCGATGCCTACAAGCGCATCTGGGAGATGGGCGAGCATCACGGCATCCCGTTGCGCACCGCGGCGTTCGTGGTCGCTTGCACGCGCGTGCTGCAGGCGCGCGAGAGGCGTGGCCTCTATCCATGACCGGCGCGAGGCGATGACGACCGGTGCATCCGGACGCGTCGTCATCGCGACGCGCGAGAGCCGGCTCGCGATGTGGCAGGCCGAGCACGTCCGTGCGGAGCTGCAACGCCTGCACCCCGGCCTCGAGGTCGGCATCAGCGGCATGACGACTGAGGGCGACCAGATCCTCGACCGGACGCTGTCGAAGGTCGGCGGCAAGGGACTCTTCGTCAAGGAACTCGAGGCGGCGCTGTTCGAGGGCAGGGCCGACCTCGCGGTCCATTCGCTGAAGGACGTGCCGATGACGCTGGCCGCGGGCCTGACGCTCGCGGCCATCCTGCCGCGCGAGGACGCGACCGACGCCTTCGTGTCGAATCGCTACGAGACGCCCGATGCCTTGCCCGCGGACGCGGTCGTCGCCACCGCGAGCCTGCGGCGCGAGTCGCAGTTCCGCGCGGCCTACCCGCACGTGCGCATCGTGCCGGTCCGCGGCAACGTGGGCACCCGCCTCGACAAGCTCGACCGCGGCGACTTCGACGCGATGCTGCTGGCCACCGCGGGCCTCGTGCGGCTCGGCCTCGCGTCGCGCATCCGCGTCAAGCTCGATGTCGAGCAGAGCCTGCCGTCGCCCGGGCAGGGCGCGCTCGCGATCGAGACCGGCGCCGATCGTCCCGATCTCGTCGCGCTGCTCGCCCCGCTGCACGATCGCCGCACCGCGCTCGCGGTGTTCGCCGAACGTGCGGTCTCGCGCGCGCTCGGCGGCAACTGCACGATGCCGCTCGGAGCGCACGCGACGTGGACCTCGGACGAGCAGCTCGACCTGTCCGCGGTCCTCGGCCGTCCCGACGGTTCGATGCTGATGACCGCATCGTCGATGGTCCGCATGGGTCGTGGTTCGCGCGGCGACGCGGCCGACGAGATCGAACAGGCCGAAGCCCTCGGCCATCGCGTCGGCGAGCTGCTCGTCGATCAGGGCGCACTGGCGCTCATCGAAGCGCTCTGACGCGCGTGGTCGCCGGAGCGATCGATCTCGCGCTGCCGATCGATCCGACGGCGACGCTGGTCGTGACGCGGCCGATGCCCGAGGCGCGTCGCCTCGTCGACATTCTCGAGGCCCGCGGCCGCAAGGTCGTCGCGTTGCCGGTGCTCGCGATCGAGGCGGTGGACGACGACGCGTCGCTCCTCGCGACGATGGCTCGCATCGACGACTATCGCCTCGTCACGTTCGTCAGCCCCAATGCGATCCGTCGCGCGCTCGCGCATCGCGCCTCGCCGTGGCCGACGTCGACGGCGATCGGCGTGATGGGGCCGGGCAGCGTCGAGACGCTGCACGACTTCGGCATCGCCGGACCCGGGCGGACGATCGTCGTGCCCGCGTCGAAGGAGGGCGGCGAACGCTTCGACTCCGAAGCGCTGTTCGACGCGCTCGACGACGCGCTCGGCCTGACGCACGGCTTCGCGGGACGGGTGCTGATCCTGCGCGGCAACGGGGGACGCGGCTGGCTGGCCGATCGCCTGCGCGCGCTCGGCATCGCCGTCGACGAGGTCGAGGCCTATCGACGGACGCGTCCGGTCGCCGACACCGACGCGAGCCGGGCGCTGCTGCGGCTCGTCGCCGCGCGCGATCCGGCGGTCTTCATCGTCACGAGCTCGGAGGGCGTGGCGAACCTGCCGCCGATCGTCGAACAGGCGCTCGCGGGCGCGATCGACGGCGGCGCGACCGCGGCGCGTGCCTGGCTGTTCGATCAGCTCGTGCTCGCGCCCCATCGACGCATCGTCGAGAAGGCGCGGCAGGCGGGCTTCTCCCGGGTATCGCTGTGCGCGCCGGGGGATCGCGGCATCCTCGCGGCGATAGAATGACGCCGGTGTCCAGCAGCCCTCCGCTTCCCCTTCAAGGCGCCGTCGCGACCTCCGTCGCGCTGCCGGTGGTCGACCCCGCGCAGGTGCGGGCGGCCGACGAATTGCGCCGCCTGCGTCGCTCGATCGTCGTCTGGCTCGTCGTCGGCTTCGGCCTCGTGTTCGCGATCGCGCTCGCGCTGTGGTTCCTCGCGGCCAACCGTCTAGATCGCAGCGAACGCGAGTTCGCGCGACGCATCCAGGAAGACAGCGTCACGAGCCGGGCCGCCCAGGCAGCTGCCCGACAGGCGCAGGACCAGGCGCTGTCGAACGCGACCAAGCTCGGCGCGGTCGAGGCGCGCGTCGCCGATTCGCAGAGCCAGCAGGCGTCGCTCGAGCAGCTCTACGCGGACCTCGCGCGGACGCGCGACGACTGGGCGCTGGCCGAGGTCGAGCAGATCCTCGCGGTCGCGTCGCAGCAGTTGCAGCTCGCCGGCAACGTGCAGGGCGCGATCATCGCGCTGCAGAACGCGGACCAACGCGTGGCCCGCACCGAGCGCCCCCAGTTCATCGTGCTGCGTCGTGCGATCGCGAAGGACCTCGAGCGGCTCAAGGCTCTCCCGTCGGTCGACCTCGCCGGCAACGCGCTGCGCATCGACAGCATCGTCGGCATGGTCGACAGCCTGCCGCTGCTGTCCGACGAGAAGCCGGCGCCGCGTCCCCGGCTCGACGCGGAGCCGCTCGACCGCAGCGGGAAGCCGGGCGACGGCGCGACTGGCGGCTGGGTCGATCGGCTGCAGGACCAGGCGCGCTACCTCGGAGCCGAGGCCTGGCAGAAGTTCGGCCAGCTGGTCCGTGTGCGCGAAGTCAACGAGCCCGACGCGCTGCTGCTCGCGCCGACGCAGACCTACTTCGTGCGCGAGAACCTGAAGCTGCGGCTTCTCAACGCGCGGCTCGCGCTGCTGGCGCGCCAGGAGTCGACCTATCGCTCCGACCTGCTGCACGTGCAGGAGGCGCTGAACAAGTACTTCGACCTGCGCTCGCGCCAGACGCTCGCGGCGCTGGCGCTGCTGAAGCAGGTGCAGAGCGCCAACACGGTCATCGAGGTGCCGACGCTCGCCGAGAGCCTCACGGCCGCGCGCAACGTCAAGGGTCAGCGTTGAACGGCCTCGCGGTCGTCGACTGACGCGAGCCAGCGATGCGCTTCTTCCTGATCGGCGTCGTCGTGTTCGCGGCCGCGGTCGGCCTCGCGCTGGCCTTGAGCGTCGACCCCGGCAACGTGGTGCTGTTCTATCCGCCGTATCGGGTCGACCTGTCGCTCAACCTCTTCCTGCTGATCGCGGTCGTCGCGTTCATCGTGTTGTACGCGCTGATCCGCATCGCCGACAAGACGGTGCGGATGCCGCAGCGCGTCGCGCTCTACCGCCAACGGCAGAGCGAGAAGCGCGCGTCGAAGGCTTTGAGGAGCGCGTTGCAGGCGCACTTCGAGGGACGTTACGGGCATGCGGAGCGCGATGCGGAGGAGGCGCAGGAGCTGCCGGAGACGGCGGGCCTGGCGGCACTGGTCGCCGCACGCTCGGCTCATCGCATGCGGGAGTACGGACGTCGTGACGACTGGCTGCGACGGGCCGAGGCCGACCCCGGCTTGCGGGCCGCGAAGCTGATGACCGAGGCCGAGTGTCTCGTCGACGCGCGCGACGGAACGCGGGCGCTGGCGGTCGTCGAACAGTTGCACGCGGCCGGCGCACGCCACATCCAGTCGTTGCGGCTCGGCCTCAAGGCCCATCAGTACGCCGGCGAGTGGGACGCGGTGCTGAAGCTGCTGCGGACGTTGAACAAGCGCGATGCGCTGCACCCGGCGGCCGCGCGTCGGATCAAGATGCTCGCGTACCGCGCGCTGCTGGCGGCCCGCGGCGACGACTCGCACGCGTTGCTCGCGCTGTGGCAGAGCGTCCCCAACGTCGACAAGCGGCTCGGCGACGTTGCGCTGGTCGCGGCGCAGGCCTTCAACGCGGCCGGCCTCGGGTACCAGGCCCGCGTCGTGATCGAGAACGCGCTCGTCGCCGAGTGGGACGCGCGGCTCGTCGAGGAATACGCGCGGAGCGGCGACGAAGCGGTCAACGCGCTGTTCACGGCGCCGTCCCGGTCACGCGATCCGAAGTCCTCGCAGCCCGACGATCCCCGGCCGCAGATCGAGCGGGCCGAACGATGGACTCGCGAGCATCCCGACGACGCGTCGGCCTTCTATGCGCTGGGGACCCTGTGCGCGCGCGAGAAGCTGTGGGGCAAGGCGCAGACGGCGCTCGGGGCCGCGCTCGAGATCGCGCCCGACGCGCGCCTCGCCACGCTGATCCACTACGAGCTCGGGCGCGTCTTCGAGCAGATCGACGAGCCCGAGAAGAGCCGCGAGCATTTTCGCGCCGCGGCCACTTCGCAGGTCGGACGCTGACCTCGCGTCAGGCGGCCGGTCGTGGCGATACCGCGGGCGCCGGCACCGACAGCGTCAGCAGCGCGCCCATCACGAGCGAGGCGGCCAGCAGGTACATGCCCGAGTTCGTGCTCGACGTCAGGTCCTTCAACCAGCCGACCGCGAACGGCGACACGAAGCCCGCGAGGTTGCCGAGCGAGTTGATCAGCGCGATGCCGGCGGCCGCGCCGGTTCCGGCGAGGAAAGCGGTCGGCAGGCTCCAGAACGAAGGCAGCGTGGTGAGGATGCCCATCGTCGCGAGCGTGAGTGCGGCCATCGCGAGCGTCGTGTCCGCGCGCCAGACCACGCTGAGGACCAGGCCCGCCGCACCGAGCAGGCCCGGGATCGCGATGTGCCAGCGACGCTCGCCGGTGCGGTCGGCGTGACGCGCGACCCAGACCATCGAGACGACCGCGAAGAGCCACGGGATCGCCGACAGCGCTCCGATCTCGAAGGCATCGGAGATGCCGGTCTGCTTGATGATGGTGGGCAGCCAGAAGCTGATGCCGTAGAGCCCCATCACGAACGAGAAGTAGATGAGGCCCATCAGCCAGACCCGGCCCTGCGTGAGGATGCGTGCGATCGGCACGTCGACCTTGTTCGCGTTGTCGGCCGCGATGTTGCGCGCGAGCAGGGACTTCTCGTCCGCGGAAAGCCACTTCGCATGGTCGATGCGGTCGTCGAGATAGAACAGGACGACGATGCCGATCAGCACCGACGGGACGCCTTCGATGAGAAACATCCACTGCCAGCCGGCCCAGCCGTTCAGTCCGCCGAAGTCGCGCAGGATCCAGCCCGACAGCGGGCCGCCGATGACGCCCGACAGCGCCACCGCGGTCATGAAGAACGCGGTGATCCGTGCACGTCGATGGGCCGGATACCAGTAGGTGAGATAGAGGATGATGCCGGGGAAGAAGCCGGCCTCGGCCAGCCCGAGCAGGAAGCGCACCACGTAGAACATCACCGGCGAGGTCACGAACATCATGCAGGCCGACAGCACGCCCCACGAGATCATGATGCGCGCGATCCAGACGCGGGCGCCGACCTTGTGGAGGATGACGTTGCTCGGCACCTCGAAGAGGAAGTAGCCGATGAAGAAGATGCCCGAGCCGAGGCCGTATACGGTCTCGCTGAACTTGAGGTCGGTCAGCATCTGCAGCTTCGCGAAGCCCACGTTGACGCGGTCGAGGTAGGCGACCACGTAGCAGATCAGCAGGAACGGCACGAGTCGCCACGCGACCTTGCGGTAGGTCGACTCCTCGAGAGTCGACGACGGCAGCGGAGCCCGGTCGTTTCCGGAAAGAAGGTTGGCAGCCATGTCGTCTCCTGATGGTTTTCGTGGGCGCATCGCATCTTGCATAGCGGAGCGCGTCGATGCAACGGAGTCGAGTGCGGGACAACCCTTACGAACGCGTCATACGCAACGTCCGCCGTCGACCTCGATGGACACGCCGGTGACGAAGCGCGCCTCTTCCGAGGCGAGATAGAGGCAAGCGTTGGCGACATCCTCCGGCGTCGAGAAGCGGCCCATCGGGATCGTCGCGATGAAGCGGGCCCGGTTCTCCGGCGTGTCCTCGACGCCCATGAACTCCGACAGCAGCCCGGTCGCGCCGATCACGGGGTTGACGCAGTTGACGCGGATGCCGTCGGGGCCGAGTTCGGCCGCCATCGAGCGGCTCGTCGTGATGACGGCGCCCTTGCTGCCGTTGTACCAGGTGAGGCCGGGGCGCGGTCTCACGCCGGCGGTCGACGCGATGTTGACGAACGCGCCGCCGCCGCGCGCGCGGAAGTGCGGCACGAAGTGCTTCGCGGTCAGGTAAAGACTCTTCACATTGACCGCGTAGACGCGGTCGAACTCGGCTTCGTCGACCTCGAGCATCGGCCGGTTGCGATGCGTGGCGCCCGCGTTGTTGACGACGACGTGCACGTCGCCGAACGCGTCGAGGGTCGCGGCCAGCAGCGCGGCCACGCTCGCGTCCTTCGACACGTCGGTCGCCCCCGCG
>CALMOR010000045.1:5273-12930 GCA_937872165.1 uncultured Burkholderiales bacterium | reverse complement strand
GGCGCCGCCCGCGGCCGTCAGTTCGTCGGCGACGCGACGGCCCGCCGCGGTCGCGATGTCGGCGACGATCACCTTCGCGCCCTCGTCGACGAAGCGCTTCGCGATCCCCTCGCCGAATCCCGAGCCGCCGCCGGTCACGACGACCACCTTGTCCTTCATCCGCATCTCGCCTCCTCGTCCCGGGTCGTCGATCAGCCGTGGCGGATCGCGATCGTCTTCAGCGTCGTGAATCCGTACAGCGCCTCGAAGCCCTTCTCGCGTCCATGCCCGCTCGCGCCGACGCCGCCGAACGGCAGCTCGACGCCGCCGCCGGCGCCGTAGTCGTTGACGAACACCTGTCCGCTGCGGACCGCATGCGCCATCCGCAGCTGGCGCGCTCCGTCGCGCGTCCATATGCCGGCGACGAGGCCGAACGACGTCCCGTTCGCGAGGCGGATCGCATCGGCCTCGTCGTCGAAGGCCATCGCCGCGAGCACCGGTCCGAACACTTCCTCCTGTGCGAGCCGATGCCGCGGCGGCACGTCGCGCAACAGCATCGGCGCCTGGTAGTAGCCGCCTTCGGGTACGTCGTCGACGACGCGACCCTGCGCCATCACCGCGATGCCGTGGTCGCCCGCCTCGGACAGGAAGGCCCGCACGCGCTGCAACTGCGACTCGCGGATCAGCGGTCCGCAGTCGAGGTCCATCGTCGCGGACCCGACGCGCAGGCCCTCGAAGAGCGACGCGAGCCGGTCGAGCACACGTTCGTAGACCGCGCGCTCGACCAGGAGGCGGCTGCCCGCCGAACAGGTCTGTCCCGCGTTCTGCACGATCGCGTTGACGACCGCCGGCAACACGGCGTCGAGGTCCGCGTCGGCGAAGACGATCTGCGGCGACTTGCCGCCGAGCTCGAGCGTGACCGGCGTGTGATGCCCGGCGGCGGCGCGCACCACGAGCTCGCCGACCGCGGGCGAGCCGGTAAACGAGACGTGGTCGACGTCGGGATGCCCGACCAGCGCCTCGCCGGCCTCGTGCCCGAAGCCGGTGACGATGTTCAGCGCGCCGGGGGGCAGCACGTCGGCCGCGAGCTCCGCGACCCGCAACAGCGACAGGCAGGCGTCCTCGGCCGGCTTGACGACGCACGCGTTGCCGGCCGCGAGCGCGCCGCCGACGCTGCGTCCGAAGATCTGCATCGGGTAGTTCCACGGAACGACATGGCCGGTCACGCCGTGCGGCTCGCGGACCGTGAAGACCGTCGTGCCGTTCCGGTACGGGATGGTCTCGCCGTGCAGCTTGTCGGCCGCGCCCGCATAGAACTCGAAGTAGCGGCCGATCGCGGCGGCGTCGGCGCGAGCCTGCTTCAACGGCTTGCCGCAGTCCTTCGCCTCGACGAGCGCGAGCTCCTCGGCGTGGCTCGAGAGGATCGTCGCGAGGCTTTGCAGGCAGCGGCCGCGTTCGGCCGCTGGCATGCGGCCCCAGGTCCCGTCGGCCGCGCGTCGGGCCGCACGCACCGCGACGTGGACGTCCCCGGCCGTGCCGCGCGCGATGCGCTCGAACACGAGCCCGTCGGACGGGTCGATGACCTCGATGCCTTCGTCCGGAGACGACCGGTACGGACGGTTGTCGATCAGGTGGGTCCGCATGCGCGCTGCTTCGGGAAGACGAGAGGCGTCATTCTGCACTGCGGCCGTCGGGGCATCGACGGGGTCGCGAGACCCTCGTCGGTATACTCGCCGCGACGCAACATCCTTCTTCGCACGGATCCCATGAGCTTCGACAACGTCTCCGCCGGCAACGACATCCCCGACGACTTCAACGTGATCATCGAGATCCCGATGAACGCCGACCCGATCAAGTACGAGGTCGACAAGGAGACGGGTACGCTCTACGTCGATCGCTTCATGGGCACGGCCATGCATTACCCGTGCAACTACGGCTACATCCCGCGGACCATCGCCGACGACGGCGACCCGGTCGACGTGCTGGTCATCACGCCGTTCCCGCTGGTGCACGGCGTCGTCGTCCGCTGCCGCGCGCTCGGCGTGCTGAAGATGGTCGACGAGGCCGGCGGCGATGCGAAGGTGCTGGCCGTGCCGATCGACAAGATCCTGCCCTGGTACAAGCACTGGAAGAAGGCCGAGGACATCAACCCCGAGCGTCTCGCGCAGATCCAGCACTTCTTCGAGCACTACAAGGACCTCGAGAAAGGCAAGTGGGTCAAGGTCGAAGGATGGGGCGGACCCGAGGACGCCGAGCAGGAGATCCTCGAAGGCGTGAAGAACTACAAGGCGACGCCGAAGGCGATCGCGTAGCGGACCGCGGCTTCAGCGCGGCCCTTCGTCGTCGCGCCTGAACGGATCGCGCTCGTTCAGTTCGTCCACGTAGTGCGCGATGCCGATCGCCTCGCGCGCGAGGAAGGTCCCCACCGCATCCGCGAACGCGGGATGGGCGAGCCAGTGCAGCGAGCGGGTCTTCACCGGCAGGAAGCCGCGAGCCATCTTGTGCTCGCCCTGCGCGCCGCCTTCGAAGAGCCCGATGCCGCGCTCGATGCAGAACTCGAGCGGCTGGTAGTACGCGCATTCGAAATGGAGGCAGGGGACGTGCTCGACCTCGCCCCAGTAGCGCCCGTAGAGCGTGGTCTCGTTGAAGACCACGAGCGAGCTCGCGATCGGCACGCCGCCGCGCTCGGCGACGACGAGCAGCAGATGCTCGGGCATCGACGCGGCGATGCGCCGGAAGAACCTCAGGTTCAGGTACGGCGTCGAGTAGTGCGCGCGATAGGTGTTCGCGTAGCAGCGCGCGAAGAAGCGCCAGTCGTCGTCGGTCGCTTCCGCGCCGGTCACGCGGCGCACCTGGACACCGGCTTCGCGGACCTTGCGGCGCTCCGCGCGGATGTTCTTGCGACGCTTGCGTTCGAGCGTCCCGACGAACGTGTCGAAATCGGGATAGCCCGCGTTGGTCCAGTGGAACTGCACGCCTTCGCGCCGCATGCAACCCGCATCCTCGAGGGCGTCGGCCTCGTCGGCTCCCGCGGGGAAAAGCACGTGCAGCGACGACAGGTCGCTCTCGCGCGCATGCCGCAGCGCGGCCTTCGCCAGCGCCGCGACGACGGTCGCGTCGACGGCGACGAGGCGCGGTCCCGTCACCGGCGTGAACGGGATGGCCGACAACAGCTTCGGGTAGTAGTCGACGTCGTTGCGACGATACGCGTCCGCCCATGCCCAGTCGAACACGTACTCGCCGTACGAGTGGTACTTGCGGTAGAGCGGCATCGCACCGACCAGTGCGTCGTCGTGCCACAGCGCGAGGTATTCGACGCCCCAGCCCGAGTCGGCGTCGGCGCAGCCGGTCTCGTGGAGAGCGGCGAGGAAGTCGTAGCGCAGGAAGGGGTTGAGATCGCGTTCGGCCCCGCGCCGCCGCGCGTCGGCGAGCACCAGCGCATCCCAGCGCGACGCGCCGATCTCGGCGAGATCGGCAACGAGACGCATGCGATACTTCACGCCTCGCGACACCGGGACCCGTCGCGATCGACGCCGGTCGCCGTCGTGGTCGCAGATCGAAGCATCGTCGCCAGCCCGCTCATCGAGCGTCCCACCGTCCGCTTGAACCCATCGTGAACCCACTCCCCGACGACCGCGTGGTGCGGGTCGCGATCGCGCAGATCAACTGCACGGTCGGTGATCTCGAAGGCAACGCGGAGAAGATTTTCAATGCGGCGCGGGAGGCTGCAGCACGGGGGGCGGACATCGTCGTCACGCCGGAACTCGCGCTGACCGGCTATCCGCCCGAGGACCTGCTGTTGCGTCCGGCATTGTATGCGAGGTCGGATGCCGCACTCGCGGCGCTCGTCGAACGCCTTGCCGCGTTTCCTTCATTGCACGCCGTGATCGGCCATCCGACGATGGAGGGTGCCCGTCGCTACAACGCCGCGTCGGTCTGGAGAGGCTCGACCCCGATCGGTCGCGTCCACAAGCGCGAGCTGCCGAACTACGACGTCTTCGACGAGGAACGCTACTTCGATCACGGTACCGAGCCGATGGTGTTCGACGTCAAGGGGACGCGCTTCGGCGTCGTCGTCTGCGAGGACACCTGGTTCCCGCACGCGCCGCTCGCGTCGCGCGCCGCGGGCGCCGAGGTCCTGCTCGTGCCGAACGCGTCGCCTTTCCATGTCCAGAAGCTCGCGCAGCGTCACGACGTGATGCGGGCCAACGTCACGAGCGCGGGCCTGTCGATGGTCTATGCCAACCTGGTCGGCGGACAGGACGAACTGGTCTTCGACGGCGGCTCCTTCGTGCTCGATGCAGCGGGCGCCGTGACCGCGCAGATGAAGGACTTCGTCGAGGCGGTCGAGGTGTTCGACTTCGACGGCGCGGTGCCGCGTCGCGCCGCGGTGGCACCGCCGCTGTCGCTGCCCGAGCAGGTCTATCGCGCGCTGGTGCTCGGCGTCGCGGACTACATCGGCAAGAACGGATTCCCGGGCGTCATCATCGGTCTGTCCGGCGGCGTCGACTCGGCGTTGACGCTCGCGATCGCGGTCGACGCGCTCGGCGCGGATCGCGTCCGCGCCGTGATGATGCCGTCGCGCTACACCGCGGACATCTCGTGGATCGACGCGCGCGAGATGGCCGGGCGCGTCGGGGTGCGCTACGACGAGATCGCCATCGCGCCGATGTTGGATGCCTTCCGCACGCAGCTCGCGCCGCAGTTCCTCGGGCTCGCCGAAGACACGACCGAAGAGAACATCCAGGCGCGCGTGCGCGGCACGCTGCTGATGGCCTTGTCGAACAAGAGCGGCCGCATCGTGCTGACGACCGGCAACAAGAGCGAACTCGCCACCGGGTACTGCACGCTCTACGGCGACATGGCCGGCGGCTTCGCGGTCATCAAGGACGTCGCGAAGACGCTGGTCTACGAGGTCTGCGACTGGCGCAACGCGACCGACGTGTTCGCGTCGAAGGACGTCATCCCGGCGCGCATCATCGCGCGTGCGCCGTCGGCCGAGCTGCGCGACGACCAGACCGATCAGGATTCGCTGCCGCCGTACGAGGTGCTCGACGTCATCATGCGGCGCTTCATGGAAGAGGACGAGAGCGGCGCCGAGATCGTCGCGGCCGGCTACGCGGAAGCCGACGTGCAGCGCGTCGCGCGGCTCATCAAGCTGTCCGAGTACAAGCGCCGTCAGTCGCCGATCGGCATCCGCATCACGCATCGGGCCTTCGGCCGGGACTGGCGTTATCCTATTACCAACCGTTTCGAGAGCTGACCGGGCCGAAGCGCCCGCGGCGGCTCGCAGCGACACCATCCATAACGAAGGGGACCGACCATGAAGCGCATCACGGCGATCATCAAACCGTTCAAGCTCGACGAGGTCCGTGAAGCCATGGCGGGTGTCGGCATCTCCGGCCTGACGGTCACCGAGGTCAAGGGCTTCGGGCGACAGAAGGGCCACACCGAGCTCTATCGTGGCGCCGAGTACGCGGTCGACTTCCTGCCGAAGGTGAAGATCGAGGTCATCGTCACCGACGACGCGGCGCAGCGCACGATCGACTCGATCGTCGGGGCGGCACGCACCGGCAAGATCGGCGACGGCAAGATCTTCGTGACCAACGTCGACGCCGTCGTGCGCATCCGCACCGGCGAGACCGGCGCCGACGCCGTCTGATCGACATCCGCCGTCGTCCTCGGGGCGCAGCGATGCGCCCCTTCTTTTTCCCCGCATCCGCATGAGCCTCGCGCTCGACCGATGGCTGAGCGCGATCGAGGCCCTGCATCCGCAGGCGATCGCGATGGGACTCGAACGTTCGCGCATCGTGGCGGACCGCCTCGGCCTCGGCGACCACCTCGGGATCGACGTGCCGATCGTCACGGTCGGCGGCACCAACGGCAAGGGCTCGACCTGCTCGATGCTCGAGTCGATCCTGCGGGCCGCGGGCTATCGCGTCGCGCTCTACATCAAGCCGCACTTCGTCCGCTTCAACGAGCGGGCCCGCATCGACGGCCGGGAGGCCAGTGACGAAGAGGTGGTCGCGCAGTTCGAGGCGGTCGAGGCGGCGAGGTCGATGGAACCCCGGGTCGAACTCACTTACTACGAGTTCACGACGCTCGCGATCCTCAGGCTGTTCTCGCTCGCCCGCGTGGACGCGGTGATCCTCGAGGTCGGGCTCGGCGGCCGCCTCGACACCGTCAACCTCGTCGACGCGGACTGCGCGGTCGTCACCGGCGTCGCGGTCGATCACGTCGACTATCTCGGTCCCACGCGCGAGACGATCGGTTTCGAGAAGGCCGGCATCTACCGGAGCGGCCGTACCGCGATCTGCGCCGACCCCGACCCGCCGCGTTCGCTGGTCGATCATGCGACGACGATCGGCACGGACTTCTGGCTGATCGGGCGCGACTTCAACTATGCGGGCGACCGGCAGCAGTGGAACTGGAGCGGGCGCGGCGCGCGGCGATCCAGCCTTCCCTATCCGGCTCTGCGCGGCGCGAACCAGCTCTTCAACGCGTCGGGTGCGCTCGCCGCGCTCGCGGCGTTGCGCGAACGGTTGCCGGTCTCGCAGCAGGCGGTCCGCACCGGCCTCCTCACGGTCGAACTCGCCGGCCGCTTCCAGGTGATGCCCGGCAGGCCGACCGTGGTGTACGACGTCGCGCACAACCCGCAGGCCGCTTCCGCGCTCGCGCACAGCCTCGACGGCATGGGCTTCCATCCGTACACGCTGGCCGTCTTCGGCGCCATGCGCGACAAGGACATCGAAGGCATCGTCGCGCCGATGCTGGGGCGCGTCGATCGGTGGTTCCTCTGTGGGCTGCCGTTGCCGCGCGCTGCCAGCGCCACGCATCTCGCGAGCGTGCTCGCCCTCGCGCGACAGTCCCTGCCGGCGCCGCTCGATGGTGACGCGGTCGCGCCGGACGTCTTCGACGGCCCGGAAGAAGCGTGGGCCGCTGCGTCGAAAGCCGCGGGGCCCGATGATAGAATCGTCGCCTTCGGATCGTTCCACACGGTCGCCGGCGTCATCCGCGCGCGGGGCTCCGAGCCCTAGCCCGATCGGTCGCGAAGAACCTCGTCATCAGCACCGCTGCTCGCCGTCACGGGCAGGGCCCCTTCGTCGTTCGAAGCGCATTCCCCGTCGTCGTCATGAGCCTGTTCTCGCGAAAGAAAGAAGCGGTCGAGGCGGTCCGCGTCGACGACGTGCCGTTCGAGTCGTTGCGGCGCTCGCCGCGCAACGGCCGCCAGGCCCGCGTCGCGGTCGATACCGACTTCGAAGGGACCGCTCCCCTCGATCCCGCCGAGACGTCGAAGACTCGCGCGCGCCGTCGCCTCATCGGCGCGATCGCGCTCGCGCTCGCGGCCGTGGTCTTCGTCCCGATGCTGTTCGATCGCACGCCGGTGGCGCCGTCGGACGACATCAGCCTGCAGATCCCCGAGCGCGACACGCCGTTCGAAGGCAGACGCGGCGTGCCCGAGTCCGCGCGCGGACCGCTGCGCCCTTCGGCGGACGGACCGGCCGTCGCCGTGACGTCGTCGGCGGCGAACGGCCCACCGGCCGCCGAGGCGCCGTCGCCCGCGGTGCCCGACGCCGACTCCGCGGCGCCGGAACCGGACGCGCCTTCGGTCGCGGAGCGGACGGCCGACGTCCCGGCGAAGACGGCGATCCGGAGCCCGTCGGCGGCGAAGACAGCC
>CALMOR010000045.1:1301-5263 GCA_937872165.1 uncultured Burkholderiales bacterium | reverse complement strand
TTCGACCGCGACCGACAAGCCGGCGCCGGGCGACGATCCGCGGGCGCTCGCGGCGCTCGAAGGCAAGGCCGACGTACCGGCCGGAGCTGCCGCGGACGCCTCCGGCAACCGGACCTACGCGGTGCAGATCGCCGCGTTCTCGGCGGCCGACAAGGCCCGCGGACTGCGCGACCAGCTCGTCGCCAACGGGCTCCGCTCGTACACCGAGTCGGTGTCGACATCGCAGGGCCTGCGAACCCGCGTCCGCCTCGGCCCCCTCCCGTCGCGCGACGCGGCCGACCGCGCGAAGCAGAAGCTGAAGACGATGAAGCTCGACGGCTCGGTCGTCGCGTTGTGAAGTCGCGTCGCCAGCCGTCGCCGTGACGCCGCCCCTCGCATGCGATGACCGCGTTCGACTACGTGCTGCTGACGATCCTGCTCGCGTCGGTCGTCATCAGTACCCTGCGCGGCCTCGTCCGGGAGGTGCTGTCGCTCTTCGCCTGGCTCGCCGCCTTCGTCGTCGCGAACCGCTACGGCGCCGAAATGGCGGCCCTGCTGCCCGATGCGCTGCCTGCCGGGACGGTGCGGCTGGTGGCGGGCTTCGCGATCCTATTCGTCGGCATGCTGCTCCTGTCGTCGCTGGTGAATCTCGCGATCGCCCGCATCATCGCCGCGTCGGGCCTCGAGGTCGCCGACCGCGGCCTCGGCGGGCTCTTCGGACTGGCGCGCGGCATCCTGATCGTGCTCACGCTCGTGATCCTCGCCGGGCTGACCGACCTGCCGAGGCAGCCGGTGTGGCGTGATGCGATGTTCTCCGAGACGGCCGTGAGCGCGGTGCGGATCGTCAAGCCGTGGCTGCCCGAGGCCTGGGCCCGGCACGTCAACTTCTAGGCAACCCGGCCGCATCGCGGCCGGCCATCAGGATCCGAACCATGTGTGGAATCGTCGGCGTCGTCTCGCAGGGGCCGGTCAACCAGCTGCTCTACGACTCGCTGCTGCTGCTGCAGCACCGGGGCCAGGACGCGGCCGGCATCGCGACCGGTCTCGGCAAGAACTTCTCGATGCACAAGGGCTCGGGGCTGGTCCGCGACGTCTTCCGGACCCGCAACATGCGCGACCTCGCGGGCAACGCCGGCATCGCGCAGGTCCGTTACCCGACCGCGGGGTCGGCGGTCAGCGCGCAGGAGGCTCAGCCCTTCTACGTCAACGCTCCGTTCGGCATCACGCTCGCGCACAACGGCAACCTGACCAACTGGGAACAGCTGAAGGACGAGATGTTCCGCATCGACCGACGGCACATCAACACCGAGTCGGACTCCGAGGTCCTGCTCAACGTGCTCGCGCACGAACTGCAGATGGCCACCGCCGGCTATTCGCTCGATCCCGCGGCCGTCTTCAAGGCGGTGAGCGGTCTCCACCGACGGGTGCGCGGCTCGTATGCGGTCGTCGCGCAGATCGCGGGATACGGGGTCCTCGCGTTCCGCGACCCTTACGGCATCCGCCCGCTCGTGCTCGGCGAAGTGGAGACCGACCACGGACGCGAGTACTGCGTCGCGTCGGAGTCGGTGGCGCTGCAGGGGTTGGGGTACCGGCTCGTGCGCGACGTGGCGCCGGGGGAGGCCGTGTTCATCGACATCGAGAGCCAGCTCCACACCATGCAGTGCGCGGAGAAGCCCTCGCTCAACCCCTGCGTCTTCGAGTACGTCTACCTCGCGCGGCCGGACTCGGTGATGGACGGCATCTCGGTCTATGCGGCCCGCCTGCGGATGGGCGAGATGCTGGCCGCGAAGATCCGGCGCGAGCTCTCGCTCGGCGACATCGACGTCGTGATGCCGATCCCCGACTCGAGCCGGCCCGCGGCGATGCAGATGGCCCTGCGCCTCGGGCTCGACTATCGCGAGGGCTTCATCAAGAACCGCTACGTGGGTCGCACCTTCATCATGCCGGGACAGGCCGTGCGGAAGAAGTCCGTGCGCCAGAAGCTGAATCCCATCGGTGTCGAGTTCAAGGGCAAGAACGTGCTGATCGTCGACGACTCGATCGTGCGCGGCACGACCAGCAACCAGATCGTCGAGATGGCGCGCGAGTCCGGAGCGAACAAGGTGATCTTCGCGTCGGCCGCGCCGCCGGTGCGCTTCCCCAACGTCTACGGCATCGACATGCCGACCCGCAGCGAGCTGATCGCGAGCGGCCGCGACGACGAGCAGATCCGCGCGGCCATCGGTGCCGACGTCCTCGTCTATCAGGACATCGACGACATGAAGACGGCGATCAACGAGGCCGCCTCGGGAATCGCGCGCTTCGAGGCCTCGTGCTTCGACGGCGACTACATCACCGGCGATGTCACGCCGGCCTATCTGGACCGGCTCGAACATTCACGGCTCTATCCGCCCACCGTCGACGCCGAGTCGCGCTCGCAGCTCAACCTGAACCTGGCACCGGAGCATTGAGGCGGGCGCTCACCGCGCGGCCTGACTCGGCAGGACTCCGTGGTCGCCGTCCTCGGCGCTGCGCCCCGGGACGACCGGCGCGACGGCCAGCGTGTCGTTGCCGTGTCGCGAGCCGTACATGTTGGCGTACACCCATGTGAACTCGGCACCCATCAGGAAGACCTGCGTCGAGTAGTAGATCCACACGAGCAGGACGGCCAGCGAGCCTGCTGCGCCGAAGCCCGAAGCGACGCTGGTCTTGCCGATGTAGAGGCCGATCAGGAACTTGCCGATCGAGAACAGCAGCGACGTCACCGCGGCCCCGAGCCACACGTCGCGCCAGGCGATGTTCACGCGCGGCATGATCTTGTAGATCATCGCGAACAACACCGTCGTGACGCCGAAGCCGATCGCGAAGTTGATCAGGTGCAGCAGCGCCTCCCAGCCGATGAAGCTCGGGCCGAGCCAGCTGCTGATGCCGGCCACCGCCGCGCTGAGCAGCAGCGACACGATCAGCAGGAAGCCGATCGTGAGGATCATCCCGAAGGCCAGCAGCCGACGCCGCAGCAGGCTCCACAGCCCGCCGCTCTGCGTGAGCGCCGGCGCCCGCCAGATGCGATTGAGCGCGTCCTGCAGTTCGCCGAACACCGTGGTCGCGCCGAGCAGCAGCGTGCACAGGCCGACGATGGTGGCGACGATGCTTTCGCTCGGCTTGTTGACGCTCTTCAGCAATCCCTGGACCGCGGCGGCGCCCTCGTTGCCGACGAGCCCGCTGATCTGCGTGAAGATCGCGCCGCGCGCCGCCTCCTCGCCGTAGATCAGGCCCGCGATCGAGATCACGATCAGCAGCAGCGGCGCGATCGAGAAGACCGTGTAGTAGGCGAGGGCGGCGCCCATGCTCGGCGCGTAGTCGTCGGACCAGGAGGTGACCGACTGCTTGATCAGCGGCCACAGGTCGCGCGGTGTCATGTCGATTCTCATGCAGGAGATATAAGCGACGCGGCGCGGTCGGGGCTATCAGACGATGCCGGACTGCCGCTGCGCCGGACCGCACGCGTCGATCCGGTCGGACGTGGGACGGACGGCTCGGCGCTCGCTTGACTCGTCGTGCCCGGCCGACGAGAATCCGCTCCGCGCCGAGTTGAACCGCTTGCGGGCGCGAAGGGGTCGAGGCAGGCCCCGTACAAATGCCGCTAAAGTGAGTCCTCGTCGCGAGGCACGCAGTCGGTCCGATGCGTCCGATGCTTTCGACGCCACCCGCTTCAGCAGTCGGGAAGCGGGTTTTTCATTTCAGGCCGAAAGCGAAGCGAGCACATGGACCACCGCAACGAGAACGACTGGGACTTCGACACGCGTGCGGTTCGCGCGGGCACGCAGAGGACGGCGTTCGGCGAGCATGCCGAAGCGCTCTTCCTGACTTCGAGCTTCGTGTTCGACAACGCGGCGCAGGCCGCCGAGCGTTTCGCCGACAGCACGGACCGCTTCGTCTATTCGCGCTTCTAGAATCCCACGGTCACGATGTTCCAGGACCGGCTCGCGGCGCTCGACGAGGCG
>CALMOR010000045.1:0-1291 GCA_937872165.1 uncultured Burkholderiales bacterium | reverse complement strand
GCTCGAAGGCGCCGAGGCCTGCGTCGCCACCTCGTCGGGGATGAGCGCGATCTTCACCTGCTGCCTCGGACTCGTGAACGCGGGCGACCACATCGTCGCGTCGCGCAGCATCTTCGGCGCGACGGTGCAGCTCTTCAACACGATCCTGTCCCGCTTCGGGGTCGAGACGACGTATGTCGATCCGACCGACCCGGCCGCCTGGGCCGCGGCGACGCGCAACGGAACGAAGCTGTTCTACGTCGAGACGCCGTCGAACCCCACCGCCGAGATCGCCGACATTGCCGCGCTGAAGGCGATCGCATCGGCCCGCGGCGCGCTGCTGATCGTCGACAACTGCTTCTGCACGCCGGCGTTGCAGCGTCCCATCGAACACGGGGCGGACCTCGTGATCCACTCGGCCACCAAGTTCCTCGACGGTCAGGGGCGCGTGATGGGCGGAGCGGTCCTCGGCAAGGCCGACCTGATGCGCGAGCGGATCATGCCGGTGCTGCGCACGGCCGGCCCGTCGCTGTCCCCGTTCAACGCGTGGGTGCTGTTGAAGGGACTGGAGACGCTGTCGCTGCGGATGGACAAGCAGTCGGCCAACGCGCTCGTGCTCGCGCGCTGGCTCGAGGCGCACCCGCGCGTCGCGCGGGTGCTCTATCCGGGGCTCGAGAGCCATCCTCAAGCGGAGCTCGTCGGACGGCAGCAGAGCGCGGGCGGCGCGGTGGTGAGCTTCGAGCTCGTCGACGACGGGTCCGACCTGCGCGCTTGCGCATGGCGCGTGGTCGACGGCTGTCGGATGATCTCGATCACCGCGAACCTCGGCGACACGCGCAGCACGATCACGCATCCGGCGACGACGACGCACGGACGCGTCGGCGTCGAGGCGCGCGCCGCGGCCGGCATCGGCGACGGGATGCTGCGCGTGGCGGTCGGGCTCGAGAGCGTCGAAGACCTCTGCCGCGATCTCGCGCACGGCCTCGGCTGACGCTCGCCCGACGCGGGCCGCGACGGGCTGCACGTGCCGTGCGAACGACGCCGTGCTCGATCGATTCGCGCGATTCACGGCACTGGCTCGCGCGTCCGGTCGGATGAAGCTTTTTCCGAGAGCTTCGTTCCATGGCCCGATCAGCGCATCGTCCCGACTTCCTCATCCGCTCCCTGTCGGCCGCTGCCAGCGTCGCCGTCGGCGGCGGCCTCGCCGCCTGCTCCGACGACGGCGGGCCGCCCGCGACGACGCCGGCCGCGTTTCCCTTCGGCATCGCGAGCGGCGACCATTTCTTTAGCGGGGTAGCTCGCCGTCACCGGC
>CALMOR010000044.1 GCA_937872165.1 uncultured Burkholderiales bacterium | reverse complement strand
TACCAAACCCGTCGCCCCGGCGGAGGCCGGGGCCGCTGGAATTAGAACGCGCGCTTGCATCCAGCGGCCCCGGCCTTCAGCCAAAGGCTGAAGTTTACCCTGTGCGCCTGCCTCGCAGGCAGTCGAAGGGCCGGGGCGACGAAATTTTTGGAGCATCGCGAAACGATGAGTACCGCCCAACCCCGCGTCGGCTTCGTGTCGCTCGGCTGCCCGAAGGCGCTCGTCGACTCCGAGCAGATCCTCACGCAGCTGCGGGCCGAAGGCTACAAGACGTCGAAGACCTACGACGGTGCGGACCTCGTCATCGTCAACACCTGCGGCTTCATCGACGCGGCGGTGCAGGAGTCGCTCGACGCGATCGGCGAGGCGCTGGCCGAGAACGGCAAGGTCATCGTGACCGGATGCCTCGGTGCGAAGAAGGACGCCGCCGGCGACGACGTCGTCGCGAAGGTCCATCCCAAAGTGCTCGCGGTCACCGGGCCGCACGCGTCGCAGGAGGTCATGCGGCACGTGCACCTGCATCTGCCGAAGCCGCACGACCCGTTCGTCGACCTCGCGTTCGCGCGCATCGCCGATCACGGCGTCAAGCTGACGCCGAAGCACTACGCGTATCTCAAGATCTCCGAAGGCTGCAACCATCGCTGCAGCTTCTGCATCATCCCGTCGATGCGCGGCGACCTCGTCTCGCGTCCGATCGGCGAGGTCGTGCGCGAGGCCGAGAGCCTGTTGAAGAGCGGCGTGAAGGAGTTGCTCGTGATTTCGCAGGACACGAGCGCCTACGGGGTCGACCTGCGCTATCGCACCGACTTCGTCGCCGGTCGTCCGGTGCGTACGCGCATGACCGAGCTCGTGCGCGAACTCGCGACGCTCGCGAGCGGCCATGAGGCCTGGGTCCGCCTCCACTACGTCTACCCGTATCCGTCGGTCGACGAGGTGCTGCCGCTGATGGCCGAGGGCAAGGTGCTGCCGTATCTCGACGTGCCGTTCCAGCATGCGCATCCCGACGTGCTCAGGCGGATGAAGCGGCCGGCCTCGGGCGAGAAGAACCTCGACCGCATTCAAGCGTGGCGCGCGATGTGTCCCGACCTCGTGATCCGCTCGACCTTCATCGCCGGCTTTCCCGGCGAGACCGAAGCGGAGTTCCGCTACCTGCTCGACTTCCTCGAAGAAGCCCGACTCGACCGCGTCGGCTGCTTCGCCTATTCGCCGGTCGACGGCGCGACCGCGAACGCGCTCGGCGGTGCGTTGCCGGTCGAGGTGCGCGACGAGCGTCGTGCACGCTTCATGGCCGTGCAGGAAGCGATCTCCGCGCGTCGCGTCCGCCGCCGCGTGGGCACGCTGCAGCGCGTGCTGATCGACGAGGTCGGGCCCGACGGCGCGATCGGTCGCTCGTACGCGGACGCGCCCGAGATCGACGGCAACGTGATCGTCGCGCCGCCTTCGTCGGCGAGCGGCCGCCTGGCATGGCGACAGAAGGTCGGGGTCGGTGCCTTCACGACGGTCCGCGTCACGGCCGCCGCAGGGCACGACCTCCGGGGCGAACTCGCCTGAGAACCGGCTCGTCCGGCGGCCGACAAGCGCTTCAGCCGAAAGCGGCATCCTCGTCGTCGCAGGCGATCGCCAACATCGGCGACATCGGGCGCGGCATACCGGCTGCGCCGCCGAACGAGGAGTCCATCATGTATCCAGGCCTGTTCTCCCGTGACCTCTACGCGGAGCTCGATCGACTGCAGCGCGAGATGCTCGGTACGTTCGACTCGGTCACGCCCAGCATCCGCGGCTTCGCGCAGGGTTATCCCGCGCTCAACGTCGGCAACACGCCGTCGTCCGTCGAGATCTACGCGTTCGCACCGGGCATCGATCCGGAGAAGATCCAGCTCGACCTCGATCGTCGCGTCCTGACGATCGCCGGCGAACGGTCGGTCGCCCCGAGCGGGCAGGACGATCGCACCACCGCCCACATCAACGAACGGTTCCGCGGCCGCTTCCGTCGGGTCGTCAGCCTTCCCGAGGACATCGATCCCGACGGCGTCGAGGCGGACTATCGCGACGGGGTGCTGCACGTGAGCGTGAAGCGGCGCGAGGCGACCGCCCCTCGCCGCATCGCGGTCCAGTGAAACCCGTCATCCAAGGAGAACCCTCATGAGCGAAGACCACACCCCATCGCGATCGCCGGCCGACGGGTCGCGCAACCTAGGGCAGGCCGCGCAGAACCATTCGAAGCGCGAACGCCGCGAAACGACTCTGCTGCCGCCCGTCGACGTCGTCGAGGATGCGACCGGTATCACGCTGTTCGCGGACCTGCCCGGCGTGCCGAAGGATCGACTCGACGTGCACGTCGAGGCGGACTCGCTGTCGATCGACGGCGAGCTCGGCCTCGCGTTGCCGCCGGATCTGTCGGCGAGTCATGCGGAGGTGCAGATGACGCGCTACCGCCGCACCTTCACGCTGAGCAAGGAGCTCGACGCGTCGAAGATGGACGCGCAGTACACCCACGGCGTGCTGCGCATCCGGATTCCGAAGGCGGCCGACGCGCAACCACGCCGCATCTCGGTCCAGGTCCACTGAGACGGAGGCGGTCGACCGGGGACCCGGCCGCTCGGCTACGGGCGGCCGTCACCTGCTCGGTCGCGGCGAGTTCCGGTCCACGCGCCGCCGACGACGAGCACCCGCGCGCCCGATATGGACCAGCCGAAGCGCGACGGGTCGTCGAGCCCGAGCACGATCGTCGAGATCAGCGGCGTGAGGCGAAGCCCGTCAGTCCGCCGGCCGCGTGACGGCGCGTCAGTCGCGCGTCGCGCAGCAGCAGCGGCGCGAGCAGCACGACTCGCGAAGCGCCGCGCCAACGACCGGTCCGAAGGGCGGATGCGGCATCGTCCGATACGGACGCTTCGACCCGATCCCGATACTTGCGGCTCTTCCAGACAAGGAGTCCTCCATGCTGCGCTGGGCACTGATCTTCTTCGTGGTCTCGCTCGTGGCCGGCGTCTTCGGCTTCACCGGCATCGCCCAGGGAGCCCGTTCGATCGCGAAGGTGCTGTTCTTCATCGCGCTCGCTCTCTTCGTCGTCTTCGTCATCCTCGCCTTCGCCGTCGGCAGTTCTCTGTAGACGCAGGACCCGCCATCACCAAGGAATCGTCATGACCCCGAGCGACCAGTACGAAGACGTGTGGAAGAGGATCAAGGATATTCGTTATGCGATGCTGACCACGTCCGACGAGGACGGCAGTCTCACCGCACGACCGATGACGACCGTGCAGAAGGAGTTCAGCGGCACGTTGTGGTTCTTCACGTCGCGCTCGTCGCCGCCGGCCGTGTCGGTCCTTCGACACGGGACCGTCGGCCTCCAGTACACCGACCACGGCGACGACGTCTACGTGTCTCTGTCCGGCGATGCGCAGCTCGAACACGACCGCGCCCGCATGGAGGCGCTGTGGAGTCCGATGGTGAAGGCATGGTTTCCCCGGGGCGTCGACGACCCGGACCTCGTCATGATCCGCGTCGATGTCCACAAGGCGGAGTACTGGGACGTCAAGGAGAGCAAGCCGGTCCAGCTCTACAAGATGGCGAAGGCCGCCATCACCGGCGCGCCGCCCGAGGACCTCGGCGAGCACAGGACCGTCGCGATGTGAAGGGCGTGAACGACCTCGCTCGCGCCGCATGAAGTTCAAGGACTACTACGAGGTGCTCGGGGTCGCGCGCGATGCGACCGAGGCCGAGATCAAGAAGGCGTATCGCAAGCTCGCCCACAGATTTCATCCCGACGTCTCCAGCGACCCCGACGGCGAGGAGCGCTTCAAGGAAGCGGCCGAAGCCTACGCGACGCTGAAGGACACCGGCAAGCGCGCGGCCTACGACCAGCTCGGCAGCCACCGGCCCGGCGAGGACGTCGAGCCGCCGAGCGGATGGCGACAGACCTTCGGCGACGAGACCTTCGGGCAAGGAGGCCGCTTCGAGGACGTCGATCTGTCCGACCTGTTCGCGGCCTTCGGCCGAGGCGGAGCGGGACAACGCCAGCCCGCGCGCGGCCAGGACTTCGAAGTGGCCGCGCCGGTCACGCTCGAGCAGGTCCACGACGGCGCCGAAATCGACATCGACCTCGCGATCCCCGAGGTCGGCGACGACGGCCTGCCCCGTCGCGCCAACCGCACCTTCCGCGTCAGGATCCCGACGGGCGCGGCCGACGGACAACGTCTGCGCCTCGCCGCGAAGGGCGCGCCGTCACCGAACGGCGGCCGCCCGGGCGACCTCTATCTGGTGCTGGCCGTGCAGCCGCATCCGGTGTTCCGCGTCAATGGCAAGGACCTCTATCTCGACCTCGCGCTGGCGCCGTGGGAAGCCGTGCTGGGCGCGCGCGTCGAGGTCCCGACGCTCGGTGGCGCGGTCGAGATGAACGTGCCGCCCGGCACCGCGGCCGGACGCAAGCTCAGATTGTCGAAGCGCGGCCTCGGGGACGGCGAAGACACTGCGGGCGACCTGTATGCGGTGGTGCGGATCGAGGTACCGGTCGCGCCGACCGTGCGCGAACGCGAGCTCTTCACCGAACTGGGAAAGGTCTCGTCGTTCGATGCGCGAGCGCGCGCGCCAACGGGAGGAGGCTCATGACGATCGAACGAAGCGAAGTCGTGTGGATCGAGGCGCGTTCGGACTATTCGGTGCACGAGGTGCTCGAGATGTCGGGCCTTCCGCCGTCGTCGCTCGACGAGCTCGTCGAGTGCGGCGCGTTGCCGATGAAGGCCGGACGCGCAACGCGTTCGTTCGAGGCCGAGGGCGTGGTGCTGGCCCGCGCGGCGAACCGGCTGCGCGAGCATTTCGAGCTCGATGCGGAGGGACTCGCGGTAGCCGTGTCGTTGCTGCGACGGGTCCGTGCGCTGGAGGCGGAGCTCACTGCGGTGCGTGCCCGGATGGCGCAGGCCGACGACTGAACGCCGAGGTCGCGGTCCCGCGCGATCGAATACGTTACGACGAGACAGGCGCCGACCATCGGGCCGTCGCCCGAAGGAGGAGCGCGTCGGCGACGTCCCCGAGCTGCGCTTCGAAAACCGAACGGCCCTACGCTCGCGGCGCTGACGCGTCGGTCGCGTCAGCCACCGCTGCCGCCGGGACGGACGTTGGGGCGCAGGTTGGAGCGCAGGGCATCGACCGACTTCTGGCGTTCCGCTTCCGACACCGGCGTGTCGCAGACGGTAGTCGGCAGGTTGGACCCCAGGCGATATTCGCGATGACAGACCGCCTGGGCCTCGTCGGCGGGCTTGTCGTTCGACATAGTGGCGCAACCGGCGAGCGCGACGAAGGCGACGCAGAGGACTAGGGTTCCAGTCATGGCGATGTCGGGATCGAAAACCGCGATACTGCCGCACGCGGCGGCCATCACCAATGCGTCGTGTTGCATCCATGCAAACGCCGGCTCCCTCCCTTCTGCCGATCGCCCGACGTGAAGATCGCCACCTGGAACATCAACG
>CALMOR010000043.1:12079-18592 GCA_937872165.1 uncultured Burkholderiales bacterium | reverse complement strand
CGATCGGCCCGTGGTGGCCTATCTCGCGCCGCGCGCCGCCTATGCTCCGCTCGCGTCGCCGCAGGACCGGCTGGTCGAACTGCTCGACCGACTGTCGATCGAGGTCACCGATGTCGTCGCCCGCGACGACGACCCCGGGACGGCGCGCCGCCTCGTCGCCTACTGGCGGGCACGCGATCGCTTCGTCGCGACCGGCCGCGGCGTCAGGCCGACGGCCGACGTCTCCGCGATGCTCGCCCAGGTCCGCGAGCCGCTGCCGTCTATCCTGCGGATCGGCCCCGATTCCCGGCCGGCCTACGACCCGCTGCTGAGAATGACGACGAGTCCCGCGCGCGACGATCCGACCCGTGCGCGCGACCTGCTCGACCAACTCGATCGCCTGCAGCCGTCGCGGCCCGATGCGTCGCTGGCACGAGAGGCGCTCGATCGTCGGCGACCCTGAGCCCGACGCGGACCGCCGTCGGTCAGGGCTTGCGTCGACTGTTCGCGACGGTCCAGTCGTACGGCGTGAAGCGGACCCTGTAGTCGAGCGGCACCGGAGTCGACGCATAGCGGTCGACATAGGCGATCAGGCTCTCGGCCGGCACCGGGACGAAGTCCTCGGTATAGAAGCTCAGGATCTCGTTCAGGTAGACCGTGCGGGTCGCCTCGTCGACACGCAGGTTCTGCGGCCGCGCGAAGAAGGCATGCGCCTCGCGGTCGAGCTCGGCGTCGAGGTGCTCGCCGGTGAAGGGCCGCCTCGGCAGCACCGGGCACGACCGCGCCGAACAGTTCAGCGCGAAGTGGATGCGGGGATCGCGATGCTCGCGCGCGTAGGGCCGGATGACGTCCTTCTCGAATGCGTAGAGCGACATCGCATGACCGCCGACGACGAGCTTCCGCGTGAAGAAGAAGGTGACCTTCGCGAAGCCCGCGTGCGTGTCCGGGATGCCCGACTCGATCACGTTGAACATCGACAGCGCGTTGTAGCCGTTGATCATGTGGGCGAGCCTCGCCGCGTCGTCGCCGGTGGCCTCGAGCGGCGTCTCGGCGACGTAGCGCACGTAGCGATCGAGATCGGCGCGGTCGGCCGAGAGCGCCACGAAGTCGACTTCGCCGCGCTCGTCGACGAAGCGATCCAGCACGCGGGCCCACGCGTCGCGAGCCGCGGTGGCCGAGGTCGCCGCCGCGTCGGGGGCCGCCTTCGGGACCGGCACCAGCGTCGAACAGCCGGACAGCGTCAGCACGAGGCCGAACATCAGGAGGACCAGGGATCGCACGCTCATGCCGTCTCTCTTTCGACTTCGTCGCCGGCGCGCACGCGCCGTCCGTGGCGCTCGCGCAGCGCCGCCTCGCGCGAGCGGCCTTTCAGCCACTTGATCGGGAAGGTCCTGCCGGCTTCGGCGCTCGCGGCCAGCGGCTGCCAGGTCCCTTCCGACGTCTCGAGCGGACGCAGCAGGTAGCGGTCGCGCTGCGCGTTGTACGCGCACATGCTGAGCGGCCCGTCCTGCGTGATCGCCATGAAGACGCACGCGTCGACTCGATCGACGTCGAGCTGGCGGGCGTCCATGAAGTTGTGCGTGAAGAAGGTCAGCTTGTCGACGCGACCCCGCGCGGCGATCAGGTCGCGCTTCGCCGCCCAGATCGTCGCGGCGAGCCACCGCATCGTGGCGAGCGCGAGTCGGGGCCGTGCGACGACGCCGGCCAGCAACGAGCGGAAGGCCCGCCACCTGGTGCCGCGGTCGATGCGCAGGTCCGCGGTCTCGCGCATGAAGCGACGGATGAACGCCGAGTCGGCGAACGCGTCGTGCACCTTGCCGTCGATGACCAGCATCACCGCGCTGCGATTGCATTCGCGATGGCCGACCGCGAGCACGTTGCTCTTGAGCGGCAGCTTCGCGCCTTCGCGCAGCCGGTCGAAGACGGTGTCGTTGTCGATCGCGTCCGCGCGCGCGCCGAGCACGCCGCGGCCGGTGTCGGCCTGCAGCTGGAACGACGCGAAGGCGACGCGGTCGGCACGGGCCACGAAGTAAGCGGCCAGCATCGGCACCTCGTCGAAGTTGCCGGCATGGACGGTGGTGTTGAAGAACACGCTGATCGGCAGGCCGCGGGCGCGCCCGATGTATTCGTCGCGCAATGCGTTGAGCTCGGTCTCGTTCGCATAGCCCGCGCGCTGCTGCGTGGTGTCGACGTGGAAGACGACGTCGGTCAGGCCGGCCGCGGCGAGATCGACGAGCAGTTCGCGGGTGGCCTTGATGCCGTTGGTGAGCAGCGACGCGCGCAGGCCTTCGCGGGTCAGCCGTTCGACGATGGCGATCAGTTCGTCGCGCGCCCGCAGCGTCGGCTCGCCACCCGACACCTGCACGTCGGTCCCGGGTCCGAAGTGCGTGACGATGATGTCGATGCGCCGGAACACTTCCTCGAGCGGGAAATCGCGAACCGCTTCGGACGACTCGCTCAGGTAGCAGAGCGTGCAGTCGAGGTTGCAGCGTTGCGTGACCTCGAGCGAGACGCAGGCGACCGGCCAGCGACGACCCGCGAGCTGGCTCGGGTGCCACTGCCCGGTGCGCTCCAGGCGACCGCGAAGGTCGCCGAGCGGATCACGCGACGGCGTGCGTTGCGGGCGGAAGAGGCTCGGCTCGACGCCGGTGCGCTCGCCGGCCCGATGGCCCTCGTAATGGATCGATGGATCGGGCATGAGCTCGTTCAGGAAGGCTGTGCGGTGGCCGGTCCGGGCGGATCGGCACCGAACGAGTCGAACGATCGGGGCCCTTCATTACAACCCGGCTCCGCGCGAACTACGGTCGCGCGGCCAGCGCCGTCCGGATCGACTCGATGCGCCGACGATTGACGCCGAGGTCGCTCTTGCCGAGCCGCGAGGCCGAACGCACCTGCACGACCTGCGTCTGCGGGTCGTACCAGAACTCGACGTCGTCGACGAAGCGCATCACGCGCGACGTGTATTGCGCGTACAGGTAGTCGGGCCCCGAGCGGATCAGCTTCGCGCCGTCGGTGCCTTCGACGATCGCCGCGATCCTCGCGATCGTCGCGAGACCGGAGCCGCGCAGCGCCAGCGGCGCGATGGCCGCGGCCTCGCGCTGCGGACTGTCGGGGAAGAGCGCGGCCTGGCTCGTGACGCTGTTGTCGGTGTTCGACGGGGCCTTCAGCCGACCGTCGCGGACGCCGAGGTCCGCGGGTTCCGTGCCGGCGAAGAAGCCCGCCTGTCCGGTGCAGCCCACCGCGACGAGCAACACGCCGATCGTGACCAGCGCCCAGCGGGACTTCGTCATCGCAACCTCCGCATGGAAGACGGGACGCCGATGCGGCGCCGCGCGAATCTAACAGATGCCCGACGGCTCGAGGACGGCCGAGCGGCGACGGTAGTCGGGGCCGTGCGCGAGACGGTCCCAGTACGAGACGTGGGCCTCGCTGCCGGGAGCCCACTGCGCAAGGAACTCGTCGTGCCAGCGCGCGGTGTCGAACGGGATCGCGACGGCGTCGACGAAGACGCGCTTCAGCGTCGTGCCGTGCCGGCGCAGGTGTCCCTCGCACGGTGTCGTCGAGATGCGCGTGAAGAGCCCGCTCCCATCGCCTTCGAAGTTGGGCATGCCGGCCGCACCGTTGTTGACGACCAGCGCGGTGGCGCCGCCCGCCGCCGTCGTCCACGCGGCCAGCATGGGCAGGCAGGTGTGGCTCGATGCGAAGACATCGACCGCGGCGACGTCGAACCAGGCTTCGACGCGACGTCGATGAGCGGCGTCGCGCAACGACTCCTGCGCGAAGCCCCATCCCGACAGCGACTCCGCGTCGCCGTGGACCACCGCGACGCGCAGCCCGCCGACGTCGACGCGACGGGTCGTCGGCAAGCCGACGAGCCGGTCCCGCAGCGCGGGGAAGAGCGCGGCAGTGGTCTGCAGGCGACGCATGATGCGGTTCGAACGCGCGACCGTGCCGTCGTCGACCCAGGCCGGATAGGCACAGCCGCATCCGGCATCGGACTCCGCGTCCGCGAGCTCGGTCTCGACGTTGCCGCGCAACGCATCGAACGCCAGCACGCGCCGGTTGAGGGCTTCGAAGCGAGCCGGCTCGACGTCGAACCAGTTGAAGTCGCCGTTGAAGACGAGACGCTTGGAGCCGGACTCGCGTTCGAAGGCCTCGACGATGCGGTCGAGCGCCGGCGTGTTGCCGTAGAGACCACCGACGACGTACAGCACGTCGCAGGTCGCGTCCGCGGCGCGCGCGAGGGCCGCCGGTGCATGGCGATGGCCGACCGGGCAGCCGCGACCCGCAGGCAGCGACACGTCGGCGATCGAGGCGCCGTCGTTCAAGGCTCGCGCTGCCCGACGACCGCGAGCGTCGCGCGATGAATCGAAGCGGACCGGCGAACGATCGCGGCGCGACGGTCCCGGCGATGCGATAGGGAAACCTTCGAAGCCACGCGATCCGCCTTCCGCTCCATCCTGTCCATCCTGCCGCTCCCGGCATCTCCCTGGCCCGCGTCGCGAAGGGTACTCGCCCAACGACCCCTTCGAAGACTTCGCCGACCGGCTTCGGTCGGCTTCGGGAACCCAGCGGGAAGAAGACCCGATCGCGCGAAGCGACGCCCGCGCCGACCGAGCCGCACGCTCGTCGAACGCGCATGGACCCGCGAGCCGCGCATCGTCCCCGCATCGCCCCCGCATCGCCCCCGCATCGTCCGCTGCGGACGATCACGTCGCCGCGACGCACCGAAACCGCTGCCCGAGTCGCCCGCGGATCGATGCGGTCCGGACCCGACCCGCGACCGGCGTGACGAGGAAAGCGGACGGCGCTCCTCGCCATCGCGCACCGATCGCGACGGAAGTCGGCCCGGGACGGCGGATCTTCGCCTCTCGCGAACAACCACCTTCGCGCCCTCGTCTTCATCGCCGGCTGTAACCGATGCCGCGGCTCGCCGACTAGCGACACGACGATCGCACTCTCCGTTCCTCCCGCTCCGCGTCCCCGATGCACGCCACCCTTCCCCTGCTCGTCCGCTCCGACTTCCCGCCGCTCAGGCGCCGTGCTCTCGACACGTTGCAGGTCAACCTCGGGTATCGCTGCAACCAGAGCTGCCTGCACTGTCACGTCGCCGCGGGGCCGCATCGCACCGAAGCGATGGACGCCGAGACCGTCGACCTGGTCGTCGACGTGCTCGAACGACGGGCGATCGCCACGCTCGACGTCACGGGGGGCGCGCCCGAACTCAACCCGCACTTCCGGCGGCTCGTGGTCGCGGCCCGCGCGCTCGGCGTCCGCGTCATCGATCGCTGCAACCTCACCATCCTGTTCGAGCCCGGCCAGGAAGACCTCGCCGCCTTCCTCGCGGATCAGCGCGTCGAGATCGTCGCGTCGATGCCGTGCTACTCGATCGACAACGTCGACCGGCAGCGCGGCGACGGCGTCTTCGACAAGAGCATCGCGGCGCTCCGGCGGCTCAACGCGCTCGGCTATGCGAACGGCGATGACGGGCTCGTCCTCAACCTCGTCTACAACCCGCAGGGGCCGTCGCTGCCGCCTCCGCAGCAGGCGCTCGAGGCCGACTACAGGCGCGAGCTCGCCGCGCACTTCGGAATCCGCTTCGACCATCTCTTCGCGCTGACCAACATGCCGATCCAGCGCTTCGGCAGCACGCTGGTCTCGAAGGGCGGCTTCGCGGACTACATGGCGTTGCTGAAGGGCGCCTATCGCGCGGAGAACCTCGACGGCGTGATGTGCCACTCGCTCGTCAGCGTGGACTGGCAGGGCCATCTCTACGACTGCGACTTCAACCAGATGCTCGACCTGCCCGCGCGCGTGGCCGGCCGCGCCCGCGCCCACCTGCGCGACCTGGTCGCCCACACGGCCGCCGGCGAAGCGATCCGCGTCGCCGACCACTGCTACGGCTGCACCGCGGGACAGGGCAGCAGCTGCGGCGGCGCGCTCGAGGCATGATCGGATCGACGTGACGAAGAAGCGCTGGATCGGCCTCGGCCTCGCGCTCGTCGCCGTCGTCGCCGTCGTCCTCTATCGGCACTTCGAGCTCGGCGACCTGCTCAGCCTCGACTTCCTCAAGCAGAGCCGCGACGACCTGGCCGCGTTCGATCACGCGCATCCGTTCGCGACGCTCGCCGCGTTCTTCGTCGTCTACGTCCTGGTGACCGGCCTGTCGATCCCGGGCGCCACCATCCTCACGCTCGCGGCCGGCGCGATCTTCGGCCTCGTGACCGGCGTCGTCGCGGTGTCGTTCGCGGCGACGATCGGCGCGACCTTCGCGTTCCTGGCCGCCCGCTATCTGCTGCGCGATACCGTGAAGGCGCGCTTCGGCCGCTTCCTCGGCCCGGTCGACGAGGGGATGCGACGCGGCGGCGCGTTCTATCTGCTGACGCTGCGCCTCGTGCCGGTGTTCCCGTTCTTCGTCGTCAACCTGCTGATGGGCATCACGTCCCTCGCGGCGACGCGCTACTACTGGGTCAGCCAGCTCGGCATGCTGCCCGCCACCGCGATCTACGTGAACGCCGGCACGCAGCTCGCGTC
>CALMOR010000043.1:6128-12069 GCA_937872165.1 uncultured Burkholderiales bacterium | reverse complement strand
GCGAAGCCGTCCGACGTGCTGTCGCCCGCACTGCTCGGCAGCTTCGTGCTGCTCGGCCTCTTCCCGCTGATCGCGAAGGGACTGGTGTCGTGGTGGCAGGCGAGGAAGGTCTATCGCGGATGGAAGAAGCCGGCCCGCTTCGATCGCAACCTGATCGTCGTCGGCGCGGGCTCGGGCGGCCTCGTCACGGCCTACATCGCGGCCGCGACGAAGGCCGAGGTCACGCTCGTCGAGGCGCGCGAGATGGGCGGCGACTGCCTCAACACCGGCTGCGTGCCGTCGAAGACCCTGATCCGCACGGCGCGCCTCGCGAGCGAGCTGCGGCGTGCGAACGAACTCGGTCTGCGCGACGTGACCGGCACCGTCGACTTCGCGGCCGCGATGGCGCGCGTGCATGCGGCCATCGCCACCATCGCGCCGCACGACTCGGTCGAACGCTATCGAAGTCTCGGCGTCGACGTCGTGAAGGGTCATGCGCGCATCGTGTCGCCGTGGGCGGTCGAGATCGACTCCGCGGAGGGCACGCGCACGCTGACGGCGCGAAGCCTCGTCGTCGCGACCGGCTCGAGCCCGTTCGTGCCGCCGCTGCCGGGACTCGATGCGACCGGCTACCTCACGTCGGACACGGTGTGGGGGCTGACCGAACTGCCGAAGCGCCTGGTCGTGCTGGGTGGCGGGCCGATCGGTTGCGAGCTCGCGCAGTGCTTCGCGCGCCTCGGCTCCGCGGTCACGCAGGTCGAGCAGCGCGAGGTGCTGCTGATGCGCGAGGACACCGAGGTCTCGGCCGCGGTGCTCGACGGGTTGCGGGCCGACCGGGTCGACGTGCTGCTCGGTCACGAAGCGGTGCGATGCGAAGAGGTCGACGGCCGGAAGCGCATCGTCGTCGTGGACAAGGCCTCGAAGGTCGAGCACGCGCTCGACTTCGACGCGCTGCTGGTCGCGATCGGCCGGTCGCCTCGCACGAAGGGCTTCGGACTCGAGGCGCTCGGGATCGAGCCCGCGCCCGGCGAGACGATCGAGCACGACGCCTTCCTGCGCACGCGCCTGCCGAACGTCTACGTGGTGGGCGACGTCGCCGGTCCCTGGCAGTTCACGCACACCGCGTCGCATCAGGCCTGGTACGCGGCGGTCAACGCGCTGTTCGGCGCCTTCCGGCGCTTCCGCGTCGACGACTCGGTCGTCCCGTGGGCGACCTTCACCGATCCCGAGGTCGCGCGGGTCGGGCTGTCCGAGGCCGAGGCCCGCGAACGGGAGATCGACTACGAGACCACGACCTTCGCATTCGACGAGTCGGATCGCGCGATCGCCGACGGCGCGACGCGCGGCCGCATCAAGGTCCTGACCGCGAAGGGCCGCGACCGCATCGTCGGCGTGGTCGTCGTGGGCGCCCCCGCGTCAGAACTGCTGGCCGAGTTCGTCCTCGCGATGAAGCACGGCCGCGGGCTGAACAAGATCCTCGGCACGATCCACGTCTATCCCACGTACTCCGAGATCAACAAGTCGGTGGCCGGCGCCTGGCGGCGGGCTCATCAACCGGCCCGCCTCCTCGCCGCCACCGCCTGGTTCCACCGCAGGATGCGCACATGACCCGACTCGCCCCACGTCCGCCGCTGAGCACAGCCCGATCCCTCTTCGCCTGCTTCGTCGTGTGCCTCGCGTCGTGGATGCTCGCGCTCGCCCCGTCGACGGCCTCGGCCGCGGCCGTCGACGCGGGCGACGCCGCGTGGCCCGAACGGCTGAAGAAGCACGTCGTGCTGATCGACGACGGTCACGCGTCGCGCGTCGACTACGCGGGCTTCGTCGAGGACCGCACGGCGCTGGATCGCTACACCGCGTCGCTGTCGGCGGTGTCCCGGTCGGCGTTCGACCAATCCCCGCCGAAGAAGCAGATGGCCTTCCTCGTCAACGCGTACAACGCGTTCACGATCCAGCTGATCCTCACCCGCTATCCGAAGCTCGCGTCGATCAAGGATCTCGGCAGCGTTTTCGCCGGTCCGTGGAAGCCGCGCTCCATCGACCTGCTCGGCACCAAGGTCTCGCTCGACGGCATCGAGCACGAGATGCTGCGGGCGCCCGGCCGCTACGACGATCCGCGCGTCCACTTCGCGCTGGTCTGCGCGTCGATCGGTTGCCCGATGCTTCGCGACGAGGCCTATGTCGGGGAGCGGCTCGATGCGCAGCTCGACGACCAGGTGCGTCGCTTCCTGTCGGACCGCAAGCGCAACCGCTTCGATCCGAAGAGCCGCTCGCTGCAGGTCTCGAAGCTGTTCGACTGGTACGGCGACGACTTCACGAAGGGGCACCGCGGCATCACGTCGGTCCGTGCCTTCCTCGCCGCGCAGGCCGACGTCCTCGCCGACGCTCCGGACGATCGCGAACGGGTGCGCAGGCAGCAGGCCGATGTCGGCTTCCTCGACTACGACTGGCGTCTCAACGACCGGCAGCGATGACCGTCGCGTTGTCGATCATCGTCCCGGTGTTCAACGAGGCGGCGCACATCGCGGACGCGCTCGGCGCCCTGCGGCCCGCGCGGGCATCGGACGTCGAGGTGATCGTGGTCGACGGCGGCAGCGCCGACGGCACCGTCGAGCTCGCGGCCTCGGCCGACCGTGTGCTGCGGTCCGCGAAGGGGCGCGCGGCGCAGATGAACGCGGGCGCGGCGGTGGCACGCGGCGGGACGCTGCTGTTCCTGCACGTCGACTCGCGGCTGCCGTCGAACGGCGTGGCCCTCGTCGTCGAAGCGACGCGGCAGCATGTCTGGGGCCGCTTCGACGTGACCATCGACGGGCGCTCCCCGCTGCTGCGGATCGTGGCCGCGGCGATGAACGCACGCTCGCGCTGGTCCGGCATCGCGACCGGCGACCAGGCGATGTTCGTCCGGCGGCGCGTCTTCGAGGAGGTCGGCGGCTTCCCGTCGCAGCCGCTGATGGAGGACATCGAACTGTCCGCGCGCCTGCGCCGCGTCGAGCGTCCGCGCTGCCTGCGCGATCGCGTCGTCACGTCGGGACGTCGCTGGGATCGCGACGGCGTGCTGAGGACCATCGCGCTGATGTGGACGCTCCGCCTGCGCTACCGGCTCGGCGCCTCGCCCGACGATCTCGCGCGGGTCTATCGATGAAGCCGGCCGCGCGGCGCGTCGTGCTGGTCGGCGGCGGCCATGCGCACGCGCAGGTGCTCGCCGACTGGACCCGGCGGCCGGTCGAAGGCGTCGAGCTGTGGCTCGTTTCGCCCGAGTCGCGATCGCCCTACTCGGGCATGGTGCCCGGCTGGCTCGCGGGACTCTATCGCTACGACGAGATCTGCATCGACATCGCGGCGCTGTGCGCCCGCGCGATGGCGGTGTTCATCGAGGACGAAGCGACGGGCATCGACCCGGTCCGGCGTTCGCTCACGCTGCGCGGCGGAACGTCGATCGACTACGACCTGCTGTCGCTCGATGTCGGGTCGACGCTGCGTCCACCCGTCTCGATCGAAGGCATCGTGCTGCCGCTGCGTCCGTTGTCGAAGCTGCGCGAGCGCTGGTCCGCGCTCGTCGACGAACTGTCGAACGACGCGGCCGATGCACCGCTGACCCTGGTCGGCGTCGGCGGCGGCGCGGCGGGCTTCGAGTCGCTGCTGGCCTTGCAGGCACGGATCGCGAAGGCCCGTCCACAGCGGCCGATCGAAGCGTCGCTGATCTCGCGAAGCGCGACGCTGCTGCCGGGCCTGGCGCGCGGCGCCGTCCGTCGCGCCGCGCGCACGCTGGCCGGACGCGGCATCGCGCTACGGACGGACTTCGCCTTCGACGCCGCGGCGACGCGGTCGGGCGACGTCCTGCTGTGGGCCACCGGAGCACGACCGCACGAATGGCCCGCGACCTGCGGCCTCGCGATCGATACCGACGGATACATCGCCGTCGACCGCCATCTGCGATCGCTCTCGCATCCCGACGTGTTCGCGTCGGGCGACTGCGCCGCCTGGCATCGACCGTTGCCGAAGGCCGGCGTGTACGCGGTCCGCATGGGACCGGTGCTGGTCCGCAACCTGCGCGCGGCGCTCGGCCACGGCCGCATGCGAAGCTTCCGGCCGCAGCGCCGGCACCTCGTGCTGCTGTCCACCGCGGACCGTCGCGCGATCGCTTCGTGGGGACCGCTGTCGGCGTCTGGCGCCTGGGTCTGGCGCTGGAAGGATCATGTCGATCGCCGCTTCGTCGCCCGCTTCGGCGGCCGCACCAAGGACCCCGTCGTCCCTCGTCTTCGTCCGCACCCCTGAAGGAATCGCATGAAACTCCTCCGTATCGTCCTCACCCTCCTCGCGTCGGCCGTCGTCGCCTTCGCATCGTCGACCCTCGTCGCCGCGGAGCCGCCGCTGAAGCTCGGCGTCGGCCTCTTCCAGCCCGACAAGGAGAAGAACGACGCGACCTACAAGCCGCTCGCCGCCTACCTCGCCGCGAAGCTCGGCCGCCCGGTCGAGCTGCGCACCGTCGACACCTGGGAAGGCCTCGCGAAGTCGCTCGCCAACGGCGAGACCGACCTCGCGCTGATGGGGCCGTGGGGCTACGTGCTCGCCAACAACGAGGCGAGGGCGCAGGTCGTCTCGACCATCCTCTACGACGGCAAGCCCGAGTACTTCGCGCTGATGGTCACGCATCCGGGCTCGGGCATCACGAAGCCGGCCGACATCAAGGGACGCAGCTTCGCGTTCGGCGACAAGGGCTCGACGTCGGGCTACCTGATCCCGCTCCACTACTTCATGAAGCAGGGCATCGATCCGGAGAAGGCGTTCAGCCGCGTGCTCTACACGAAGCACCAGGCGATCGAGACCGAGGTCGCCGCGGGACAGCTCGACGCCGGCGCCGACTACAACCGCAATCGCAACGCGATGATCGAGCAGGGGCTGCTGAAGGCCGAGCAGTCGGTGATCATCTGGCAGTCCGACCCGTTGCCGAACGACGCCTTCGCCGTCAGCGAGGCGCTCGCGAAGGACAAGGCCTTCGTCGGCCGCCTGCAGGCGGCACTGACCGACGTCGGACCGCAGCTCAAGTCCGCGCCCGACCTGCTGCCGGCGCACTACACCGGCTTCGTCACGAAGGACAACGCGTTCTACAAGCCGATCCGCGATGCGGGCCTCGCGACCGGCAAGCTCGAACCGAAGTGACGCGCTGAGCCGCATTCCGATCGATCGACGGTGAGAGGCCGGCGCGGCTTCGTGCTGCTGACGCTGGCCTACGGCGTGCTGGTCGCGCTGTGCGCCGGCACCTTCGTCGCCGACGGCGACCTGGCCTTCGGTCGCAACCCGTGGCGCAACCTCGTGCGCTCGGTCGGCGAGTTCTCGCATCCGAGTTTCGTCGACCTCTGGTTCGGCGACCCGCATCGCGAGTACCGCAGCGACGACGGCACGGTGCTGCGCGTCGAGGACCGGCGCGCGGTCGAGCGGCGCTTCGTCGTGGGCCTCGCCGAGGCGACCTGGACCACGGTGCGCATCGCGACGCTCGGCTCGCTGCTGGCCGCGCTGCTCGGCCTTCCGTTCGGGCTCCTGTCGGCCCGCAACGTCGGCGCGCCGCGCGCGCTCTCGTGGGTCGCGAAGGCGACGCTCGACGTCGGTCGCTCGATCCACACGCTGGTCTTCGGACTGGTGCTGGTCGGCATCGTCGGCCTCGGCCCCACCGCCGGCATCCTCGCGATCGCGCTGCACAGCATGGGCACGTACGGCAAGCTCTACGCCGAGGCGATCGAAGTGCTCGACTTCGCCCCGGTCGACGCGGTGCGCGCCACCGGAGCACGGCCGTCGCAGGTCTTCTTCCTGTCGATCTGGCCCGCGGTGCTGCCGCAGGCCGTGTCCACCCATCTCTACCTGTGGGAATACAACATCCGCGACTCGACCATCCTCGGATTGATCGGTGCGGGCGGCCTCGGCCTCCTGATCTCGGCGGCGGCCCGGACGAGCGAGCAGGCCATGACCG
>CALMOR010000043.1:5630-6118 GCA_937872165.1 uncultured Burkholderiales bacterium | reverse complement strand
CTCGGAAGCGGTGTCGCTGTTCCAGTGGAGTCGGCTCGCGACCATCCTGATCGTCGTGATCGCCCTCGTCACCGCGTTCGACGCGGCGAGCCGCCGCATCCGCGAGGCGCTGTCGTGACCTCGACGATGCCGGTCGTGTCGCTCTGCGACCTGCGCTGCGATGCGGACGGCAGGACGCTCCTCGCGATCGACGCGCTTGTCGTCCACGCGGGTGAACGCATCGCGCTGATCGGCCGCAACGGCGCCGGCAAGTCGACGCTGCTGCGCGTGCTGTCGGGCTTCCGTCGCGCGTCGCGTGGAACGGTCGACGTGCTCGGCCATCGGCTCGACGGATCGCTTCGCCCGCACGAGCTGCGCCGGATGCGCCGCGACGTCGGCCAGGTACTGCAGGGTCTGCATCTGGTCGGCCGACTGACCGTGCTCGACAACGTCGCCATCGGCGCGCTCGGTCGCATGGAGCGCCGTCGCGACATCGCGCGCAGCTGGGC
>CALMOR010000043.1:0-5620 GCA_937872165.1 uncultured Burkholderiales bacterium | reverse complement strand
ACCTCGACCCGCGGACCGCGTTGCAGTTCGGCGCGCTGCTGCGCCTCTGCGCGCCGGACACGACGACCGTCAGCGTCGTGCACGACCCCGACCTCGTCGCGAGTCTCGCAGCGAGGGTCATCGGGCTGCGCGCCGGGAGACTGGTCCTCGACAAGGCGGCGACCGACGTCGACGACGAGGACCTCGACCGCGTCTATCGCCGCTGAGCTTCGTGTAATGCGGGGCGCCATCGCGCTACTAACCGGCATCCGCGTCGATCGCGGTTCCGAGAAGCCTCCGTCATGATCACCCGCGCGTCCCGACCCGCCCCCTCCCGAGGGCCCGGTCTGCCCGTCCGGGTCGTGCCGGTGCCGCAGGGCGGCGGCGCTCCCGGCGCCTATCGGGTCGGCGTTGGCGAGACGCTGCGCGAGGCCGGCACCGATCCCGACCGGGTCATCGGCGCGATCGACGCGGCGCTGACCGCCGGCAACGAACGGGCCGATCACGCCGACCGGCTCGACGCGTTCCGGAGGCGCATCGAGGGCGCGCCCGGCGATCCGATGGCGCGGCTCGCGTCGTGGGGCCGCGGCCCCACGACGCCCGTCGCGCCGCGACGCGACGCAGAGGACCACGCGAAGGACGGCGACTTCACCGCGGACGGCATCCGCGCGCGCCGCGAGCCCGGCCGCGCCGACCGGATGCGGATGATCGAGCGCGCGCCGTGGGACGCGCCGACCGATCCGATGGAAGGCATGATCGAACACGCGGCGCCGGTCTGAGCCGTGGAGATCATGATCCACGGCGTCGCCTTCCTGGTCGCGGCCGTCTGCGCGACCGTGATGGGCTTCGCGATCCAGCGCGGCGCGACCTGCACGGTCGCCGCGATCGGCGAGGTCGTCGAAGAGCACGGTACCGCCCGTCTCCTGGCGATGATCGAGGCGTCGCTGTGGGTCGCGGGCGGGCTCGTCGTCGCGCATGCGTTCGGCTGGCTGACGGTGGCACCGGCCGGCCATGCGCTCGATCGATGGACCGTGGGCGGGGCGGTGCTGCTCGGCCTCGGCGCCTTCGTCAACCGCGCGTGCGTGATGGGCGCGGTCGCGCGCTTCGGCTCGGGTCAGTGGGCCTACGCCGCGACACCGTTCGGCTTCTACCTCGGCTGCGTCCTCGAGAACCGGCTCGTGCCGCCGCAACCGACGCAGGCGCTCGAGGCGGGGTCGGTGGTGCTGGCCGCGCCCGGATGGATCGCGTGGGTCGTGCTCGCGGTGCTCGCATGGCGCATCGCGACGCCGCTGCTGCGGCATCGGGCGCGTCTGCGCGACCTCGTGACGAACCATCTGTGGTCGCCCCATGCGGCGACGACCGTGATCGGCGTCACGTTCTGCATCACGCTGGTCCTCGTCGGCGCATGGGGCTATACCGACGGCCTGGCCGAACTCGCGCGCGGCATGCCGCACAGCCTCGCCGCGCGCGGGCTGCTGCTGCTCTGCCTGCTGGCCGGTGCGCTGATCGGCGGCTGGACCGCTGGACTCTTCCGCCACACCGGCGTCGGCATCGCGGACCTCGCGCGCTGCATCGTCGGCGGCATGCTGATGGGCTGGGGCAGCCTGCTGATCCCCGGCGGCAACGACGGCCTCGTGCTGGTCGGCATGCCGCTGCTGTGGCCCTACGCCTGGGTCGCGTTCGCGACGATGTGCATCACGGTCGGCATCGCGCTCGCCGGACAACGCCTCTTCGTGCGAGCGGCCGCGAGCCGTACGTCGATCTACTAGCGGCCGACGACTAGCGGATCGCGAAGGCCGCGAGCTTCCTCGCGACCGCGACGTTCTTCAACGTCGCATAGACCGGCAGCCCGTCCGCGAACGCGGGATAGTCCTCGCCGCGGATCAGCGGCTTCAGGTAACGCTTGCACGCGTCAGTGATGCCGTAGCCGTCGTCGCGGATGAAGGTCTTCGGCAGGAACTTCTCGGTGTTCGCGACATCGGCGAGGTCGGCCACGCCGAGGTTCCACGCATACGGCTCGTCGGACGTCCGCTCGATCGTCGGCATCACCGCGTTGCGTCCTTCGAGCGCGAGCTCGACCGCCTTCTCGCCGAGCGCATAGGCCTGCGTCACGTCGGTCGCCGACGCGATGTGGCGCGCCGCGCGCTGCAGGTAGTCGGCCACGGCCCAGTGCATCTTGAGGCCGAGCTTCTCGTTGATCATCCGCGCCACCACTGGTGCCGCGCCGCCGAGCTGCGCGTGCCCGAACGCGTCGCGGCTGCCCTGCTCGGCGAGGAAGGCGCCGTCCGCGTCGCGGCAGCCTTCGGAGACCACGACCGTGCAGTAGCCGCGCTCGCGCACCAGCGCGTCGACGCGCGCGACGAAGCGCTCGGGATCGAACGGCACTTCGGGGAAGAGGATGACGACCGGGATGCCGTGGTCCTCGATCAGTCCGCCGGCGGCCGCGATCCATCCCGCGTGGCGGCCCATGACCTCGAGCACGAACACCTTGGTCGAGGTCTCCTTCATCGAGCGCACGTCGAACGACGCTTCGAGCGCGGAGACCGCTACGTACTTCGCGACCGAGCCGAAGCCCGGACAGCAGTCGGTGATCGGCAGGTCGTTGTCGACCGTCTTCGGAACGTGGATGGCCTGCAGCGGATAACCCATCGCGGCCGACAGCTGGCCGACCTTGAAGCAGGTGTCGGCCGAGTCGCCGCCGCCGTTGTAGAAGAACCAGCCGACGTCGTGCGCGCGGAACACCTCGATCAGGCGCTCGTACTGCGGACGGTTGTCGTCGATCGAGCCGAGCTTGTAGCGGCACGATCCGAACGCCCCCGACGGCGTCGAGCGCAGCGACGCGATGGCGTCGGACGACTCCAGCGACGTGTCGATCAGGTCTTCGGTGAGCGCGCCGATGATGCCGTTGCGTCCGGCGAGCACCTTGCCGATGCGCTCGGGACGACGGCGCGCGGCCTCGATCACGCCGCATGCGGACGCGTTGATGACGGCGGTCACGCCGCCGGACTGGGCGTAGAAGGCGTTCTGGATCGGCATGGTCTCGACGGGCTCGTGGCGGAAGGAGCCGCATCGTACTGCCGGCCGCGCGTCGGAGGCCTAGAGATAGGCCGCGGCGGCCTCGGCCTCGAAGCGGCTCGGCGGCCCTTCCCACACCATGCGCGCATGGTCGAGCACGTAGACCCGGTCGGCGTGCGGCAGCGCGAAGGTCACGTTCTGCTCGCCGAGCAGCACGCTGATCCTCGTCGTCGTGCGCAGTCGTTCGAGCGCCTTCGAGAGCGTCTCGAGGATGACCGGCGCGAGGCCGAGCGTGGGCTCGTCGAGGATCAGCAGCTTCGGCTTCATCATCAGCGCGCGGGCGATCGCGAGCATCTGCTGCTCGCCGCCGGACAGCGTCCGCGCGACCTGCACCTGCCGGTCGCGCAGGATGGGGAAGAGGTCGAACAGCCATTCGAGCCGCTCGCCGCGTTCCTTCGCGTCGAGCCCGTTGCCGCCGAGGTCGAGGTTCTCGCGCACGCTCATGTCGCCGAACAGCTCGCGGGTCTCGGGGCAATGCACGATGCCGCCGCGGGCGATGGCGGCCGCGCTGCTGCCGCCGAGCGCGTCGCCGCTCCAGCGCACGGTGCCCGAATGCGGGACCAGTCCCGAGATCGCGTTGAAGAGCGTGGTCTTGCCGGCGCCGTTGAGCCCGACCACCGACACGAACTCGCCTTCGTGCACGTGCATCGACACCGACTGCAGCGCGAGCGCCTTGCCGTACAGGACGCCGACGTCGTCGACCTGCAGCACCGGCACGCGATCGCCGAAGCGGGCCTCCTCGCGCTCGACGCGCGTCAGTGCGCCGCCCAGATAGACGCGGCGCACGGTCTCGTCCTGCATCACGTCCGCGGCCGCGCCCTCGGCGATCCGTTCGCCGAGATACATCGCGAGCACGTGGTCGACCAGCGCGGCCACGCCCTTGACGTTGTGATCGACCAGCAGCACCGCGCATCCGTCGTCGCGAAAGGCGCGGATGAGGTCCGAGAAGGCCGCGACTTCGGACGCGGTCAGTCCCGCGAAGGGTTCGTCGACCAGCACCAGCTTCGGATGCCGCGCGATCGCCTTCGCCAGTTCGAGCCGCCGCAGGTCGGCGAACGCGAGCGTCGGCGGCTTCCGGTCGACGACGTGCGCCAGGCCGACGCGGACCGCGATGTCGCGCGCCTTCGCATCGACGTCGGCGGTCGCGAAGAGCTGCGTGAGCCGGTCGGGCAGCAGCGCGACCTTGATGTTCTCGAGCACGGTCTGCCGGTTGAGCGGACGCGAGTGCTGGAACACGAGGCCGACCCCGCGTCGCGCGACCTTGTGCGCGGGCAGGCCGCCGATCTCGACGCCGTCGAGCCGGATCGATCCGACGGTCGGCTGCTCGACGCCCATGATGGTCTTCATCGCGGTCGACTTGCCGGAGCCGTTCGGTCCGATCAGCCCGAGGATCCGGCCGGGCCGGATCGAGAAGCTGAGGTTCTTCACCGCGACCAGGCCGCCGTAACGCTTGGTCAGGTCGGCGACCTCGAGCATCGGTGCCGTGCTTCCTTCCTCGTCAGCCACGGCGCGCGCCTCCGCGCAGGATGCCGAGGAAGCCGTCGGGGAAGAACAGGATGACGACGAGCGCGATCACCGACACGAGCAGCGTCGCGAACTCGCCGAGCGGACGCAGCAGCTCGCCCATGCCGATCAGGAAGACCGCACCGATGGCCGCGCCGATCACGGTGCGGCGACCGCCGAGGACGGCCGCGATGATGACCTGCACGCCGACCCCGAGATCGACGAAGGTGCCGACCGACGCGGTGCCGATGTAGAACACCATCAGCGCGCCCGCGAGGCCCGAGAAGAACGCGCTGACGACGAAGGCCGCGAGCTTGTGCTTGGCGACGTTGAAGCCGAGCGCGCCCGCCTGCACCGGGTCCTGGCCGCTGGCCTGCAGGATCAGGCCCATCGGCGAGCGCGACAGCCCGACCAGGATCGCGCCGCTGACGGCCATGAAGCCGAACGCGATCCAGTAGTTGACGCCCGCGCTGATCGACATCACGTCGGGCACCGACAGTCCGATCTCGCCGCCGGTCCACGACGCGAAGACCACGACGAAGTTCTGCAGCATCAGCACCGCGACCAGCGTCGTCAGACCGAAGAAGGGGCCGCGCAGGCGCAGCGCGGGGAGCGCCAGCAGCACGCCGCCGACCACCGCCGCGGCGGCGCCGGCGACGACGCATACCCAGATCGGAATGTCCGGCGCGAGCCGCGCGTCGAGGATGCCGGCCGTGTAGGCGCCGAGGCCGATCAGGAAGGTCGGGCCGAAGTTGACTTCGCCGGCGAAGCCGAACAGCAGGTCCCACGACATCGCGAAGACCGCGGTGTAGAAGGCCACGGTGAGGAGCCCGAGCACGTAGCCCGAAGCGAAGGTGGGCAGGATCGCTCCGGCCGCGAGGAGCACCATCGAGACGACGAAGAGGCGGGAGGTCGGCGTGGCGCGCATCGTCATCGGCGACCGAAGAGGCCCTTGGGTCGCACGTACATCACGACGATCAACAGCAGCAGCGAAGGGATGGTGCGATACGCGGGCGAGATCAGGTAGGCCGTCATCGTCTCGAGATAGCCGACGACGTAGGCC
>CALMOR010000042.1 GCA_937872165.1 uncultured Burkholderiales bacterium | reverse complement strand
GCCGCGGGCGCGATGCCGGTGCTCCACGACGGCGAGGGCCGCGTCGTCGGATGGCAACGCGGTCCGGTGCTGGGCCTCTGCACGCACGGCCTCTTCGAATCGGCGGCCTTCATGCGCGCGCTCTTCGGCCTCGACACCCGCACGCTGGAGCGGACCTTCGACGGGCTGGCCGACTGGATCGATCGCCACTTCGACGCGGCAGCGTTGCGCCGCTGGACCGACGGCGCCTCGCGCTGACCGGCGGTCGACGCGAACCTGGGACGACACCCGTCACGAACGCGTTCCCCGGCACCGTTCCGTCGGATTCGACGGCCCGCCGCACCGGCGAACGGCGCGAGGGTCATCTATTGTTGGACCTTGCCGATAACCAGGATTGTCGCCGCGCAAGCATACGACGGGTGGCCTCCGTCCACGCCGTCGCTTCGACCGCGCCCCGGCATTCGTGCCGTCATCGAGCCCGCTTCCGGCGAGCCATCGAGGATCCCGATCGTGAGCAAGCAACCTCCCATGCCCCTGGACGAGCGGGAACGTCTCGCCGCGCTGAAGAACCTGTGCCTGCTCGATACGCCGCCGGACCCGGAGTTCGACCTCATCACGCAGATGGCCGCGCGCGCCTTCTGCGCCCCGATCGCGATCGTGTCGCTGGTCGACGCGGGTCGTCAGTGGTTCAAGTCGAGGGTCGGGCTCGAAGCCAGGGAGACCGTGCGGGAGATCGCCTTCTGCGCGTACGCGATCCACGGCCGTACCCCGTTGATCGTCCTCGACGCGCGCGAGGACGACCGCTTCCGCGACAACCCGCTGGTGACCGCCCCGCCGCACGTCCGCTTCTACGCCGGCGCGCCGCTGCTGACGAAGGACGGCTTCGCGATCGGCACGCTGTGCATCCTCGGCACGGAGCCGCGCGCGGCGTTCGGCGATGCCGAACGCGGACTGCTGGAGGGACTGGCGAGCCTCGTCCTCGAACGCATCGAGACGCTCCGCACCATCGGCTACGTCGATCGACTGACGCTGCTGCCCAATCGTTCGCGCTTCCTCGCCGACGTCGTGCTGTGGCGCGCCGATCCGGCGTTCGCGGCCGACGACAAGGTCACGGTGGCGATCGATCCGTGCGGCGTCGACGACTACTACGAGATGGTCCGTGCCCTCGGTTGCCGATGCGCCGAGGCCTATCTGCTCGCGGTCAAGGAGCGACTGTCGCAGGTCGTGCAGGCGACGCCGCTGTATCGGGTCGGCGAGACGCTGTTCGCGTTCGTGCAGAACCGCGCCGACGTCGACCTGCCCACGTTCTTCGCACGAGTCGACGCGGCGCTCGCGGCGCCGATCGTCCACGAGGGCGTGCCCTACGTGGCTTCGCTGTCGATGGGCGCCGTGGCCCTCGGCGAATGCGCCGACGAGGAGGATCTGCTCCGCTCGCTGATCACCGCGACCGACATGGCGCGACAGCAGGGGCGCTCGTACTGTACCTACGAGCGCGGCCACGATCGGGCCCAGCGTCGGGCGTTCGCGATCCTTCGGGCGCTGCCGCAGGCGCTGTCCACTCCCGGGCAGCTCAGCCTCCGCTACCAGCCGCGCGTCGATCTCGGCAGCGGTGAATGCGTCGGCGTCGAAGCGCTGCTGAGGTGGAGGCATCCGTCGTTCGGAGAGATCTCGCCGGCCGACTTCATCCCGCTCGCCGAACGGACGGCGCTGATGAGCCACATCACGCGCTGGGTCATGCGCGCCGCCTTCGCGCAGGCCGCCGCGTGGCAACGTTCGGGGCATCGCTTCGCGGTCGCCATCAACGTGTCCGCCCTCGATCTCGATCGCCCGGAGTTCGTCGACCAGCTCTGCGACGAGGTGGCCCTGCAGGCGCTCGATCCGACGCGGCTCGAGATCGAGTTCACCGAGAGCGCGCTCAGCCAGAAGCCGGACCGCCTCCACGAGCAACTCGAACGCATCCGCGCCATCGGCGTCCAGATCGCGATCGACGACTTCGGCACCGGCTACAGCAATTTCGCCTACCTCAAGCGCATTCCGGCGACGACGCTGAAGATCGATCAGTCGTTCATCCGCTCGCTCCTCGTCGACGAACGCGACCGCACGATCGTCCCGTCGATGATCGCGCTCGGACACGAGCTCGGTCATCGCATCGTCGCCGAAGGCATCGAGACGCGGGCCGTCCACGATCGCGTGCGCGAGCTCGGTTGCGACGAGGGCCAGGGCTTCTGGATCGCGCGTCCGATGCGGGCCGACGCCATCGATCGCTGGCTGGTCGAACGGGAACACGGCAGGCGAAGGCGGTCGGCGGCGCTGGACATCGACTGCGTCGTGGTTACGTGACGATGCACGCGAGCCACGAACGGCCGGCGCGATGCGATGCGACGCCGGAGCGGCAGCCGCAAGCGGAGGTCGAGGGGTCGTCGACGCTGGAACGGGACCTGCGCGACGTCGAAGCGAAGCTGCGTCGCAAGTCGCAGCTGATGGATGCGATCCTGCAGCAGATGGTCCAGGGGCTGATGCTGGTCAACGGCGACCTCGTCGTCGAGGTTTGCAACCGGAGGGCGATCGATCTGCTCGGCCTGCCCGCCGAGATGATGGCGCGCCGGCCACGCTTCGTCGAGGTGCTGGAGTACCAGTGGTCCACCGACGAGTTCAGCAACACGCCGGAAGAGTTGAAGGCCTTCGTCCGCGCGGGCGGCATCCTCGACCAGCCGCAGTGCTACGAGCGCACGCGGCCCGACGGTCGCGTGATCGAGGTTCAGAGCGTGCCCATCGACGGAGGCGGCGTTCTGCGGACCTACACCGACATCACCGAGCGACGGCGTGGCGAGGAGCGCATTCGCCATCGCGCCAGTCACGACGGACTGACGAGCCTGCTGAACCGGGAGGCCTTCGTCGAGCGACTGGCGACGAGCGTCCTCGAGTCGACGCTCAACGCCTGCGGCTTCGCGGTCCACTACCTCGACCTCGATCGTTTCAAGCCGGTCAACGATCGCTTCGGCCACGTCCTCGGCGACAAGGTGCTCGAGGCGGTCGCCGAGCGCCTGCGCGAGGTCGCCCGCGATCGGGACGCCGTGGCCCGCCTCGGCGGCGACGAGTTCGCGATCCTCCAGTCCTCGGTCGACCACGAGGACCAGGCGGTCGGCCTCGCGCAGCGCGTGGTCGAGGTACTGGGCGAGCCGATCCCCGTCGAGGAACATCGCATCACGATCGGAAGCTCCGCCGGCATCGCGCTGTTCCCGGCCCATGGCGTGACGGCGGACCTGCTGCTCAGGCATGCGGATGCGGCGTTGTACGAAGTGAAGTCGCGGGGCGGCGACGGCTATCGCGTCTTCGAACGCAGGTAGCGCCGCCTGCCGGCGCAGCGATTCCGCCTTCCACGGAACGCCGAGGAGCCGGAAGGGCGAGAGGACCGCGGCACGAACGACGGCGAAGCGGTAACCCGCGTCGCTCGCTGATCGACGCGGCGCGCACTCGGCGCCTGCCCGCGCCGCGAGGCGAGCCGTCTCGTCAGCGCGTATCGCCGACGGTCGCCTCGGCCAGCCCGCGGTGCGCGAGCAGCGGCCCGATGTCGCCATCGCGTCCGTGCAGCGCCTTGAAGAACGACAGCACGTCGGCGCTGCGGCCGCGCGACAGCACCTTGGCGCGGATCAGGTCGCCGTTCTCGCGTTGCAGACCGCCGCGCGCGTTCATCCAGTGTTCCGAGTCGCGGGCCAGCACCTCGCTCCAGAGATACGCGTAGTAGCCGGCCGAATAGCCGCCCGAGAACACGTGCGAGAAGTAGCCGGCGCGGTAACGGGGCGCCACCGGACCGAAATCGAAGCCGGTCTCCTTCAACGCGTCGATCTCGAAGTCCACCACGTCCGCGGCATCGGGCGTGCGACCCGCGTCGAGCTGGTGCCAGCGCTGGTCGAGCGTCGCCGCGGCGAGGTACTCGGTGGTCCGGAAGCCCTGACCGAAACGCGTCGCGGCCAGGACCTTCT
>CALMOR010000041.1 GCA_937872165.1 uncultured Burkholderiales bacterium | reverse complement strand
GCCGCGGTCGGCACAGGTACGTACCGCGTGCGCGACGGCCTCGTGCGCGTCGCGGAACGGCAGCCCCTTGCGGACCAGGTAGTCGGCGAGGTCGGTGGCCGTCGCGAAGCCTTCGAGCGCGGCCGCGCGCATCGCGGCGGGCCGCACCGTGATGCCCGCGATCATCTCGGCGAAGATCGCGAGCGTGTCGTCGAGCGTGTCTGCCGCGTCGAACAGCGGCTCCTTGTCTTCCTGGTTGTCCTTGTTGTACGTCAGCGGCTGTCCCTTCATCAGCGTCAGCAGCCCCACCAGGTCGCCGAACACGCGGCCGGTCTTGCCGCGCGCGAGTTCGGCCGCGTCCGGATTCTTCTTCTGCGGCATGATCGACGACCCGGTGCAGAAGCGGTCGGCGATGTCGATGAAGCCGAAGCGCGGGCTCATCCACAGCACCAGCTCCTCGGCCAGTCGCGAGACGTGCATCATCGCCAGCGACGCGGCGGCCGCGAACTCGATCGCGAAGTCGCGATCGGAGACCGCATCGAGCGAGTTGTGGCAGACGTCGTCGAACCCCAGCGTCCGCGCAACGCGTTCCCGATCGATCGGGAAGCTCGTGCCCGCGAGCGCCGCCGCGCCGAGCGGCAGGCGGTTGAGCCGCCTGCGACCGTCGACGAAGCGCTCGTGGTCGCGCGCGAACATCTCGACGTAGGCGAGCAGGTGGTGGCCGAAGGTCACCGGCTGCGCGACCTGCATGTGCGTGAAGCCGGGAAGGATGGTCTCGACGTGCGCGTCGGCGAGGTCGAGCAGCGAACGCTGCACGGCGACGAGCCGCCGCTGCAGCCCGTCGATGGCGCCGCGCAGCCACAGCCGCAGGTCGGTCGCGACCTGATCGTTGCGCGAGCGTGCCGTGTGCAGCCGCTTGCCCGCGTCGCCGATCAGTTCGGTGAGCCGGCGCTCGATGTTCAGGTGCACGTCCTCGAGGTCGATCGACCACTTGAAGCCGCCGCTGTCGACTTCGTGCCGGATGCGTCCCATGCCGCCGACGATGGCGGCGTGATCGTCGTCGGACAGGATGCCGACGTGATGCAGCATCTCGGCGTGCGCGAGCGAGCCTTCGATGTCGACGAGCGCGAGCCGCTGGTCGAACGAGACCGACGCGGTATAGCGCTTCAGCAACGCGGACATCGGCTCGGAGAAGCGCGCGGACCAGGCTTCCGCCTTGCGCGAGAATTGTTCGGTCATCGTGATCGGTTCGAAGGCTTCGCGTCGACGGTCGTCGACCGCGTCGGGTCCGCCATTAGACCTCAGCGCCCCCGACCCAGGTATCGCCGGGTTCGAGCGCAGCGAAGCGCGAGCCGGGCAGTCCGCGCCGTTCGAGTTCGTCGGCCAGCGCATCGCGCGGCGCGGTCCGCGCCTCGTCGGTCAGCTGGAACGTGCCCCAGTGGACGCCGATCGCCTGCGCGGCTCCGCAGTCGAGCAGGACCTGCACCGCTTCCGCGGGGTCGATGTGCTGGGCCGCCATGAACCAGCGCGGCGCGTAGGCGCCGATCGGCAGGATCGCGAGATCGATGCTGGGATACCGCTCCTTCAGCTCGCGGAAGATGCGGCCGTCGCCGTAGCCCGTGTCGCCGCTGTCGTAGACCGTGGCGGCCGGCGTCTCGACGACGAAGCCGCCCCACAGCGCCATGCGGCGATCGAAAGGCGTGCGCGAGGACCAGTGGTTCGCCGGGTGCAGCCACACGGTCGAGCCGGCGCCGAGGTCGAGGCTCTGCCGCCAGTCGAGCGCCTCGACCCGCAGGTCCTTCGCCGCATGGGCGAGCGTGACCTCGTTGCCGAGCGGCGCCACGACCCGCGGCCGGTCGCGATGCCACAGGCGCCGCAGCGTCGCGAGGTCGAGGTGGTCGTAGTGGTTGTGGGTCAGCAGCACGACGTCGATCGTCGGCAGCCGCTCGAAGTCGATGCCCGGCGCGTTGACCCGCCGCGGACCGGCCCACCGGACCGGGCTCGCGCGCTCCGCCCACACCGGGTCGACCAGCAGGTTGCGGCCGGCGACCTGGATCAGCACCGTCGCATGACCGACCATCGTCACCGAAAGCCCGTCGACGCGGGTCGCCGGGACGACCCGGCGACCGGGCACCTGCTTCGGCCACGCTTGCCGCGCGCCGCTACGCTGCCAACGCAGCAGCTCGGCGAGACTGCGGTCGGTGCCCGGGTGGTGCGGGTTGAAGAAGCGCCGGCCGTCGAAGTGATCCGAGGGCGGACCTCGGTAGTAACGATTGCCCGACATGGGAGTCCGTCACGGGGCGGGACCGCCGATTCTACGGACACCGCCGTCCAACCGTCCGGCGTTGCCAGTCGCGGACCGCTTCGGTACCCTCCACCGCCTCCCTCGCCGCGTCATCCCACCTTGCCTCCGACGAACGAAGAGCGCGTCCCCGTCGACCCGGAGCGCGGCCCGCCGCACGATCCGACCGGCCTCACGGCCGCGACCGGCGCGTTCGACGAGATGCTCGAGGAGGCCGAGCTCGCGGTCGACAGCCCGGTCCCCGACTGGTGCAACCTGGGGCTGATGCTGCGCATCGTCGTGGCCGTCAACCTGCTCTTCTTCTGCGTCGCCGCCATCCAGTCGCCATCGACCGCGGCATGGCTCGACCAGTGGCTGCGCCTGGCCATGCTGGTCGAGCCGGTGCTGATCGGGAGCCTCTTCTTCGGTTGCCTGATACGACGCGCGACCTGGCGCTGGCCGCACCCGCTGCAGTTCGCGGCCGCGCTGCTGCTGCCGTCCGCACTGACCTTCTTCGCGCAACGACTCACGCGCGGCATCGACTCGTTCGGCGCCACGGCGGGCTGGCGCGACGCGGCCTTCTCGCTGCTCTTGACCGCGTCGGTGCTGTATTGGGCGAGGCTGCGCGAGCGCGCCTACTCGCCCGCCCTCGCCGAAGCGCAGCTGCAGGCGCTGCAGTCGCGCATCCGTCCGCACTTCCTCTTCAACAGCCTCAACGCGGCGCTCGGGCTGATCCGCTCCGACCCGCGGCGCGCCGAGACGCTGCTCGAGGACGTCGCCGACCTGTTCCGCGTGCTGATGCGCGACAGCCGCGAGCGGGTGCCGCTCGAGAACGAGATCGGCCTCTGCAAGCAGTACCTCGCGATCGAGCAGTTGCGGCTCGGCGACCGGCTCGCGACGACCTGGGAAGTCGACGACGGCGCGCTCGCCGCGCTCGTGCCGACGCTGTTGCTGCAGCCGCTGATCGAGAACGCGGTCCATCACGGCATCGAACCGGCGACCGCCCCGGGCACGATCACGATCGCGATCCGCCGCAACGGTCGCTACGTGGATGTCGCCATCACCAATCCATGGCAGGGCACGGTCTCCGCGGAGGCCACGCGCGGCAATCGCATGGGCCTCGACAACGTGCGGCAGCGGCTCGCGCTGATCCACGACCTCGAGGCGACCATCGACAGCACCGTGCGCGACGGCCGCTACGTCGTGCAGATCCGCCTGCCGGCCGAACGGCGCAGAACGCCGCGGGCCGGCCGACCTGCGTCATGATGTCGCCCGCATCGAGTCCTTCGCGATCGGAGACCCGCCATGACTGACGCAAACGCCATCGCAGCCGCAGCCAAGTCCCGCATCCTCGTCGTCGACGACGAAGCGCCCGCGCGCGCGCGGCTCCTGGACCTGCTGTCGGACCTCGCGTCCGACTTCCCGCACGTCCTCGTCGGCGAGGCGGCCAGCGGCCGCGCCGCGCTCGACCGGCTGGCGGAGACACCGGCCGACGTCGCGCTGATCGACGTGCAGATGCCCGGCATGACCGGCATCGAACTCGCGCGGCATCTCGGCGCGCTGCCGGAGCCGCCCGCCATCGTGTTCGTCACGGCCTTCGACGAATACGCGGTCAAGGCTTTCGAGGTCCACGCGCTCGACTACCTGATGAAGCCGGTCCGCGCGACCCGTCTGCTCGACGCGCTGAAGCGGGTCCGGGCGATGGCCGCGAAGCAGGCGCCGGCCATCGCCGCGGTGGCCCGCGAGTCCGGCGAGGCGCAGGGGCGACGCCGCGACACCATCGCCGTCGTCGAGCGCGGTCGCGTGATGCTGATCCCGGTCGACGACATCGTCTACCTGAAGGCCGAGCTCAAGTACATCACCATCCGCACGGCCGACCGCGAGTACCTGACCGAGGAGCCGCTGGTCGATCTGGAGAACGAGTTCGCGGACCGCTTCGTGCGCGTGCATCGCAACGCGCTGGTCGCCCGCCGCGCGATCTCGGGCTTCGAGCGGGTCGAGAGCGTCGCCGGCGACAGCGTCGGCGAGCCGCACTGGGTCGTCACGCTGCGCGACGTGACCGAGCGGCTGCCGGTCAGTCGCCGCCAGTGGCCGATCGTCAAGGAGACGATGCGGTCCTGATGCCGCGCGATAATGCGGTCCTCCACGATCGAGGACATCCATGCCGTACATCCTTCCCATCGACCGGGCCAAGCTGACCGGCGCCACCGACGCGATCGTCGCCGCGATCGACGACACCACCACGGCCGGCGACCTCAACTACATGATCTCGCTGATGGCCAAGGCCTACATCGACGCCAAGGGTCTGCGCTACGAACACCTCAACGCCGTCGTCGGCGCGCTCGACAGTTGCAAAGCCGAGTTCCAGCGTCGCGTCGTCGCTCCGTACGAGGACCGGAAGATCGAAGAGAACGGCGACGTCTACTGACGCACCGGGGAGCGATCGATGAGCGCGTCTTCGCGCATGCCGGCCCTGTACATCCCGCACGGCGCCGGGCCGTGCTTCTTCATGGACTGGAGTCCGCCGCACGCGTGGGACCGCATGGCCGAGTACCTGCGCGGCGTCCTGTCCACGCTGCCGCAGCGGCCGAAGGCCATCGCGATGGTGTCCGCGCACTGGGAGGAACCGCGCTTCACGGTCGGCAGCGCCGCGAGTCCCGCGCTGCTGTTCGACTACAGCGGGTTCCCGCCGCACACCTATCGCTTCGCATACGCGCCGGGTGGGAGCGAGGCGCTCGCGTCGCGCATCCGTCGACTGCTGGCCGACGCCGGTCTGCCGGAAGGATCCGACGATGCGCGCGGCTACGACCACGGCGTCTTCGTGCCGATGATGCTGATCGCACCCGACGCCGACGTCCCGATCGTGCAGCTGTCGTTGCGCGCCGGTCTCGACGCTCGCGAGCACGCGATCGCGGGTCGCGCGTTGACGCCGTTGCGCGACGAAGGCGTCTTCATCG
>CALMOR010000040.1 GCA_937872165.1 uncultured Burkholderiales bacterium | reverse complement strand
CTTCGCGTCCGTGCACGTGGCAGCGGAAGCGATGCGTGCCCTTGTGCGCGATGATCGGCTGCATGCAGGTCGGCTCGCCGACGATGCAGCCGGCCGCGACGAGCCCGATCGCCTTCAGGTCCGCGATCAGTCCGCGCACGCCGATGCAGCCCACCTCTTCGTCGTACGACAGCGAATAGTGGATCGGCGCGTCGAGGCGACCCGCCTCGATCGACGCGAGGAAGGCCGGCGCCCGTTGCAGCGCGATGCCGAGGAAGCCCTTCATGTCGGCCGCGCCGCGCGCGTAGAGGCGGTCGTCGACGACCGTGGGCTCGAACGGTCCGGTCCGCCAGTCCTGTCCGTCGACCGGCACCGTGTCGGTATGGCCGGACAGGATGAGGCCCGGCTTGCCGCCCTCGCCGAGCGTCGCGAAGAGATTGGCCTTCGCGCCGGCCGCGTCGTAGGTCAGCCGCGTCTTCGCGCCGAGCTTCTCGAGATGGTCGCGGGCCCATTCGATCAGGCCGAGGTTGGATTCGCGCGAGGTGGTGTCGAAGGCGATCAGCCGTTCGATCATCGCGAGCGCCGCGGGTGAAGGTCCGCCCGGCGGCGCCGCATCGGTTGCAGCAGCCGACGGAGCGCGGGTCGACGCGGGCGCGGTGATCGCTGGTCGCGTATTCATGAGGCGGTCTCTTGCAGGCGAAGGGTGGAGTCTACCCCTGCGGGGTCGGCGGCTCCGGCGCGGTTGCGACCTCTCGATCGTTCAGGTGACAGGCGGACCGGTGCCCTCGGCCCACGACCTTCAACAGCGGTCGCTCTCTGCTGCAACGCCTGTCCGGCACATCCTGCGCGCGCGGGCAGCGCGGATGGAAATGGCAGCCCGTCGGCGGCGACGACGGCGACGGGATCTCGCCTTCGATGACCGCGAAGGTCCGCTTCGTCGCCTCGAGCGTGGGTGTCTGCGCGAGCAGGGCCCGCGTGTACGGATGGTTCGGTGCGGCGAACAGCCGGGCGGTCGGCGCGGACTCGACGATGCGGCCGAGATACATGATCAGCACGCGGTCCGACAGGTGGCGCACGACGCCGAGGTCGTGGCTGATGAACAGATAGGTCAGGCCGAGCGCCGTGCTGGCCTGATCCCGCAGGTCCATGAAGAGGTTCAGCACCTGGGCCTGTGTCGACACGTCGAGCGCCGCGACCGCCTCGTCGCACACCAGCAGTTCGGGGCCGACCGCGAGCGCGCGGGCGATGCCCACCCGCGCGCGCTGCCCGCCGGAGAACTGGTGCGGATAGCGCGGCAGTGCCGATGCGTCGAGGCCGACCTGCTCGAGCGTCGCGACGGTCCGTCGATGCGCGTCGCCGCGCGGCCACAGGCCGTGCGCGACCGGCGCCTCGGAGATCAGGTCGATCACGCGCATGCGCGGATTGAGCGACGCGTACGGATCCTGGAAGAGCATCTGGATCGCGAGGCGTTGCGTCCTGGTGCGCGCCGCCGTCAGCGGTGCCCCGCGCCATGCGCAGGTCCCCGCGCTCGGCGCATGCAGGCCCGCGACGATGCGACCGAGCGTCGACTTGCCGCAGCCTGACTCGCCGACGAGGCCCACGACCTCGCCGCGTTCGATCGCGAGATCGACGCCGTCGACCGCATGGACCACGTGCGGATCGTGGCGCCGTCGCAGCCGGTCGGCGATGCGTGTCGCCAGGTCGGGCCGGATTGCGAAGCGCTTCGCGACGTCGCGCAGTTCGAGGAGCGGCGCCTCGCTCATGCCCTGATGCGTGGCGGCGCGGCGCACGGATGGAAGCAGCGCAGGCTGCGGCCCGACGGGTCGACCACCGACGGCGGCTCGTTCCGGCAGTCGTCCTCGGCGTTGACGCAGCGAGGACGGAAGGCGCAGCCCTGCGGCAGGGCCGCGAGCGACGGAGGCGAGCCGGGAATCTGCGCGAGGCGCCGGGCGGAGGGGAGCGAGGCGGGTGCCGCGAAGCGCGACGCCGCGGCGGCCGGCGTCGAGTCGATCAGCCCGCGCGTGTACGGATGCCGCGGGGCATCGAGGACTTCGGCCGTGCTGCCGGACTCGACGATGCGGCCCGCATACATCACGGCCACGCGGTCGGCGAGACCGGCGACGACGGTCAGGTCGTGCGTGATCCAGATCAGCGCGAGGCGGGAGCCGCGGATCAGCGCCTGCATCTGCGCCAGGATCTGCGACTGGATCGTCACGTCGAGCGCCGTGGTCGGCTCGTCGCAGACGATCAGGTCGGGCTCGTTCAGCAGCGCGATCGCGATCGCGACGCGCTGGCGCATGCCGCCCGACAACTGGTGCGGATAGGCCGCGAGCCGTTCGGCAGGCGATCCGATGCCGACGCGGCGCAGCGCCTCCACCGCGCGCTCGCGCCTCGCGGACTTCGACAGCGGCGGCGTCCGTGGGTGCGCGACCAGCGTCTCGATCATCTGCGTTGCGATCGTGAGCACCGGGTTCAGCGTCATCATCGGGTCCTGGAAGATCATCGCGATGCGGTCCCCGCGCAGTCGTCGCATCGCGTCGTCGTCGAGGGTCCGCAGGTCGATGCCGTCGAACACGATCCGCCCTTCGACGATGCGGCCCGGCGGATCGATCAGCCGCAGCAGCGACAGGCCGGTCACCGACTTGCCGGAGCCCGACTCGCCGACCAGGCCGACCACCGTCCCGCGCGCGACCGAGAGGTCGACGCCGTCGACGGCCTTGACCGTCGTGCCCTTCGAGACGAAGTGCGTCTTCAGGCCGCGCACCTCGAGCAACGGCGCCACGCCGGCCGTCGGGTCCGCCGTCTGGTCGGCCCTCGAGTCCGTCATCAACGCGACCTCAGCTTCGGATCGAGCAGGTCGCGCAGGCGATCGGCCACGACGTTGAGCGCGACGATCAGCAGCACCAGCGCGACGCCCGGATAGACGCTGATCCAGTACTTGCCGGCGAAGAGGACCTGGAAGCCGTTGGCGATGAGGAGCCCGAGCGACGGCTCGGTGATCGGCACGCCGAGGCCGAGGAAGGACAGCGTCGCTTCGAGCGCGATGGCCGACGCGATCTGCAACGTCGCGACCACGACCAGCGGCGGCAGGCAATTGGGCAGCAGGTGGCGGAACACGATGCGCGTCGTCGACAGGCCGAGGCCGCGCGCGGCCTCGATGTATTCCTTGCGACGTTCGACCAGCGCGGTGCTGCGCACGGTGCGCGCGTAGTAGGCCCATTGAACCGCGATCAGCGCCGCGACGATGTTGCCGAGGCCGGGCCTCAGGAACGCCAGCAGGATCAGCGCGATCAGGATCGACGGGAACGACAGCTGGATGTCGGCGATGCGCATGATCAGCGCGTCGACTCGCCCGCCCCGATAACCGGCGACAAGGCCGAGCGCGACGCCGATCAGCGCGGCGCACAGCGTGGACGACACGCCGATGGCGACGCTGATGCGCAGCCCGTGGACGATGGCCGACAGCATGTCGCGTCCCTGACCGTCGGTGCCGAGCAGGTAGCGCATCGCGCCGTCGCCCGATGGCGAGCCGGGCGGCAGGCGCGCGTCGAGGATGTCGAGCCGCGCGAGGTCGTAAGGGTCCTGCGGCGCGATCCACGGCGCGAGCAGGGCGGCCACGCTCAATGCCACGAGGACGACCGCGGCGGCGACGGCGCCGCGGCTCGCAGCGAAGTCGACGAGGAACGCGAAGCGAGGCGCGCGGCGCGCGGACGACGGAGCGAACGAAGGAGTCATGGGGTCGTCCCGCTCGAAGGGTCGGGGCGACGCGCCGCCGCGGGACGGTCGATCCGCCGTCGCGACGACGAAGGCGGTCGCCGGCCGGGCCTGCGCGGGTGCGCACGCCGATCGTCGCGCGGACGACGAATGGCGTTCGACTTCATCCGTCCATCCCCGCATCGGCCAGCCGCACGCGCGGATCGAGCGCCGAGTACGCGAGGTCTACCACGAGGTTGATCGCGACGAACACCGTCACGACGACCAGCAGGTAGGCCACGATGACCGGCCGGTCGAGCACGGCGATCGAGTCGATGATGAGCTTGCCCATGCCGGGCCACGCGAAGATCGACTCGGTCACGATCGAGAAGGCGATCAGGGACCCGAACTCGAGGCCGACCACGGTGACGATCGGGATGAGGATGTTCTTCAGCACGTGCACGCCGACGATGCGCGCGTTCGACAGGCCCTTCGCACGCGCGAAGCGCACGTAGTCGGTCAGCAGCGCCTCGCGCGTTCCGGCCCGCACCAGCCGGACGATCAGCGCCAGCTTGAACAGCGCGAGGTTGAAGGCCGGCAGCAGCAGATGCTTCCAGCCGTCGAACGTGAAGATGGACAGCTCGAGGCCGAGCACGTCGACGGTCGCGCCGCGTCCCGACGCGGGCAGCCAGTCGAGCGAGACCGAGAACAGCACGATCAGCATCAACCCGACCCAGAAGGTCGGCAGCGAGAAGCCGAGGATCGAGCCGGTCATGATCGCGCGACCGGCGATCGAGTCGGGTCGCAGTCCGGCCCACAGGCCGAGCGGGATGCCGATCGCGATCGCGATCGCGAGCGCCGCGACGGCGAGTTCCATCGTCGCCGGCATGCGTTGCACGATGAGGGCGACGGCGGGCGTGCTGTACGCGTACGAGCGGCCGAGGTCGCCCGACAACGCGGCGCCGACGAAGCGGCCGTATTGCACCCACAAGGGCCGGTCGAGTCCGAGCGCGGCCCGTGTAGCCGCGATGTCGGCCTGTGTCGCCTCGGGGCTGATCATCGCCAGCACCGGATCGCCGATCAGGTAGACGCCCGCGAAGACGAGCAGCGACATCGCGAGCAGGACGGCGATGCTCTGCAGCGAGCGGCGGATGAGGAAGGCGAGCATGGTTCGGGGCCGACGGATGATAGCCGTCGGGTCGGCGGTCGTCCGCCAGCCGGCCCGGTGCGCGGCCGGGGACCCGAACGAGCTCGACGAACGCTACCGTCGATCCATCGAAGCGTTGCGCAGAGCCGGTGCTGCGGGCCTGCCCCCTTCCGCGGCCTGCGCCCGGGCATCGCTCGACGCGAGCCGGG
>CALMOR010000039.1:2853-3647 GCA_937872165.1 uncultured Burkholderiales bacterium | reverse complement strand
GCCCGCCCCGGTCTCGGGACCGGCACCGAGTCCGACACCCGCTCCCGGACCGGCCCCGACGCCCGCGCCAGTGGCTGCTCCGACGCCGGCCCCGGGCCCGGCGCCCGCTCCGACGCCCGTGCCCACACCTGCGCCGACGCCAGTGCCCGCGCCGGTGCCGACACCCGCCCCCGCTCCGACACCGGCCCCCTCGCCGGTCCCTCCGCTGTCGGCTCGCGATGCAGGCCGGCTGCTCGATCAGGCGACCTTCGGACCGACCGATGCCGCGCTCGCCGACGCGCAGAGCCAGAGTGCCGCGGCGTGGATTGACGCCCAGCTCGCGGCCGCACCTACCGGTTATGCCGCCATCGCCTACATCGACTCCAACAGCGGCGTCGGTTGCCCGTCGGGCTCCGCGTCGACCTGCTTTCGCGACAACTACACGGCCTTCCCGTTGCAGCTGCAGTTCTTCCGCAACGCGGTCACCGGAGCGGACCAGTTGCGTCAGCGCGTGGCCTTCGCGTACTCGCAGATCTTCGTGGTCTCGTCGCTCACGGTGCAACCGACCTACGGGATGCGCGCCTATCAGCAGATGCTGCTCGACAACGCGTTCGTCAACTACCGCACGTTGCTCGAGAGGGTCACGCTGCATCCGGCGATGGGCGACTACCTCGACATGGTCAACAACGTGACGGTGCTCGGGCACGCGCACCCTCGCATGGCCGACGCCGCCAACCGGCAGCTGCGCAGGCTCAACACCAACTCCCGGTTCAACTACGAGGCGGTCGTCGAGTTCAGTGAGCGGCTCGCCGCGC
>CALMOR010000039.1:0-2843 GCA_937872165.1 uncultured Burkholderiales bacterium | reverse complement strand
AACAACGACAAGCCCAGTGCGACGGTCCAGGCCAACGAGAACTACGCGCGCGAGGTCCTGCAGTTGTTCTCGATCGGGCTGTCGAAGCTCAACGCCGACGGCTCCCCCGTGAACGACGACCACGGCGTGCCGATCCCGAGCTACGACCTGTCGACAGTCCAGGCCTTCGCCCGCGCCTTCACCGGCTGGACCTACGCGCCGCGGCCGGGCGCGACGTCGAGGTGGACCAATCCGGTCAACTACCTCGGCGACATGGTGCCCTTCGATGCACACCACGATGCGACCTCGAAAAGGTTGTTGGACGGCAGCACGTTGCCTGCCGGCCAGAGCGCGACCAAGGATCTCGCCGATGCGCTCGACGCGATCTACAACCATCCGAACGTCGGCGTCTTCATCGGGCGGCAGTTGATCCAGGCGCTCGTCACCAGCAACCCGACGCCGGGCTACGTCGCCCGCATCACGGCGGTGTTCAACAACAACGGCTCGGGCGTACGCGGCGACATGAAGGCGGTCGTCCGCGCGATCCTGCTCGATCCCGAGGCGCGCGGCGACGTCAAGACCGCCGTCGACTACGGCAAGCTGCGCGACCCGGCCGCCTATGCGGCCTGCATCGTCCGCGCGCTCGGCGGCGCTTCCGACGGGGTCTACCTCAACGCGCAGTCGGGCGCGATGGCGCAGTCGGTCTTCGTGCCCGGGTCGGTGTTCAGCTTCTATCCGCCCGACTACGCATTGCCGAACTCGGCGACGCTTCAGGGTCCGCAGTTCGGCATACAGAACACGACGACGACGGTCGCGCGCTTCAACTTCGCATACGCGATGCTCTACACGAACAACGGCATCGCGGCCGACACCAGCGTCCCGGGCTCGACCGGCACGCAGGTCAATCTCGCGGCCTATGCCGCGCTGGCCGGAACGCCGGCCGCGCTCGTCGACAAGCTCGATGCGCTGCTGACGCACCAGACCCTCACGGCGACCGAGAAGACCGCGATCGCCAACGCCGTCGGTGCCGTGTCGGCCACCGACACGGTCGGCCGCGCCCGCATGGCCGCCTACCTGGTGGCGGTCTCGCCGCGATATCAGATCACTCGCTAACGCCGGAGCCATCGCATGGACCACGATTCCCATCGCATGATCCCCGGCCGTCGCGCGGCCCTCGGTGCGCTGTCTGCGCTCGGCTTCTCGTCGCTGATGCCACGGCTGTCGCTGTCGAGCGCGGTGGCAGCCAACACCGGCGGCGAGTATCGCGCGCTGGTGTGCGTCTTCCTGTTCGGCGGCAACGACTCGAACAACATGATCGTGCCGTTCACCACGTCGGGCTATGGCCAGTACGCCGCAGCCCGCGGCCCGCAGAGCGCCGGCGGCCTGACGCTGCCGCAGGCGAACCTGCTGCAGATCCCCGATCGCAACGGCGTCGTCGACTACGCGCTGCACCCGCAGATGAGCGGCCTGCAGGGCCTCTGGTCGCAGGGCCGCATGGCGACCCTGTTCAACGTCGGCACGCTGTTGAAGCCGGCCACCAAGGCCAACTACAAGACCATCGGCGCGGCGCCGCCCAACCTCTTCTCGCACGACGATCAGCAACGCCAGTTCCAGGGGATGCGCGTGAACAGCCTCACCGCACCGTCGGGATGGGGCGGCCGCATCGCCGACCGCCTCGGATCGTCGGGCGGCACCACGCCGGTCGGCCTGTCGATCGCCGGCAACTCGCTCTTCGTCACCGGCGACACGACTACCGCCGTCGCGTTGCCGTCAGCCGGCACGCTGTCGATCAGCGGCACGTCCACCTCGACGACCGACACCGCTCGACAGGCAGCGTTGCGAACTCTCTTCGGCAGCGGCGGCGACGCCGTCCTGGTCTCGACCCTCGGCGGCCTCGAGAGCAGCGCCGTCACGCTGACCCGCACCATCAACCCGATCCTGTCGGGTGCTTCGACCAGCGCGGCGGCCTTCGGCACCCAGAACAACAGCATCGCCAACCAGCTGAAGCAGGTCGCCAAGCTGATCGAGAACCGCGCTCAGCTCGGCAACCCGACCCGCCAGATCTTCTTCGTCTCCCATGGCGGCTACGACACCCACAGCAACCAGATCGCCACCCAGGACAACCTCTTCTCGCAGCTCTCGCCGGCCCTGACCTCGTTCTACAACGCCAACGCCGGCCTCGGCGTGCAGAACAACGTGACCACCTTCACGCTGTCGGACTTCACCCGCACCCTCAAGCCGGCCAACGCCGGCTCCGATCACGCCTACGGCGGCCATCACCTGATCATCGGCGGTGCCGTCAACGGCCGGGCCACCTACGGCACCTTCCCGACCCTCGCCCTCGGCGGACCCGACGACGTCACCTCCGAAGGCCGATGGCTTCCCACCACGTCGGTCGACCAGTACGGCGCGACCCTCGCCAGGTGGATGGGCCTGTCTCCGTCCGAACTCGCGGCCGTCTTCCCCAACCTCGCCAACTTCGCGACCACCGACCTCGGCTTCCTCGCCGCCTGAGCGATGGACACGACCGTCGCCGGCGCATGCGTCGTCGGCCGCATCGAGGTCCGGGACGCCGAAGCGTGGGCCGAGTACTGCCGCCTCGTTCCGTCGACGCTGACCGCGTGGAACGCGACGGTCGTCGCGAGAGGGAGCGGCGCGCTCGCCTCGACCGGCGCGGCCTTCGAATCCGACATGGTGGTGATCCGCTTCCCCGACCTCGACGCGATCGAAGGCAGGTATCGCTCGGCCGCGTACCAGGCGCTGATCCCGCTGCGAGACCAGGCGGCCGATGTCGTGATCGTCGGCTATCGCGTGTAGCGTCGAAGACGCGCCTCAAGTTTCGCGCCGGCCCGGCCGACATAGTC
>CALMOR010000038.1:3132-5466 GCA_937872165.1 uncultured Burkholderiales bacterium | reverse complement strand
CAATCGTCCCCACGTTCACGTGCGGCTTCGTCCGTTCGAATTTGCCTTTTGCCATTTCAGTTCGCTCGATGAGTAGATTAGGTTCCGGCGTTCGCCGGGATGACGGTCGATGGGCAGGGAGCGGAGCTCACTTTCCCTTCTGGGAGATGACCGCTTCGGCGACCGCCTTCGGCGCCTCGGCGTAATGCTTGAATTCCATCGTGTAGGTCGCACGACCCTGCGTCAGCGACCGCAGCGTCGTCGAGTAGCCGAACATCTCGGCCAGCGGGACTTCGGCGCGGACCGTCTTGCCGCCGCCGCCCGCGATGTCGTCCATGCCCTGGATCATCCCGCGGCGCGACGACAGGTCGCCCATCACGTCGCCCATCTTTTCCTCGGGCGTCTCGACCTCGACGGCCATCATCGGCTCGAGCAGCACCGGACTCGCCTTGCGGCAGCCGTCCTTGAACGCCATCGACGCGGCCATCTTGAACGCGTTCTCGTTCGAGTCCACGTCGTGGTACGAACCGAAGAACAGCGTGACCTTGACGTCGACCACCGGATAGCCGGCCATCACGCCCGACGTCAGCGTCTCGACGACGCCCTTCTCGACGGCCGGGATGTATTCGCGCGGCACCGTGCCGCCCTTGATGGCGTCGACGAACTCGAAGCCCTTGCCCGGCGGCTGCGGTTCGATCTTGAGCACGACGTGACCGTACTGGCCGCGGCCGCCCGACTGCTTGACGAACTTGCCTTCGATCTCGTCGCAGGTCTTGCGGATGGTCTCGCGGTACGCCACCTGCGGCTTGCCGACCGTGGCCTCGACGCCGAACTCGCGACGCATGCGATCCACCAGGATCTCGAGGTGCAATTCGCCCATGCCGGAGATGATGGTCTGGCCCGATTCCTGGTCCGTCTTGACGCGGAACGACGGGTCCTCCTGCGCGAGTCGATTGAGCGCGATGCCCATCTTCTCCTGGTCGACCTTGGTCTTCGGCTCGACCGCCTGCGAGATCACCGGCTCGGGGAAGATCATGCGTTCGAGCGTGATCAGCGAATTCGGGTCGCACAGCGTGTCGCCGGTCGTCGCGTCCTTGAGACCGACGGCCGCCGCGATGTCGCCCGCGCGCACTTCCTTGATCTCGTCGCGCTGGTTGGCATGCATCTGCAGCAGACGACCGATGCGCTCGCGCTTGCCCTTGATCGGGTTGTAGATCGTGTCGCCAGAATTGACCACGCCCGAATACACGCGGAAGAAGATCAGCTGGCCGACGAACGGATCGGTCATGATCTTGAACGCGAGCGCTGAGAACTTCTCGCTGTCGTCGGCACGACGCTCGGTCGGCTGGTCGTCGTCGTCGATGCCGGTGACCGGCGGGATGTCCGTCGGCGCCGGCATGTAGTCGAGGACGGCGTCGAGCATCGCCTGCACGCCCTTGTTCTTGAAGGCCGAGCCGCAGAACATCGGCTGGATCTCGCCGGCGATGGTGCGCGTGCGGATGCCGAGCTTGATCTCGTCCTCGGTCAGCTCGGTGCCTTCGAGGTACTTGTTCATGAAGTCTTCGTTGGCCTCGGCCGCGGCCTCGACCATCTTCTCGTGCCACGTGTCGGCGAGCTCCTTCAGCTCCGGCGGGATCTCGGCGTACTCGAACTTCATGCCCTGCGACGCGTCGTCCCACTTGATCGACTTCATCTTCACGAGGTCGACCACGCCGGTGAAGCTGTCCTCGGCGCCGACCGGGATCTGCATCAACACCGGATTGGCCTTCAGGCGCGACTTCATCTGGTCGTAGACGCGGAAGAAGTCGGCACCGACGCGGTCCATCTTGTTGACGAACGCCAGACGCGGCACCTTGTACTTGTTGGCCTGACGCCAGACCGTCTCCGACTGCGGCTGCACGCCGCCGACCGAGTCGTAGACCATGCAGGCGCCGTCGAGCACGCGCATCGAACGCTCGACCTCGATCGTGAAGTCGACGTGTCCCGGCGTGTCGATGATGTTGATGCGGTGTTCCGGATAGAGGCCGTTCATGCCCTTCCAGAAGCACGTCGTCGCCGCCGACGTGATCGTGATGCCGCGCTCCTGCTCCTGCTCCATCCAGTCCATCGTCGCGGCGCCGTCGTGCACCTCGCCGATCTTGTGATTGACGCCGGTGTAGAACAGGATGCGCTCGGTCGTCGTCGTCTTGCCGGCGTCGATGTGCGCCGAGATGCCGATGTTGCGATAGCGTTCGATGGGGGTTTTTCGGGCCACGGGGTCAACCTTGGAAAAACGAGAGGCCCGGAAAAGCACGGGCCCTCGAGGAAAACGTACGGCGACCCGAAGGATCGCCGGGTACTTGCCAGGGGTACCGC
>CALMOR010000038.1:0-3122 GCA_937872165.1 uncultured Burkholderiales bacterium | reverse complement strand
GTACCGCTCCGTCGGGAGCGGCAGCAGCCCGAGTTAAAACCGGAAGTGCGAAAACGCCTTGTTGGCTTCGGCCATGCGATGCACCTCGTCGCGCTTCTTCATCGCGCCGCCGCGACCTTCCGCCGCGTCCATCAGCTCACCGGCCAGACGCAACGCCATCGACTTCTCGCTGCGCTTGACGGCCGCTTCGCGCAGCCAGCGCATCGCGAGCGCCATGCGGCGGACGGGCCGCACTTCGACGGGCACCTGATAGTTGGCGCCGCCGACGCGACGGCTCTTGACCTCGACCATCGGACGCACGTTGGACAGGGCCAGCGTGAACACTTCGAGGGGATCCTTGCCGCCCTTGGCGGTGATGGTGTCGAACGCGCCGTAGATGATCCGCTCGGCCACGGCCTTCTTGCCGGCCAGCATGATCACGTTGGAGAACTTGGTGACGTCGACACTGCCGAACTTCGGGTCGGGCAGGATCTCGCGCTTGGGGACCTCACGACGACGTGGCATGACTTTCCTTTTTCAGTTGAAGCTCCGGACGGTGCGGAGACTTCGCGGCCACCCGACGATGGAACACGGGGCGACCACTTACTCGTGAGCCTCGACCGAAGGCGGGGCGGGGACGACACCGGTGGCGGGCGCCACCGGATGCGGATTACTTGGCGGCCTTCGGGCGCTTGGCGCCGTACTTCGAACGCGACTGCTTGCGATCCTTCACGCCTTGCGTGTCGAGCGAGCCGCGGACCATGTGATAGCGCACGCCCGGCAGGTCCTTGACGCGGCCGCCGCGAATCAGCACGACCGAGTGTTCCTGCAGGTTGTGGCCTTCGCCGCCGATGTACGAGATGACTTCGAAGCCGTTGGTCAGGCGCACCTTGGCGACCTTGCGGAGCGCCGAGTTCGGCTTCTTCGGGGTCGTCGTGTAGACGCGCGTGCAGACGCCGCGGCGCTGCGGGCAGTCCTGCAGCGCAGGGCTCTTGCTCTTGATCGTCGCGGACACGCGCGGCTTGCGGACGAGCTGATTGATGGTTGGCATTGCCGATGGCGCTCTAAAAAGGAACCGCTCTCTGATCTGAACCGGAAGCCCTCGTCGCTCGTGAAGCGGCCGCGCGGGGACTTGCTTTTGTCTTGGAAAGGCCGCACCGCAAACGTTCGGTGCGAGCACGTTGCGCAGTGAATCCGGCAGGTGGATTCGGTGCAACGATCCAAAGAACGTCTGACCCGGGCGAGTCAAGACGCGGGATTATGCCGATGCTCCCCTGGTGTGTCAACCGATGCGGACGTCGCGCGAACAGGGTCGCCCGCAACGACGCATGCCGCGGCGGACACCGGCGGCCTGCATCCGGCCCGGCACCGCACCGCGGACCGACCGGCGACGGCTCAGGTCCCGCGATAGCCGTCGGGATTGCCGCTCTGCCAGCGCCATGCGTCGACGCACATCCGCTCGAGGTCGAAGCGGGCATGCCAGCCGAGCCGGCTCGCGGCGAGGCTCGCGTCGGCATAGCACTGCGCGATGTCGCCGGGGCGTCGGGGTCCGACGCGATACGGGATCGGCTTGCCGGACGCGCTCTCGAACGCGGCCACCATCTCCTTCACGGTGCTGCCGCGGCCGGTCCCGAGGTTGATCGCCTCGACGCCGTCGAGCGAGCCCAGACGCTCCAGCGCCGCGAGATGTCCGCGCGCCAGGTCGACGACATGGATGTAGTCGCGCTCGCCGGTCCCGTCGCGGGTCGGATAATCGTCGCCATGGACCGTGAGGCGCTCGAGCTTGCCGACCGCGACCTGCGCCACGTACGGCATCAGGTTGTTGGGAATGCCCGCGGGGTCTTCGCCGATCAGTCCGCTCTCGTGGGCGCCCACCGGGTTGAAGTAGCGCAGCAGCGCGACGCGCCACGAGCGGTCGGCGTTGGCGACGTCGGTCAGCACGCGCTCGACCATCGCCTTCGACGCCCCGTAGGGATTGGTGGTCTGGACCGGGAAGTCCTCGCGGATCGGCAACGCGTGCGGGTCGCCGTACACCGTCGCCGACGAGCTGAAGACGAAGCGCCGCACGTTCGCGCGCGTCATCGAGTCGACCAGCACCAGCGTGCCGTTGACGTTGTTGTCGTAGTAGAGGAGCGGCTTCGCGACCGACTCGCCGACGGCCTTCAGGCCGGCGAAGTGGATCACCGCGTCGATCGCGTGGGTCGCGAACACGCGATCGAGCGCCGCCCCGTCGCGGACGTCGGCCTCGACGAAGACCGGCGCCACGCCGGTGATGCGCTCGATGCGGGCGAGGGCTTCGCGCTTGCTATTGACGAGGTTGTCGACGATGACCGGCGTAAAGCCGGCGGTGATCAGTTCGACGCAGGTGTGCGAGCCGATGTATCCGGCGCCGCCGGTCACGAGGATGGAAATGGGCATCGCCGGATTATGTCCCGTGACCGCCGACGCACCAACCGCCGGAACTGCGCCCGAGACCGCCATACTCACGTCCCTACCCCATGCCTCCATGAATCCCGAGACCCCCGAACTCGACGCCATCGCCGCGTCCACGCTGTCGCACTACGAGACCAACGCGGAAGACTACGCGGCGGGCACCCGCGGCCACGACGTCAGCCAGAACATCGACACGCTGAAGCGCCACATCGTCGGCCCCGCCCCGTGGACCCTGCTCGACTTCGGATGCGGGCCGGGCCGCGACATCCCGCTCCTCGCCGCACCGGACCACACGGTGGTCGGCCTCGACGGCTCCGCCCCGTTCGTGCGCATGGCGCGCGAGGCCAGCGGCGCGACGGTGCTGCACCAGAGCTTCCTCGCACTCGACCTGCCGCCCGCCGCTTTCGACGGCATCTTCGCGAACGCGTCGATGCAGCACGTGCCGCAGCGCGCGCTGGCCGACGTGCTCCGTCGACTGCACGCGGCCCTGAAACCGAGCGGCGTGCTGCTGGCTTCGATCCCGCGCGGCGACAACGACGAGGGCTGGAACGGCGCCCGCTACAGCGCCTTCCACGACCTCGACGGCTGGCGTCGCTACCTGACCGCGGCGGGCTTCGTCGAACTCGAACACTACTTCCGTCCGGCCGGCCTGCCGTTCGATCAGCAGCGCTGGCTGGCGAGCGCATGGCGCAAGGTGGAGCGGTGAAGCC
>CALMOR010000037.1:43550-44092 GCA_937872165.1 uncultured Burkholderiales bacterium | reverse complement strand
GCCGCCGGTGCCGCCGCCGCCGGTGCCGCCGCCGGCGAGGCGGATCGCGGCTTCCTGTTGATAATCCTTTTGCAATACGGTGGGCGAGTCGAGCGGCGCGCGCTTGTCGGGACGATTGGTGCCGGTGCCGAAGACCAGCGACGTGTACGACGAGCCGCCCGCGTCGACGCTCGGCTTGCCGGTCACCGGGTCGAGCCGCAGGCCGAGGACGTCCGCGCCGCGACGACCGCCGCCGATGAAGCCCATCGTCGCGTCGTGGTCGCCGGTGACGACGACGAGCGTGGTCTTCGGATCGGTCTTGTCGAGGGCGACGCGCACCGCGTCGTCGAAGGCGACCGTGTCGACGAGCGCCCGTCGCGCGCTGCTCGCCTTCTGCGCATCGGCGATGCGCGCGCCCTCGACGACGAGCACGTAGCCGTTGCGATTGGTCGAGAGGATCTCGATCGCCTTCGCGGTCATCGCCGCGAGGCTGGGCTCGCGCTTCGGATCGCGGTCGAGGTCGTACGACATCGCGCCCTGGTCCTCGGCGAAGTCGTAGAGGC
>CALMOR010000037.1:34165-43540 GCA_937872165.1 uncultured Burkholderiales bacterium | reverse complement strand
GACGCGCGAGCCCGCGGTGATCGGTGCCGCGTTCATCGCGGTCAGGTCGGACACGAAGGCATAGCCGAGCGCGACCATCTCGCCGACCAGCTCGCGACCGTCGGGCCGGCCGCGCGGCCGCTTCGCGTCGAACGGACGCCACGGCGCGCTGATGCCGCCCATCAGCACGTCGATGCCGCGCCCGAGGTTGGCGTTGAAGCCCGCGCCGCCGGGAACCGCCTGGCGCGCCGACTCGTACTCGGCATCGCGATGACAGACGTGCGCGTAGGCGGCCGCGGCCGCGCCGCCGCTCAGGCGTCCGGTGGTGACGAGGCCGGTGCCCTTGTTCTTCGCGATGGCGAGTTCGAGGAGCGTGCGCGACGGGTTGCCGTTGCCGGTCGCCGGACAGTGGTTCTCGGCGTTCGGCACGCCACGGATCGGGTCCTTGCCGGGCGCGAAGCCGGCCGCGCGCGTCGCGCCGTCCATCGCCACGACGTCGTTGCGGACCTTGACGCCGGTCAACAGCGCGGACACGGCCGCGGCGCCGTCGCTGGTGCCCGCGTCGAGCGACCAGGTCCGCACGCGTGCGACGCTCGGCATCGTGTCGAGCGCGAGCGAGCCGTCTTCCTTGTAGCGCTGCAGCCGCGCCGCGGTGGTGACCGTCGTGCCCATGCCGCTGCCGATCAGCACGATGACGTTCTGCGCGGTCGCGGACGTCTGCGCGCGGACCGACGTGGCGACGGCGAGCGCGGCCGCGACGCAGACGACGAACGAGCGGCGCGTCATAGCCCCAGGGCCTCGCGCATCAGCGTGAACACCTGCGTGTTGTCGAGCGTGCCGTGGAAGCGCGACGCGTTGGCGCCGACCGCGCCGAGCAGCACGTCGGCGCCGCCGCTGGCCTCGGGGACCTCGATCGCCGCCTCGTAGCGGCTGCCGCGGTCGCCGAGCGCGAGGTCGTTCAACGCGGGCGCCTGCGAACGCGGCCCCTTGACGCGCTTGTCGCCGGCCGCGAGGACCAGCGTCGTGTACGGCCGGCCGCTCGCATCGAGCGTGGGCTGCGTCGGGTCCGCATAGCCGCGCAGCACGCCGAGGATGCCGGGCCGCGCTTCGACCGTGCGCTCGACGAGCGTCGACTCGCCGGTCATCAGCAGCGTGTGGTCGTGGTTCGCCGTGACGACGATGGTCGTGTTGCGCAGGTCGGGATCGAGCGCCCTCACCTTGTCGAGCGCGACCGCGAGCGCGTCGTCGAAGGCCCGCCCGTCCTGCAGCGCCTTGCGGACGAGCGCCGCGTCGAGCGCGTCGCCGATGCGGCCGCCCTCGACGATCAGCAGATAACCGGTCGCGTTGCGCTGGAGCAGGTCGATGGCACGACCCGTCATCTCGGCGAGGCTGGGTTCCGTCGTGCCGACGCGATCGGCCTCGAAGGCCATCTGCGAGCGGCTGAAGAGACCCAGCAGCCTGCCGATCGGCGCGTTGGCCGGGGTCGCGGCCGCGAGCTCGTTCTGCCGTCCGATCACCGCGTAGCCCTTGGCCCGCAGCGCCGCATAGAGGTCGCGCGTGTCGGCGCGCGTCGACCCGCGCGGATCGTCCTTCGGCAGGAAGTGCTGCCAGCCGCCGCCGAGGATGACGTCGAGTCCTTCGCCGAGGCGCGTGTTGGCGCCCGGACCGCCCGGCGCGAGCTGCGCGGCGATCGCGTTCTCCCCGTCGCGCTGGCACAGGTGCGCGTAGCTCGCCGCGGTGACGGCCTGCGTGACCCGGGCCGTGGTGACGACGCCGGTCGCGCGGCCCGACGCCTTCGCGAGTTCGAGCAGCGTCGGCACGCGCTTGCCGTTGCCGACCGTCGGGCAGGTGGTCTCGCCGTGCGCGGCCTGCGGCCGTCCGTCCTCGTCGTAGGGTCGCGTGTCCGCGGTCTGCGACAGCACGCCGTCGTCGACCTTGACGCCGGTCATGTAGGCGGTCATCGCGGCCGCGCTGTCGGCGCTCTGCGCGTTCCGCGACGACGTGCGGACCAGCGCGGTCTCCGGCAGCTTGTCGACGGCGAGCTCGCCGTCCTCGCCGTTCGCTTCGATGCGCGTGGCCGTCATCGGCACGAGGCCGTAGCCGTTGCCGACGAAGAGGATGAGGTTCTTGCTCGCGTTCGCCGGCACCGCCCGCGGCGCGGTCTTGCCGCTGCTCGCCTTTGCCGCCAGGGCCGGGTCCTGCGACGCGGTGCCGGTCGCGACGAACATGGTCTCGTCGCGATGCCGTTCGATCAGGATGCGGGTCCAGACGACGGCGCCGGCGGCGAGGGCCACGACCACCAGCCAGGCGACCTGCTTCTTCCGCGCACGCCTACGGCTTCGTCTGCGCCGAACGCGCTGCGTTTCCATACGACTCCCCTCGCCCGTCCGTCACCGCGCGGCGCCTTCGGGAACTACGGGCGCTCGATCCGGATCGACCGGATTCTAATGGCGCCGGCGAAGCCTGCGACGTTTCGTCGCGTCGACGTCGATAAGTTGTGGCGACTCGCGCCACATCTCAGCCGAGCAGTCGCCCCGCGGCCTGCCATCCCCACCACGCCGCCTCCTCGAAGACCGAGTAGCCCGACAGATCCGCGTGCGCATACAGCACCGGGCCGTCGCAGGCGCGCAGCGCCGCGAGCCCGGCATTGGCGAGCGTGCCGGGCGCGGGCGTCGCCATCGCATGGCCGCGCAGCGTGACGTCGACGCGCTCGACGCACGGCGCGAAGCGCCAGCCGTAGACGGCGCGCAGTTCCTCGGACGCGAGCGCGCCGATCTCGGCCGGCGTCGCACGATCCATCCAGCGGCGCGCGTCGTCCGGCGGCCGGTCGGCGAGCGCGCGATAGGCGGTGAAGACGGTCGACGGCGAAGGCGCGACGCGAATCTCCTGATGGGTCGACACCACGTAGCCGAGACCGCGACTGCCGTAGAGCACGTTGTCCCACGCGAGCGGCGTGTCGCCGGCTTCGTCGGGGAAGCGCTTCATCGCGAAGTTGGCGACCAGCCACGGCGCGACCGGCGATGCATGCGAGGCCGCGTCGTAGCCATCGTTCCGGAGCGACGCGACGACGTGCCGGGCGACCGCCAGCGGCATCGCGCTGACCGCCCGCCGCGCATGCACGACATAGGTCGACAGGCCGCGCGCGTCGATCCGCGCGCAGACCACGTCGACGCCGTGCGTCGTGTCGTGGATCGACAGCGCCATGCCGTCGAGTCGTCGCGGCGGCACGCGACCGGGACGCGGCGCGAACGCGGCCGCCTCGAGACGCGTCGCGATCGCGTCGAGCCCTTCGGGCCAGGTCAGCACCGCGCCGCGATCCGCGTTCGCGGCCCGGCCGTCGCGCGCGGCGAAGTAGTGGAGGCCCCACCACGCGGAGACCTGCGCCGCATCGGCGCCGTAGTCGTCGCGACAACAGTAGTCGAGGTACCAGCGCAGCGCCGGATCGTCGTGGCGCTCGCGCGTCAGCCAGGTCGCGAACGACATCGCGTCGAGCGCGGTCCAGTCCGGGTCCGCCGAGGACAGGACCACGGGGATCGCGAAGACCTTGCGGCCGTCGGCACCGCGGAGCTCGCGCAGCCCGTCGACCTGGTGGAAGCAGCGATCGAGCGCCGATCCATCGACGATCGCCGCGCGCTTCCCACGCGGACCCGTCGTCGCCTCGACGACGGCGCGATCGTCCGGGACCAGCCCGCCCTGCCAGCGACCGTCGCGCAGCAGGCGTGCGTCGGGTGCATGGACGACGACGCGTTCGTCGAAGCTCGGCGTGGTGCTGTCGATCCCGTCGATCAGCACGCCGAAGTCGGCGAGCATCGTGCGCACGTGCGTCGACTCCATCGACGGCAGCGGCAGGTAGTGGGCGCCGGTCGGATGACGCAGGCTGCGTCCGTCGATGGCGACCGTGCCCGACGCCGCGTTGCCGTGCGGCTCGGGGCCGGCGATCAACGCGAAGCGCGTGTGCCCTTCGCGCGCGAGTCGCCACGCCGCGGTCAGCCCGGCGATGCCCGACCCGACGATCGCGACGTCGGTCGTGTATTCGGCCGACGGCGACGGCCACTCCGACGGCTTCAGGTCGCGCAGCCGATGGCCCATCGCGCGACCGGGGTCGAGCAGGCGCGGTTCGATCTCCTGCCAGCGCCAGAAGCCCGCGCCGGTCGCCGCCGTTATGCCGACGGCGCCGCCGCCGAGCAGGAAGCTGCGTCGTTTCACCGTCGAGGTCAGCGGATGAAGCGATGCCAGTCCTCGTCGAAGTAGCGCACGAGCGACTGGTTGTCGAGTCGGTTGGCGTCGACCGCGGGATGCGGCATGTCGGCCGCGAAGCGGAACATCTCGCGCGTCGTCCCGGCATCGAGGAAGCGCATCGGCAGTCGGTAGCGTTCGGGCGGCGTGAAGTCGGCGTCCCGCGACGCGAGCACGAAGCCCCATTCGCCGAACGACGGCACGTACGCGTGATACGGCCAGGTCCGGAAGCCGGCCTCCTTCAGCGTCGCGTCGATCGACCAGAACGCGCGCGGCGCGAAGTAGGGCGACGTCGACTGCACGACGATCATCCCGCGCGATGCGACGTGACGCAGGAGGCCGCGATAGAACGGCACCGAGTAGAGCTTGCCGAGCGAGAAGCTGGACGGGTCGGGGAAGTCGACGACGACCGCGTCGAAGACGGCGTCGCCCGAGCCTTCGAGCCACAGCGCCGCGTCCTCGTTGACGACGGAAACGCGCGGGTCGCCCAACGAACGTTCGTTCAGTTCGGCGAGCGGCTCGGACGATCGGAACAGGTCGGTGACGCGCGGGTCGAGGTCGACGAGCGTCACCTTCTGGACGTTCGGATAGCGCAGCAGCTCGCGCAACGCGAGGCCGTCGCCGCCGCCCAGCACCAGCACGTGCTTCGCCCACGGCAGCGACTCCATCATCGGATGCACCAGCGCTTCGTGGTAGCGATGCTCGTCGCGCGACGAGAACTGCAGGTTGCCGTTGATGTAGAGCCGCAGGTCGTCCTTCCAGCGCGTGACGACGAGGCGCTGGTACGGCGTCGTGATCGCATGGACGATCTCGTCGCCGTAGAGGCCGCGCTCGGACCACTGCGTCAGGCGGTCCGCCTGGAAGAAGCCTGCGACGAGCACGCCCATCACCAGCGACGCGCGGAGCACGCGACCGTTCGCGTCGGCGAGCGAGGCGCGAAAGCGATGGAGCGTCCAGAACGCGATCGCGACGTTGGCGATGCCGAAGAGGAGCGCCGTGCGCGACAGTCCGAGACGCGGCGCGAGCAGCAGCGGGAACAGCAGCGAGACGACGAGCGCGCCGAGGTAGTCGAAGGTCAGCACGCGACCGACGAGGTCCGCGAAACGGACGTCGCCGTGGTCGAGCGCGCGCATCACGAGCGGAATCTCCATGCCGACCAGCACGCCGATCGAGAAGACCAGCGCGTACAGCACCGAGCGGAACGGTGCCGACAGCCACGCGAAGACGACGAACAGCGCGAGGGCCGACAGGCCGCCGAGGAGGCCCACCAGCAACTCGATGTCGACGAAGCGCGCGAGCACGTCGTCGTCCTTCACGTAGCGCGACAGGTGCGAGCCGACGCCCATCGCGAACAGATAGCAGCCGATGACGGTCGAGAACTGCAGGACGGAGTCGCCGAGCAGGTAGCTCGACAGCGCGCCGGCGATCAGCTCGTACGCGAGGCCGCACGACGCGACGACGAAGACGGCGAGGATCAGGAGGCGATCGGGTGCGCCCGCCGCTCGGTTCACGTCGCCGGTCAGCCGCGCTTGCGTCGCGATCGCTTGGCCGGCGGGGCGGCGGGCTGGGCCACTGGCTTCAGGCGCACCGTCAGGGGTCCGTTGCCGTCGGCCGCCTCGGCGGCCTCGATGTACGGTTGCCTGCGGATCATGTCGCTGAGCTTGCGGAAGCCGTAGAGCCGCGTGTCGAACGACGGATTGTTCTTCGCCATGTACGAGCCCACCGACGACAGCGTCGCCCAGCCGCCGTCGCGCGACACCGCGTCGAACGCCTGGCGCAGCGAATGCTCGAGGTCGGGCACGTCGTCGATCGGTTCGCTGTCGACCGCGCCCGTCTCGACGCTCGACGCGCCGCGCTTCAGGACCTCGAAGAACACGAAGCGGTCGCAGGCCGCGCGGAAGGCCTCGGGCGTCTTCCGTTCGCCGAGCCCGTAGACCACCTTCCGCGATTCGCGCAGCCGCGTCGCGAGACGCGTGAAGTCGCTGTCCGACGACACGAGGCAGAAGCCGTCGACGTTGTCCGCGTACAGCAGGTCCATCGCATCGATGATCAGCGACGCGTCGGTCGAGTTCTTGCCGCGCGTGTACGCGAACTGCTGGATCGGCTGGATCGCATAGCGGTTGAGCTGGTCCTTCCAGCCGGTCAGCTGCTGCCCGGTCCAGTCGCCGTAGGCGCGCTTGACGGTCGCGGTACCGAACTTGGCGACCTCTTCGAGCAGTTCCTTGACGAGCGAGGCCGACGCGTTGTCGGCGTCGATCAGGACCGCGAGCTTCGGATTGTCGACGCCGTTCATCCGCAGTCCTTTCGAGAGAGTCGCCGGACCGGCTCGCGTGTCGCGGCGGCATCCCGGCGATCGTCGGGAGGGCGGCGGCGATGATAAGCCCATCGCCGGCCCGCAGGGCGGGGATGCCCCGTCGTCGATGCGACGACAGCCGCCTGCCGCCGGGCGAGCGTGCCGGGCGACGGTCAGCAGGCGCCGACGCGGCCGCTCGCGCCGCGAGGCCGGTACATGAAGCGATGCGGCGCGCCGCGGGTCGCCGCGAGCGCTTCGCCCATCGTCGCGATCGACGCCGCGAGCAGCACGAGGGCCTCGGCTAACGACTGGCCCGTGCCGGCCGGGCGCGTCCAGCGCCGCGCGCGGCAGCGGCTATGGGCCGCGAGCCGCGCGATGCCGTCCGCTTCGAACGCGGCGAACTCCGGCAGGCCGAACCACAGGAAGACCGGGCCAGGCCGCCGCGCAGCGCGTGCAGACCGTTGCCGCTGGCGCTTCACGCGAGACCGCCCCCGCCCGGATACGCGTCGTGCGCTAACGGCCGCTCACGGTGTCGTCGTGAGTCCGCGCAGGAACTCCGACATGTCGTCGCGTTGCGACTTCGCTGCGAAGTAGAACGGATGCGGGGCCAGTGCGCCACGCGCCGGATCGAGCAGGTTGTCGAGGCTCGGCACCGAGTTGTCGTGCAGGTAGTTCGGCTTGCGCGCCAGGTCGAGCAGCAGCGGTAGTTGCGAGCCGCGGATGCCGCCGCGCTGGCTCGCGTTGACGACCGCGACCTTGTCGTCGTAGATGCTGCCGGGCGTGTCGAGGATCGGATTGAGCGGCGCGTCGCGCGCCGCGAGCAGCACGACCGGCGAGTCGCCGGGGAAGATCGTCTTCATCGGCACGGTGAACGCGGGCACCGGCAGGCTCTGGTTGACGTTGTGGCAGGTCGTGCAGTTGGTGCGGAACAGATCGCGTCCGCGCAGCGCGGCCGCCGAATCCGCCACGAGGCCCGGGGGCGCCTGCAGGCTGTTGAGATAGCCGTTCATCGCGATCAGCTTCGTGTTGTCGACCCGCACGCCGAGCGGCGCGTCCTCGGTGCCCGCCACCGGGCTCGCCGCGGCGATCAGGTACGGGTAGCCGGTGACGCCGGTCTGCGCGAGCACCGAGACGTAGCCGTCCGCGATCTCGTTGCCGGCGGCCGTTCCGCCGAACTTCCGCAGGAACGCGCGGCCGCCGGGAGACGTGACGTTGGTCGGGTCGAGCAGCGCCGTGTAGACGAGGTTGCTGAAGTTGTCGAGTCGCGCGATCCCGCCGTCGGTGCCCCAAGGCGCCGCGAGGTCGGTGCGGAAGAGCGCCGAGTTGTGCTGCGGATCGCCGTTGCCGTCGACGGTGTCGTCGAAGCTGCCGACCGGGTAGTACGCGGGGTTCGTCAGGTAGGCGTCGACCTCGGCCTCGGTGGACTGCGGGGTGAGCCCGGTCGGCGCCCGGCCGAGCGTCTTGCCGCCGTTCGCGGCGAGCGCCAGCTGCAGCACCGGGTAATACGCGCGCGTGTTGAGCCCGGTCGCGATCAGCGTGCCGAAGTTCAGGTTGTGGTTGGCGCGGCCGTCGAGCCGCTTGCCGATGGAGCCGCCGCCGGCCACGTTCATCACCGACGCGTCCGTGATCGCGTGGCACAGCGTGCAGCTCGCGCCGGTCTTGCTGCCCTTCGTGATGTCGATCGTGCCCGTGTTGGCCGAGTCGACGGCCACGATGCCGATCACGGCGTTCGCGTTGACGAGCTTGACCAGCATGGCCGGGTCGTTCAGCGTCGGCGCCTTCGCGGGCGACAGGTCGGTCTTCGCCTCGTTCGTCAGCGCGAGCAGCGTCGTCGCGTCGATCGCGTCGCTGTCGATCATCAGTCCGATCCGCAGCGCCTGCAGCGGCGTCATCCGCGTCGCCATCATGCCCTGTTGCAGCTTGAGGGCGTCGGTCCAGAAACGTTCGTTGCCGAACAGCTCGAAGCGGAAGACCTGCTTGCCGAGGACCGGGTCGCCGACTGCATGGACAACCGGCTGCTCGGTCGAGACCGGCCCGTCGGAACCGCTCGCGACCGGTACCGCGACCGGGCCGCCGTTGTCGGAGCCGCATGCGGCGAGGATGCTTGTCGCCGCCAGTGCGCCGAGCGCGGCGCGTATCGAGTTGCTTCGCATGGAACGTTCCTCAGGTCGTGACGTGACGGGACGGCGAGAGGAACGGTCCAGCGCTGTGTCCATCCCCCGTCGGACGGCGAGTGTAGGCGGTTTCGGTGCGCTCATGGTTCGCTAGCGAACATCCGAAGGTCGGTGCCCGGTTCGAAGCGAAGCGCCGGCGCCCGAGTCGCCGCGGCGACGCCCGCGCTCAGTCGGCCTGGTCGGCGCGATAACGAGAGTGGATCGTGTGATAGCAAGGGCAGGCCCGCGCTTCCATGCCCGGTCGATCGACGATCTTCACGTGCCCTCTCTGGTAGGCGATCAGACCCGTGAGCTGCAGCTGCAAGGCGGCGGCCGAGACGCTGACGCGTCGCACCGCCATCAGCCGCGACAGCACCTCCTGGGTCAGGCCGAGATCCTCGCCGAACGCGCGGTCGTGGAACAGCAGCAGCCAGCGGATCAGGCGCTGCTGGACGGTGTGGACCCGCTCGCAGGCGGAGATCGCGCAGTACTGGCAGACGAGCGCGTCGACGAAGCGCTGCGTGACGCGATGAAAGGCGCCGGTCCGCAGGAACTCCTCGCGCAGCGCGTCGGCTCGCATGCGGATGCAATAGCCGCCGATGCCGACGCGGGCCGTGTTGATCGCCGTCTCCGCGCCGAAAAAAGCCTCGACGCCGATGACGCCTTCGCTGCCGACCAACGAGACGCCCGGTGCGGACGAGTGGTCCTCGAGGT
>CALMOR010000037.1:33204-34155 GCA_937872165.1 uncultured Burkholderiales bacterium | reverse complement strand
CCTCGAGGTCGTCGCCGATGATCTGCTCCAGCGAAGCGACCAGGTCGAGCGGGAAGAAGACGTCGACGATCGGCTCGCCCGCGTCGAGCAGCACGTCGCCGGGCGCGTGCGGAACGATGACGCCGTCCGTCGACACCCGGCCGAGCACCGGCGGCGGAAGCATCGCGAGGAGGCCGTTGGTCGTGCCGTCGAGCTGACCCATCGAAGCCTCCGGTTTCGTCGATGGCGGCGGATCGTACGCGGGTCGGACCCGGTCGCGCAACGGATGCGACCCCCGGTTCACCGGTGATAAGCTCGCTTCTCCTCGTTCGAGAGACCGGCCGGGTGCCGATCCATCGATGCTTTCAGCCATCGTCGGGTACGCCACGCACGTCATCGCCGCCGCGATCCTGCTCGGCGTCTTCATCTTCATCTACACCAGGATCACGCCGTTCGACGAGATCGCGCTGATCCACGCGGGCGAGGTCTCGGCCGCGTTGTCGCTCGGCGGCGCGGTCGTCGGCTTCTCGCTGACGCTCGGCGCGTCGATCGTCTACAACGCGAGCCTGTTCGGTGTGATCGGCTGGGCGGTCGTCGCGATGGTGGCCCAGGTCGTCGTCTACGCGGTCGCGAGCCGTCTGATGCACACGGTCAAGACCGAGATCGAGCGAGGCAACACGGCGATGGGCGGCTTCATCGGTGCGCTGTCGTTGTCCGCCGGCGTCATCAACGCGGCCTGCCTGTCGTGAACGAGGCGGCGTCCGTCGGCGGTCGTGTCGATCGGTCGAGGCCCGCGGTCGCTCGTCGAGGCCCGGTCGCGCCGTGCTGCGGCCGCGCGCATCCTGTCCACAGCGTGAAGGCCGGCCGCTCCCCGAGGCCGGGGATCGGTCGAAGGAGTCCGTCATGAGTCTCGCCTCGTTCATCAAGAAACAGTTCATCGACATCATCGAGTGGACTGAGGACAGCGACGGC
>CALMOR010000037.1:30094-33194 GCA_937872165.1 uncultured Burkholderiales bacterium | reverse complement strand
TGTCGTGGCGCTATCCGATGGAGGACCTGGAGATCCAGAACGGCGGCACGCTGGTCGTGCGCGAGTCGCAGGTCGCGGTGTTCGTCAACGAAGGTCAGCTCGCCGACGTCTTCGGCCCCGGCACCTACAAGCTGACGACGCAGACGCTGCCGGTCCTGACCTACCTGAAGAACTGGGACAAGCTCTTCCAGTCGCCTTTCAAGTCCGACGTCTACTTCTTCTCGACGCGCATCCAGACCGGCCGTCGTTGGGGCACGCAGCAGCCGATCACGATCCGCGACGCGGACTTCGGCATGGTCCGGCTGCGCGCGTTCGGCCTCTACTCGTATCGCGTCGCCGACGCGAAGGCCTTCCACAAGGAACTGTCGGGCACGCGCGAGACCTACACCCGCGACGACGTCGAGGAACAGCTGCGCGGCATCATCCTCGCGACGATGGCCAACTCGATCGGCGCGTCGAAGGTCAACTTCCTCGACATGGCGGCCAACCAGACACTGATGGCGAGCCAGGTCCGCGGCGACCTGACGACGGCGCTCGGCAAGTACGGCCTCGCGCTCGACGAGTTCAATGTCGCGAGCGTGTCGCTGCCCGAAGAACTGCAGGCCGCCCTCGACAAGCGCATCTCGATCGGCATGGCCGGCGACCTCGCCCGGTACACGCAGTACCAGACCGCCAACGCGATCCCGCTCGCCGCGCAGAACGAAGGCGGCATCGCGGGCATCGGCGCCGGCCTCGCGTCGGGCATGGCGATCGGCCAGCAGATGGCGCAGAGCCTCGCCAACGGGACGGGTACCGCGCAGAGCACGTCGGCCAACGCCGTGACCGGCCAGCAGAACGCCGGCGACGCCGCGAAGGCCGAGGTGTTGAAGCGCCTGGTCGGCTGACGCGGCCGGGCGACGACGATGAGCGAGCCGGAGGCGTTCGACGAGGCCGCGGCGCACGCGCACTTCTCGAAGACCTGCTTCAACGCCGCGTGGACGCTGATCGAGAAGACCGACCGCACGGCGGCCGACGACGAAGAGATGATCGAGCTCAACCTCGCTTCGCTGTGGCACTGGCGGCGACGCGCGGACTGCACCGATCGCCATCGCTCGGTGGGCTGCTGGCAGGCCTCGCGCATCCGCGCGCTGCTCGGCCATGCGGACGAGGCCCGGCGCTACGCGGACCTGTGTCTCGCGTACAGCGCTTCGCTGCCGCCGTTCTATCAGGCCTATGCGCAGGAAGCCCTCGCGCGAGCGGCCGCCGTGCGCGGCGACGACGCGGCCAGTCGGTCGCACGCGATGCGGGCGAGGGTCCTGACGCAGGCGATCGCCGACGCCGACGAGCGCGAGCTCCTGCTGGCCGATCTCGCGACGCTGCCCTGACCGTTCACCGCTCGCGATGAACACCGTCTCCTGCCCGAGCTGCGGCGCGCCGGTCGCTTTCCGCTCGGCCGCGTCGGTGATGGCGGTCTGCGCTTATTGCAAATCGACTCTCGTCAAGGAGGCCGACTCGGTCCGCGACATCGGTCGCATGTCGGACGTCCTCGAGGACTACTCGCCGATCCGCATCGACACGTCGGGCACGTTCGACGGCCGCGCCTTCACGGTAGTCGGCCGCATCCAGCTGCGCTATCCGGCCGGCTTCTGGAACGAGTGGTACGTGCTCGACGATCGCGGCGAAGGCGCGTGGCTGTCCGACGCGCAGGGGCTCTACGCGTTCACGCGCGCGGTCGATCGCGCGGGGCTGCAAGGCGTGGTGCTGCCGCGCTGCGACGGTCTCGCGGCCGGCACGCCGCTGAACCTGGGGCGCGCGCCCGACGGCAGCACGCGGCTCTTCGTCGCGGGCGACGTGCGGACCGCGCAGTGCACCGGCGGCCAGGGTGAATTGCCGTTCACGGTCGGCGCGGGATACACGGCGCGCGTCGCGGACTTCCGCCGCGGCGTCGAATTCCTGACGCTGGACTATTCGGACGACGCGTCTGCGGGAGCCGACGACGGCGTCGCGAGCGTCCCGGCCGTCTATCGCGGCCGTTCCGTCGCGCTCGAGGACCTGGGCCCGCAACTGCTGCGCGACGCCGACACCATCACCGACTCGGCCGGTCGCCTCAAGGGCAAGGTCGCCAACCTCGAGTGCCCGTCGTGCGGCGCGTCGATCGCATTCTCGCCCGGCGCGACGACGCACCTGCTGTGCCAGACCTGTCATGCGTCGCTCGACGTGGCCGGTCCGGTCGCCGAGGTCCTGGCGGCCGCGAAGCGCATCGAGGCCGTGACGCCGACGTTGCCGCTCGGCGCCACCGCGACCATCGCGTCGGTGCCGTACACGGTGATCGGCTTCATGCGGCGCGCGGAGATCGGCGACGACGCGAGCGAGTGGACCGAGTACCTGTCGTACGCGCCGCGGAAGGGCTTCTTCTGGCTGGTCGAGACCGCCGACGGCTGGGAGCGGGCCGACGTGCTGGGCGACTGGCCCCATCGGTATTCCGCCGACCAGGCGCTGCTGGCGGGCGATCGCTACGACAAGCTCTACGACTATCGGGCAGTGGTCCGCTACGCGGCCGGCGCGTTCAACTGGCGGATCGAGGTGGGCGACGTCGCGGACGTCACCGAGTTCCGCCACGGGGACGCGAAGCTCGCGGCGGAGTCCGATGCGACCGAGCTGAACTGGTCGCGCTCGACGCCGGTCGCGGGCGCGGAAGTCGCCCGCTGGTTCGGCCGACAGCTCGATGCGGGCGGGCCCGCCTCGGGCGGACCGCCGTCGATGACGGCGCGTCCGGCGGGCGGTTATCGACAGGTCGCGAAGTGGCTGACGATCCTGCTGCTCGCGGTCAACGCGATCCCGGTCCTGTTCTCGCCGGGCCGCGCGCTGGTCATCGTGATCCTCGCGACGATCGGCCTCTACTTTCCCGCGTGGCTGATGGACAAGGCCGCGGGCGAGGGCGCGGGAAGGACGGGCGGATGAGGCCGCATGGGTAAGTTCATCCTGTATGGACTCCTGGTCGTCGGCGCGTCGTCGCTCGCCAACTGGACGTCGCTCGGCAAGAGCACGGGTTCGGGCTACTCGTCGGGCTACGGCTCGCGCGGCGGATGGATCGGCGGCTCCGGCGGCGGATGGAGCTCGT
>CALMOR010000037.1:25999-30084 GCA_937872165.1 uncultured Burkholderiales bacterium | reverse complement strand
GCGGTCACAAGTGAGGCCGGCTCTCCGCCCGGAGGCCGTTCGAACCGCGCACGCGGCGCGCGGCACGCACTGGCTGGTCGACTGCTTCGGCGTCGCGGCCGAGCGGCTCGCCGACGTGGCCTTCCTCGAGACGATGCTGTGCGACGCGGCAGCCGATGCCGGCGCGCATCGGCTCTTCCAGCACTTCCATCGCTTCGGCGACGCGACCGACACGGGCGTGACCGGCGTCGTGCTGCTCGCCGAGTCGCACATCACGATCCACACCTGGCCCGACCAACGCTTCGCGGCGATCGACCTCTTCCTCTGCGGCGAGACACGGCCGGAGCGGGCGCTGGCCCGCATCGAGCGCGTGCGCGATGCGGAACGGGTGGTCACGGTGCGGCAGCAGCGGGGCGGGGCGGACGGTCGCTGACCGGCCCGGCCGATGGCTGCGAGGCGTTCGGCGACGCGCGTGCGACCGACGCTGCGCCGTCGCCTTCCGTCCGGCGACGAGGTCGGCCCGATGTCCTCGTCGCGACGCGATGCCGCTCGCAGAGGCCGGCGCGACCTCGGGCGAAGGGACGGCTCCACGTGGTCGAGAGGCACGACGTTCCCGAGAGGCACGACGTTCCCGAGACGCGCGACCTGCACGAGACGCGCGACCTGCACGGGACGCACGACATCCGCACGACGTCCGACCCACGACCCACGACCCGCACGAGATCCACGAGTCGACTGCGGACGTTCGCGATCGTGACTAGCGGCCGTCGAAGACGGCGGGCCGCTTCTCGCGAAAGGCTGTCACGCCTTCGCTGAAGTCCGCGCGCCGTCCGGCCTCGGCCTGCTCGACGCGCTCGGCGGCGAGCTGCTCGACCAGCGTGTTGACTTCGGCGAGCGCGAACAGCTTGCGCGTCGCGACCAGTGCCGCGGTCGGCGCGGCCGCGAGTCGCTTCGCGTACGCGTCGACGCGCGCCGCGAAGTCCGCATCGTCGACGCATTCCCACACGAGGCCCCAGCGTTCCGCGGTCTCGGCATCGACCTTCTCGCCCAGCATCGCGAGTCCGAGCGCCTTCGCCTTGCCGATGCGCTGCGGCAGGAAGAAGGTCGCGCCGGCATCGGGCACGAGGCCGATGCGCGCGAACGCGAGCACGAAGCTCGCCGACCGCGCCGCGATGGCGAGGTCGCCCGCGAGCGCGAGGCTCGCGCCCGCGCCCGCCGCGATGCCGTTGACCGCGCACAGCACCGGCACCGGCAGCGCGCGCAGCCGGAGGATGAACGGGTTGTAGTCGCGCTCGAGCACGATGCCGAGGTCCGCGCTGCCGAGCGAGGCCGGGTCGATCGACGCGAGGTCGGCCCCGGCGCAGAAGCCCCGACCGGTGCCGCCGACGACGAGCACGCGCACGCTGCCGTCGGCCGCCGCGGCCTCGACGCGATCGATCGCGTCGCGCATCTCGCGGAACATGGTCTCGGAGAACGCGTTGAGCTTGTCGGGCCGGTCGAGCGTCAGGCGCGCGATGCCGTCGGCCGCGCCGTAGACGATCGAGGTGTAGGCGGTGTCGGTCATGATGGTTTCGAGGAGGACGTGGCGAAGGCCTCCATGATGACCGCTGCGGCGACGATGTCGAGAGCGCGCATTGCGGTAGGCGGCGACGGGGCTGCGACATCGGCGTCGCCCCTGTTCGTGAGGTCGGCTGTGATGCACGGCATGCATCTTCGAATGTCGTCGATACGAGCGTGTCGGGCTCGTGGAGCGCAACGCTCGACGCCGATTCGATCGAGCGAAGGTTGGAGGGTCTCGCGTTTCTTGCTCGGTCCTCGTGGGCCTGTGCAGTATTTTCTACGTGGGACATCCTGGCCCGCGCATTGGATTCATGAGGGCCGCTATTCCCTCGCTCCATGCGCTTGCGTTTCCGGAGGCCTGCTCGCGGTCGCCGCGATCAGCCGCGTCCCCATTGCCCTGCTCGTCGTCTTCGGGATCGCCGTGACGTTGGAGTGATGTTCGTTTCGGGAATGGCCCTGTGGTGCTGCCTCGAGGAAGCGGTAGCGATTCACCCTCCTGGTCGTTTCGCAAACGCTCCATGGCCGTCGACTTGATCGCCGACAGGATTTAGGATTCGCTGTTTCACGCGCCGATCCTGTCGAGCGTCGAACCTTGTTTCACGCGCCGATCCTGTCGAGCGTCGAACCTTGTCGGCGATGAACCTGCAGCCCGCCAACCTCCTCTTCGCCGCCGGGATGGCCGTCTACATCGTCATTCGGAGCTATTTCCAACGGTCGACACGCACCGCGAAGACCGTGACCGACAAGAGCAGCGGCGCCGACAGGCTGCTGGTCGTGCTGGTAGTGGTCGGGCAGATCGTCTTGCCGGCCGAGTACGTCTTCTCGGCGTGGCTCGACTCGGCGAACTACCGGCTGCCGATGGTCGCCCATGGGGCCGGCCTCGTATTCCTTGCGAGCGGACTTTGGATGTTCTGGCGGTCTCATGTCGACCTCGGACAGGCGTGGTCGGTCACGCTGGAGATTCGCGAGAAACACCACTTGGTCACGCGCGGCCTCTATCGCCGCATTCGCCATCCGATGTATGCCTCGTTCTTCTTGCTTGCGTTCGCGCAGGCTTGCCTGCTGGGAAACCGGATCGCCGGCTGGTCCGGGCTGCTGGCTGTCCTGATCTTGTATGTCGCCCGCGTGCCGAACGAGGAAGCCATGATGCGCGATGCGTTCGGTGCGGAGTACCAGCACTACGTCGAGTGTACGGGGGGTGTCGTCCCTCGCTTGCGGTGAGTCGATACGTACGACGGTTCGTTCGGCTTCGTGCGGTCAGCTTCGTCTGACTGTGAGCGGAGAGCCGCTACGGGTTTCGATATGCCATTGCCTGGCATGCCAGCGCAGGACGGGAAGGGTGTTCGGCGCACAGGGCGCCTTCTCAGGTCCGCCGTGCAGGTGAGCGGCGAACCGACCCGGTACGTCCGTGTCGGCGACGAAGGCACCGGCATCGCGTTTCACTTCTGTCGCAGGTGCGGGGCCATCGTGCACGATGCGATCGACGAAGAACACGTGCCGTCCCGGTCGGAGCGTTCGTCGAGCCTGGCTTCCGGCGCCATCGGTCGATCGAATAGCGGCGAAAGGGCATCGACAACTGGTGCGACCGACAGGAATCGAACCTGTATCCCGAGCTTCGGAGGCTCGTATCCTATCCGTTGGACGACGGTCGCGAAGCACTGAGCGGCACGAACGGAAGACACCCGTCCGCGGAGAGGCGCGAGGATAGCGTCTTTGCCGAAGAGCGTCCACGAGGCGACCGCGGCGACGGTCGCCACCGCCGACGATGAGTGCCTGTCGTACCCGGCTGCGGACCACCCTTCACGTATAATCCGCCCGCCGTTGGCGCCGGATCGGCGCTCCGCAGTCTGCAACAGACCGTCTTCACATCCCCCGAGACCGCCAAGCCGCGCACGATCCTCACGACCGGTTCGTGACGGCGTGAGCCGCCAGGAACCCCGATGAGCGACCCGCAGCACGACTCCCTGATCAAGACGCCGAAGCAGTTGATCGTCACGGTACTCGCGGCGTTCATCGTGCCGATCTTCATCATCATCCTGCTCGTGAGCTACGTGACGTCCGGCCGCAAGACCGGCGCCGGCAGCGAAGGCACGACCGCCGACGCGACGGTGGCCCGCATCGCGCCGGTCGCCCAGTTCGATCTCGTCGACCCGAACGCACCGCGCGCCTTGAAGGCCGGCAAGGACGTCTATGGGGCGGTGTGCACGACCTGCCACGCGGCCGGCATCGCCGGTGCGCCGAAGTTCGGCGACGCCGCGGCCTGGGGTCCGCGCATCGCGCAGGGCGCGCCCACGCTGTACGACCACGCGATCAAGGGCTTCCAGGGCAAGGCGGGCGTGATGCCGGCCAAGGGCGGCAACACCGACCTCGACGACGTCGAGGTCGAGCGCGCGGTGGTCTACATGGCCGACGCGGGCGGTGCGAAGTTCACCGAGCCCGCCGCGCCCGAGAAGGCGGCCGATGGCGCGAGCGCCCCGGCCACGCCGCCGATGCCCGGCCCCGATCCTTCGGTCGTCGCGGCGATCGCCGCGATCAACGCCGGCACC
>CALMOR010000037.1:345-25989 GCA_937872165.1 uncultured Burkholderiales bacterium | reverse complement strand
GATGACGGCCGCCGCGGCCGGTGCCGACAACGGCAAGAAGCTCTACGACCGCGTATGCATGGCCTGTCATGCGGCGGGGATCGCGGGCTCGCCGAAGTTCGGCGACAAGGCCGCGTGGGCGCCGCGGATCTCCGAAGGACTCGATACGCTGTACCAGCACGCGATCAACGGCTTCCAGGGCAAGAACGGCGTGATGCCGGCCAAGGGCGGATCGAGCGCCCTGGACGACGACGTCAAGTCCGCAGTCCGCTACATGACCGACGCGTCGAAGTAGAAACGGGTCTGGTCCACCGAAGGGGCGACTCCGGTCGCCCCTTCGTCTTTCGATGGCCGGCGTCGCCAGCCCGACACGGCGTCTGCCTCCGAGCCGACGGCGCTTCTACACTCGCCGGCCCACGCCACGTCATCGGCAACGATCGCGCGAACGTTGTCTCCTTCGTCTCCTCCTTCGATCGAACAAGACCATGAACCTTCGCAAGCTCGCGGCGCTCGCCGCCTTCGTCCTCGTGTCCGCCGCACCGTCCATCGCGTCGGCGCAGGCCGAGGCGCCCGACGCCCTCGTCAAGCGCGTCTCGTCCGACGTGCTCGACACGGTCAAGGCCGATCCGTCGATCCAGGCCGGCGACGTCAACCGGATCGTCGCGCTGGTCGACGCCAAGATCCTTCCGTTCTTCGACTTCGAACGGATGACGGCCGCCGCGGCGGGCCCGCGCTGGCGCGACGCGACGCCCGAACAGAAGCAGGGACTGCAGGAGCAGTTCAAGATCCTGCTGATCCGCGTCTACGCGGGAGCGCTCGCGCAGGCGCGCGACCGGTCGATCGAACTGCGGCCGCTGCGCGACTCGCCGACCGAGCCGGTCGTCGTCGTGCGGACGCAGGTCACCGGTCGGGGCGATCCGATCGAGCTCGACTTCCGCCTCGAGCGCGTCGACGCGACGTGGAAGATCTACGACATGAACGTCGGCGGCGTCTGGCTCGTCGACAACTACCGCAGCACGTTCTCGCAGGAGCTCGCCAACGGCGGCTTCGACGCGCTGATCACCAAGCTCGCCGAGAAGAACCGCGCGGCCGCGCACGGCTGAGCCGGAGGGTCGCGGTCGTTCGTCGGCGCGGCTTCGCGGCGGGTCGCCGCACGCGACGATGCGCGACGACGCGCGGTGCCGCCCTTGACGCAACGATGTCCGACGACGTTCGTCGACGACGATGTGCACGATCGTCGTCGATGCGACGGGTGCGCGGAAGGTCGACGCGCGCACGATCGCGCCGCGTGACCCGCTCGCTCGCGCCGCTGCGATCGATGCGCGCCTTGAAGACCGCATGAGCGAAGGACGAACACGACCGCGATTCCATCGCGTCCGTTCGATCGGGTAAGGTCTCGCGCTCGTCGTCTTCCACGGAGTGCGTGTGCCGATCAAGCGTTCGAAGGCCCCGCCGGGCCGCACCGTCGTGCTCCGCCACGACTCCGAGGTCCTGCGCGGCAATCCGCTCGGCGACCCCACGTCGCGGGCCGTCAGCGTCTGGCTGCCGCCGCAGTACGACGACCGCCGCCTCGCGGACCGGCGCTATCCGGTGCTCTACGACCTGGTCGGCTTCATGGGGTCCGGGCAGAGCCACACCAACTGGAAGGCCTTCGGCGAGAACGTGCCCGAGCGCGCGGCGCGCCTCGTCCACGAGAAGAAGATGGAGCCGGCGATCGTCGTCATGGCCGACTGCTTCACGTCGCTGGGCGGCAACCAGTACGTCAACTCGTCGGCGATCGGCGCCTACGCCGACTACCTGACGCGCGAGATCGTCCCGTTCGTCGACTCGCAGTTCCGCACGCTCGCGTCGCGCGAGCACCGCGGCTGCTTCGGCAAGAGCTCGGGCGGCTACGGCGCCATCGTGCACGGCATGAAGTACGCGAAGACCTGGGGCGCGATCGCGGACCACTCGGGCGATTCGTACTTCGACTTCGTCTATCGCAGCGACTGGCCGAACACGTTGAACGCGTTGGCGAAGTATGCGAAGCCGAAGCGGGAAGGCGGCCCGATCGACGTCGTCGCGCGTTCGAAGGTCACCGGCGAAGGCCTCGACGACGGCCGGGTCGCGGCCTTCCTCGACGCGTTGTGGAAGAAGAAGAAACTCGCGGGCCCCGACGGCCACACGGTGATGAACCTCTGCATGGCCGTGACCTACGATCCGATCCCGCCGCGCCGAACGGCTTCCGCCTGCCGTTCGACCTCGAGACGGGCGAACTGATCGAGGCGCGCTGGAGGAAGTGGCTCGCCCACGATCCGATCAACATGGTCGCGCGGAACGCGGCGGCGCTGCGTTCGCTGCGCGGCATCTACATCGACTGCGGATGGGCCGACCAGTACCACATCCACTACGGCACGCGCATCCTGTCGAAGCGGCTGACCGAAGCGAAGATCGCCCACACGTACGAGGAGTTCGACGACACGCACAGCGACATCGACTACCGCATGGACATCAGCCTGCCGTTCCTCGTGAAGAGTCTCGGCGCGCAGCACTGACCGTCAGCCGAGGAAGAGGCGATAGGCCGCGTTGTCGGTCTCGTCCTCGTAGGGATAGCCGAGCGCCTTCAGGAACGCGGCGAACGCGCGGCGCTCGGAGACCGGCACTTGCAGGCCGACCAGGATGCGGCCGAAGTCCGCACCCTGATGCCGGTAGTGGAAGAGGCTGATGTTCCAGTTCGGACTCATCGTCGACAGGAAGCGCATCAGCGCGCCGGGCCGCTCGGGGAACACGAAGCGATAGACGCGCTCGTCGTCGGCCAGCACCGAGCGACCGCCGATCATGTGCCGCAGGTGGGTCTTCGCGAGTTCGTCGTGCGTCAGGTCGAGCGTGCGGAAGCCGTGCTCGACGAAGGTCTTCGCGAGCCGCGCGTTCTCGCCGCGTGCCTTGACGCCGATGCCGACGAAGACGTGCGCGAGCTTCGCGTCCGCGATGCGGTAGTTGAACTCTGTGACGTCGTGGGCGCCGACGAGCTCGCAGAAGCGGCGGAAGCTGCCGCGCTCCTCGGGGATGGTGACCGCGAACACGGCCTCGCGCTCCTCGCCGACCTCGGCGCGGTCGGCCACGAAGCGCAGGCGATCGAAGTTCATGTTCGCGCCGCACGCGATCGCGACCAGCGTCTCGCCCTTCGGCTTCTCGCGCGCGACGTAGGCCTTGAGACCCGCGATCGACAGCGCGCCGGCGGGCTCGAGGATCGAACGCGTCTCGACGAAGACGTCCTTGATCGCCGCGCAGATCGCATCCGTGTCGACCTTGACGATCTCGTCGACGTGCTTCTTCACGAGCCGCAGCGTCTCGACGCCGACCTGCTTGACCGCGGTGCCGTCGGAGAAGAGGCCGACGGTCGCGAGCGTGACGCGTCGGCCGCTCGCGACCGACCGGGCCATCGCGTCGGAGTCGACGGTCTGCACGCCGACGATGCGGATGTCGGGACGCACCGCCTTGACGTACGCGGCGACGCCCGACGCGAGGCCGCCGCCGCCGATCGGCACGAAGATCGCGTGGATCGGCCGGTCGCTGTGCAGCGCCTGGTGCTGGCGCAGGATCTCCATGCCGATGGTGCCCTGTCCGGCGATCACGTCCGGATCGTCGAACGGGTGGACGAAGCACAGGCCTTCGTTCCGCTGCAACGACAGCGCGTGGGCGTAGGCATCGGAATAGCTCTCGCCGGAGAGGACGACCTCGGCCCCGCGCGCGCGGACCGCGTCGACCTTCACCTGCGGTGTCGTCACCGGCATCACGATCACGGCGCGACAGCCGAGCCGCTCGGCCGACAGCGCGACGCCCTGCGCATGGTTGCCGGCCGAGGCCGCGATGACGCCGCGCGCGAGTTCGGCCTTCGACAGTCCGGCCATCTTGTTGTACGCGCCGCGCAGCTTGAAGCTGAAGACCGGCTGGTTGTCCTCGCGCTTCAACAGCACCGTGTTGCCGGTGCGCCGCGACAGCACCGGTGCCACTTCGAGTTCGGTCTCGCGCGCCACGTCGTAGACGCGCGCGTTGAGGATGCGCTTCAGATAGTCGATGGCCATGCCGCTCCCTGTCGCCGACCGCGATCGAAGGCCGCGTGCCGGAGCGCGACTGTAGCGGAAGCGTCGACGGTCTCGTCGATACAATGCGCGATGCCCGATTCCTGGATGGACGCCGTGCTCGCGTGGCTGTCGCTGCCGCAGTTCGGGCTGTCCAGCGTCTTCGTCGTCAGCTTCGTGTCGGCCACGCTGATCCCGCTCGGTTCGGAGCCGATCGTGTACGGCATGGTCAAGCTGCGACCCGATCTCTTCTGGGAGACGGTCGCGGTCGCCACCGTCGGCAACACGCTCGGGGGCGTCGTCGACTACTGGATGGGACGCGGCGCCGAGTGGATGCTCGAGCGGCGCCTGCACCTCGACGAGCACGGGTTGCCGATGCAGCCCGCGCTCGCGGGCGACGGCGTCGCTGCCGCGGCGACACCGGGCAAGTGGCACCAGCGCGCGGTGCGCTGGATGGAACGCTTCGGGCCGTTCGGCTGCATCCTGTCGTGGCTTCCCGGCATCGGCGATCCGCTGTGCGCGGTGGCCGGCTGGCTGCGGCTGCCGTTCTGGTCGTGCCTGGCGTGGATGGCGCTCGGCAAGTGCCTGCGCTACGTCACGATGACGGCCGGCCTGGTGTGGATGTTCTGAGCGGACGGGTCGCGGATCGGCTCTTCGAGAGCCCGCGTTCTGCGCGTCCAGGCGTTCTGCGGCGAACCCGACGACGCGTTCGAGCGTTTCGTACTATAAGGTCGGACTCGCGAAGCCACCTCTCATCCGTTGCATGAATGCTCCCGTCCTCCCGGAGGCCGCACTGCAGATCGCGCAGGCCGACTCGCCTGCCCGCCTGCGCGAGATCCCGTACAACTACACGTCGTTCTCGGACCGCGAGATCGTCATGCGCCTGCTCGGCGCGTCCGCCTGGAGCGATCTCGAGGAGTTGCGCATCGAGCGCCGCACCGGCCGTTCGGCCCGCATGCTGTACGAGGTGCTCGGCGACATCTGGGTCGTGCAGCGCAATCCGTATCTGCAGGACGACCTGCTCGAGAATCCCCGGCGTCGCGCGGCGCTGATCGAGGCGCTGCATCACCGCCTGAACGAGGTCGACAAGCGTCGCCGGGTCGAGGGCGCGCCGGGCGACGACGACCGCGATGCCAAGGTCGGCCATCTGCTCGCGGCCGCTCGCAAGGCGGTGCGCGCGTTCGAGGACGAGTTCCGGAACACCTGGGACCTGCGCAAGCTCGCGGCCCGCAAGCTCGCTCGCGTGACCGCGAAGGACAACGTCAGGTTCGACGGGCTGTCGCGCGTCTCGCACGTGACCGATGCCACCGACTGGCGCGTCGAGTACCCATTCGTCGTCCTCACGCCCGACAGCGAGGAAGAGATGGCCGCGCTGGTCGCGACCTGCATCGAGCTCGAGCTGACGATCATCCCGCGCGGCGGCGGCACCGGCTACACCGGCGGCGCGATCCCGCTCACGTCGCGCTCGGCCGTCATCAACACCGAGAAGCTCGAGACGCTCGGCGCGATCGAGATGCGCGTGCTGCCCGGGCACACCGAGCCGGTCGCGACGATCTGGTCCGGCGCGGGCGTGGTGACGAAGCGCGTGTCCGAGGCGGCCGATGCCGCGGGGCTCGTGTTCGCCGTCGACCCGACCTCGGCCGAATCGTCGTGCATCGGCGGCAACGTGGCGATGAACGCCGGCGGCAAGAAAGCCATGCTGTGGGGCACCGCGCTCGACAACCTCGCGTCCTGGCGGATGGTCGACTGCGACGGCAACTGGCTCGAGGTCGAGCGCATGGACCACAACCTGGGCAAGATCCACGACGCGCCGTTCGCGACCTTCGAGGTGAGGAAGACCGCGCCCGACGGCCGCACCCCGATCTCGACCGAGACGCTCGTCGTCGAGGGCCGCCGCTTCCGCAAGGAGGGACTCGGCAAGGACGTTACCGACAAGTTCCTCGCCGGACTGCCAGGCGTGCAGAAGGAGGGCTGCGACGGCCTCGTCACGTCGGCGCGCTGGATCCTGCACCGCATGCCGCCGCACGCGCGCACGGTGTGCCTCGAGTTCTTCGGACAGGCGCGCGAGGCGATCCCGTCGATCGTCGAGATCAAGGACTTCATGGACGCCGAGGCGAAGGCCGGCCGCGCGGTCCTCGCGGGGCTCGAGCATCTCGACGAGCGCTATCTGCGGGCGGTCGGCTATTCGACCAAGTCGAAGCGCGGCGCCGACGCGTCTTCGTCCGCCGCGTCGTTCCCGAAGATGGCGCTGTTCGGCGACATCGTCGGCGACGACGCGGACGACGTGGCCCGCGCGGCCTCCGAAGTCGTGCGCATGGCCAACGGCCGCAGCGGCGAAGGCTTCGTCGCGGTGTCGGCCGAAGCGCGGAAGAAGTTCTGGCTCGACCGCTCGCGGACAGCGGCCATCGCGCGTCACACCAACGCGTTCAAGATCAACGAGGACGTCGTCATCCCGCTCGGACGCATGGGCGAATACACCGACGCGATCGAGCGCATCAACATCGAGCTGTCGATCGACAACAAGCTGCAACTGCTCGACGCGCTCGAACGCTGGTTCGCGCAGGGGCTGGGCGCGATCCCGCTCGGCAAGACCGACGACGCCGACGTCGATCATCCGAGTCGCGAGGAGTTGATGGGCACGCGGGTCGAGCAGGCGCGCACGCTGCTCGCGGAGGTGCGGGCGCGCTGGCGCTACCTGCGCACGCACATGGACGCGTCGCTCGACGATGCCTGCCACGACCTGCAGCGCATGCGGCTCGGCCCGATCGCCGGCGAGCGTGGCGCCGAGGCGAAGGGCGAGGGCGCGACCAGCGTCTTCGACCTGCTGCAGGTCCGCGACATCCGCGTGTCGTGGAAGCGCGAGGTGCGCGCGTCGCTGCGCCAGATCTTCAACGGCGCGGAGTTCGCGCCGGTGCTGACCGAGGCCGAGGGCATCCACCGGAAGATCCTGCGCGGCCGTGTGTTCGTCGCGCTGCACATGCATGCCGGCGACGGCAACGTGCACACCAACATCCCGGTCAACTCCGACGACTACGAGATGCTGTCGACCGCCAACCGCATGGTCGCCCGCATCATGCGGATCGCGCGCGACCTCGACGGCGTGATCTCGGGCGAGCACGGCATCGGCATCACCAAGCTCGAGTTCCTCACCGACGACGAGACGGCCGACTTCCGCGCGTACAAGCAGAAGGTCGATCCTCACGGCCGCTTCAACTACGGGAAGCTGATGTCGCTGCCGGCGGTCCACGCGGACCTGCGCAACGCGTACACGCCGAGCTTCGGGCTGATGGGCGCCGAGTCGCTGATCATGCAGCAGTCCGACATCGGCGCCATCGCCGACTCGATCAAGGACTGCCTGCGCTGCGGCAAGTGCAAGCCGGTGTGCGCGACCCACGTGCCGCGCGCCAACCTGCTCTATTCGCCGCGCAACAAGATCCTCGCGACGTCGCTGCTGATCGAGGCCTTCCTCTACGAGGAGCAGACGCGCCGCGGCGTGTCGATCAAGCACTGGGAGGAGTTCACCGACGTCGCCGACCATTGCACGGTGTGCCACAAGTGCCTGGCCCCGTGCCCGGTCGACATCGATTTCGGCGACGTGTCGATGAACATGCGCAACCTGCTGCGCAAGATGGGCCAGAAGAAGTTCAACCCGGGCACGGCCGCGTCGATGTTCTTCCTCAACGCGACCGACCCGACGACCATCAACGTCGGCCGCAAGCTGATGATGGACTGGGGCTACAAGGCCCAGCGGGCCGCGGTGGAGCTATTCCGTCCGGCGTCGAGGAAGCAGACGGCGCGTCCGCCGGCGACGCACGGCCGCACGCCGGTGCGCGAGCAGGTGATCCACTTCGTCAACAAGAAGATGCCCGGCAACCTGCCGAAGAAGACGGCGCGCGCGCTGCTCGACATCGAGGACTCGAAGTTCGTGCCGATCATCCGCGACCCGGTCGCGGCCAGCGCCGACAGCGAGGCCGTCTTCTACTTCCCCGGCTGCGGCTCCGAGCGCCTGTTCTCGCAGGTGGGTCTGGCGACGCAGGCGATGCTGTGGCATGTCGGCGTGCAGACCGTGCTGCCGCCGGGCTACCTGTGCTGCGGCTACCCGCAGCGCGGCGCCGGCGAGTTCGACAAGGCCGACAAGATCATCACCGACAACCGCGTGCTGTTCCATCGCGTGGCCAACACGCTCAACTACCTCGACATCAAGACCGTGGTGGTGAGCTGCGGCACCTGCTACGACCAGTTGGCCGGGTATCAATTCGAGAAGATCTTCCCCGGTTGCCGCATCGTCGACATCCACGAGTTCCTGATGGAGAAGGGCGTGCAGCTGCAGGGCGTGACCGGCACTCGCTATCTCTATCACGACCCGTGTCACACCCCGATGAAGCAGTACGACCCGCTGAAGATCGTCAACACGTTGATGGCGAGCGAGCTCAACGGCAAGGTGGAGAAGAACGACCGCTGCTGCGGCGAGTCGGGCACGCTCGCGATCACGCGGCCCGACATCTCGACGCAGGTGCGCTTCCGCAAGGAAGAGGAGATGAGGAAGGGCGTCGCGCGGGTGCGCGCCGCCGCCGACGCGCCCGTGAAGATCCTCACGTCGTGTCCGTCGTGCCTCCAGGGCCTGTCGCGCTACGAGGAGGACGTCGGCGTCGAGGCGGACTACATCGTCGTCGAGATCGCGCGGCACGTGCTCGGCGCCGACTGGCTGCCCGACTACGTGCGACGGGCCAACGCCGGCGGCATCGAACGGGTGCTGGTCTGAACCCGCGACAGGCGATCGCGGGAGGCGGCCGAACGGCGGGTCGGTCGTCGCGAACGCAGGCACAATCGCCCGTTTAGACGCGCCGCCCTCACCGAGACATGCTCCGATTCACGCGCAGCGAATCCTCCGTCGACAAGAAGGTCCGCATCGTCGACGGCGCCGCGGCGAAGGCCTGGCTGTCCGGCATGTCGCAGCCGGCCAGCATCCAGAACCTCGCCGAGATCACCGAGGTCCTGAACGCGCTCGGCGCCAGCGGCGTGCAGGACGGTTCCGCTGCGCTCGAGCCGCAACTCAAGTTCGCCATCGCCGAACGGATCCGCGCCGTGCTGCTGACGACGCTGGGCGAGCGTGCGCGCGAGGATCGCTTCGCGACGTTGCCGCTCGACGAGGAGTTCGTCGGCCACTTCTGGGCATCGGTCCATGCGGCGCAGGCGCTGCGCGACGTGTACGCCTGGCTCGTGTCGCAACTGCCCCGCTCGCAGGCGGCACCCGACGACCCTGCGTCCGACATCGGCACGACGGCCGCCAACGCCTTCGTGTCGGGCATCGGCGCTCTGCATCGGGCGCTCGACGTCGATGCGCAGCTGATGCTGAGCATCCAGCGTGCACGCTGGCCCGTCCCTTCGGCGATGTGGGAACGCCATTGCGTGCTCGGTCAGCTGGTCCGCGACCTCGACTGCCAGGACGTCGAGGTGGTCGACGCGCTGCGCCTGTCGCAGACCCGTACCTGCCGCTCGGCGTTCGTGTTGCCGGTGATGATCGCGCTGGCCGATCCCGCCGCGCGCAGTTCCGCCGAGTTCGAGGTCGTGCGCATGGCCGCCCAGCGATGGTCGACCAAGATGGGATTTCGTCTCGAACGTCGCAACGACGCCGGCACGTCCCCCGCCCGGCCGGTGGCCAATCCCGGCCCGAGCGCGATCCTCGGCAGCTACGTCGTGCGCTTCGACACGCAGAGCGCGCTGCAGTCGATCGACAAGCGGCTCGAGGCGCTGGCCGGAGGCAAGTCGCCGCGCGAGGTCGGCATCGGCGACGGTCTGCGGCCCCAGGCGGCACGGGATCTGCTGGTCTACCTGAGGCAGCGCTGGGGCGCGGTGTCGCCGGCCGACATCGACTCGCCCGATCGCGGGTGGCGTGCCAGTGCGCGCGGCGTCGCGGTGATGGCGGTCGTCGGCCTCAACGGCCGTGAAGCGATCTCCGGCGACAAGGCGGGCGCTGCTCGCGGCACGCAGAGCCCGTATGCCTATCAGCGTCACAACCACGGCGGCATCACGCGTCCGCGCGAAGTCGTCGAGGCCGAACGCATCGATCAGATGCTCGCCCGCGCCGAGACCTGGACGCTGGTCGCCGAGGCGGCCGATGCGTTCCGCTGCATCCGCAAGCACGGCCGGCCCCGCATCGGACTGCAACGTCTGGTGGGCCTGAAGGTCGGCTCCTCCGAGCAGGACGCGCCGTTCCTGATCGGCTGGGTCGAGGCGGTGCAGGCCACCGCGGTCGAAGTGGACGGCGACGACGGCAGCGTCAGGCAGAGCGGTGCGCACATCGTTCGCGTGCGGCTCGCGCCCGGCGTGCCGCATCCTCTCGTCGCGTCGATCGACGAGGTCGATGTCGAGGGTGCCTTCCTGCTCGTGCCGCGCACGGAGGCCGCGCAGTCGCGGGTCGTGCGGGCCGCGACGCTCCCCGCCCGCTCCGGCGACTCGCGTCTGCGGACCAATCTGCTGTCGAACGAAGACAGGGAAGGCTGGGACCCGGTCCGCGCCTCGCCGCGGGACTACGGCCTGATCGTTCCTCATTCGAGCTTCCGCCCGCAGCGTCTCGTCAAGGCCGTTCGTCACGGCATGCTGGCGGTCCTCCGCCTCGAGGAGCTGACGATGCGCGGGTCGGACTTCGACCTCGTCCGCTTCACTCCGCTGTGACCGCCTCGCCGGCGGGCACGCCGTGACGTTCGCCTGAATCGGCTTCGACGTCGTCCGACGTCACGCGGTCGACGATGCGGCCCGAAGGCAACGTGGCCGCGAAGCGGCTGCCGCTGCCCACCTCGCTCGTGATCGCGAGCGCGCCCTGATGCCGCGTCAGCACGTGCTTGACGATCGCGAGCCCGAGCCCCGTGCCGCCGGACTGCCGCGACCGGCCACGATCGACACGATAGAAGCGCTCGGTCAGCCGAGGCAGGTGCTGGGCCTGGATGCCGATGCCGGTATCGGTCACCACGAGCGATGCGCCGCCGTCGTCGTGTCGATGCCAGCGCACGTCGATGCGGCCGTGCTCGGGCGTGTAGCGGATCGCGTTGGTGACGAGGTTCGTGAAGGCGCTGCGCAACTCCACCTCGGAGCCGAGCACGGCGATGCCCGGCTCGATGTCGAACGAGATCGCATGCTCGCCGTTCGACAGTTGGCGGGCCGTCTCCTCGATGCGGGCGAAGAGGGCGTCCGTGTCGACCGTGTCCTCGCGCGGACCGGTCGTCGCTTCGAGCGCGGAGAGCGTCAGCAGGTCGTCGACCAGGTGCTTCATGCGTTCGGCCTGTTCGCGCATCAGCGCCATGTACTGCGTCCTCTGCGCGATCGTCACGTCCGACTCGGCGATGGTCTCGAGGAAGCCGGCCAGCACGGTCAGCGGCGTCTTCAGCTCGTGCGACACGTTGGCCACGAAGTCGCGCCGCGTGGTCTCCAGCTTCTCGAAGCGCGTGATGTCGCGCGACAGCAGCAGCTTCTGCGAGAAGCCGTAGGTCAGCAGGTGGAGCGACAGCACGCGTTCGGCGCGTTGGCCGGGATGCCGCATGCGCAGTTGCACCGGCTTGTCCCATTCGCCGCGAGAGATGTAGTCGAGGAAGTCCGGCGCGCGGACTAGGTTGACGATGTTCTGCCCGATGTCCTTGGCGAGGCTGAGGTTGAGATGCTGCTCGGCCTGCGGGTTGCACCACACGATCTGGTTCTGCGCGTTGAGCGTGACGACCCCGTCGGGCAGGGCCTGCGCGGCGCCGCGGAAGCTGACCAGCGCGGCGGTGAGTTCGGCGTGTTCGCGCTGGCGCGCGCGGCCCCGGTGATAGAGCTGCGCGTAGAGCTCTTCCCAGGCACCCGACGATCGCGGCAGCGTCGCGCCGAGTTCCTGCCGCGACCAGCGCGACAGGTTGCGCAGATGGATCGCGTCGCGCAGGTAGCGCAGCGTCAGCGTGACCGCGACGAACGCGAACGCCGTGGTCCAGTCCGACAGCACGCGCACGGCGAGCATGCCGACCGCGACCAGGCCGATGAAGGTGAACGTCCTGACCCAGACAGGATTCATGCGATCGGACGCGTCGCGTCGAGGAAGAATGCGCGCCGGACCGGCCATCGATCGACCGGGTGCCGTCGCGAGCGCGAATCTTAGCGCGCCGTCCGGGGGCGTCGGGCGACGTTCAGACGACGGCCAGCTTCTGCTCCGCGACCGAGAAGCGATAGCCGCTGCCCCGCACCGTCTCGACGAGATTCTCGTGACCGGTGGGCGAGAGCGCGTGGCGCAGCCGTCGGATGTGGACGTCGACGGTGCGCTCTTCGAGGAACACGTGGTCGCCCCAGACCTGGTCGAGCAGTTGCGCGCGCGAGTAGACGCGCTCGGGGTGGGTCATGAAGAAGTGCAGCAGGCGGAACTCGGTGGGTCCGATCTCGAGCGTGCGGCGGCCGCCGTCGGGCGCCGTTCCCGAGAGGCGGTGCGTGGCGGGATCGAGCACGAGGCCGCCGATGTCGACGAGGTCGTCGGTGAGCTGCGGCGCGCGCCGTCGCAGGACCGCCTTGATGCGGGCCATCAGCTCCTTCGGCGAGAACGGCTTGGTGACGTAGTCGTCGGCGCCCGCTTCGAGGCCGTCGACCTTGTCGGCCTCGTTCGAGCGCGCGGTCAGCATGATGATCGGCACGTCGCGCGTGCGTTCGTCGCCGCGCAGCTGCTTCGCGAACTGGACGCCCGACGCGCCCGGCAGCATCCAGTCGAGCAGCACGAGGTCGGGCAGTTCCGCACGCACCAGCGTCGTCGCCTGCTCGGCGGTCGCCGCGCGCAAGACCTTGTGTCCGGCGAAGGAGAGGTTGACGGCGATCAGTTCCTGGATCGCGGGTTCGTCCTCGACGACGAGTATCGTGCTGGGCATCGTGGGCCTCGGAAGTCTGGGTCGGTGCGCTGCGAGCAGGGCAGGCTCTCAGTGCAGCCGCGGACAATAAGACGATTCTATGACGCGGCAGTGACATTCCCCGACGACCCGGCCGCGTCGGGCCGTACGCTAAACTCGACGCTCCATGTCCCTGCCTTCGTCCGTCTCCTCGTCGTCCGCGAAGATCGATCCGCCCACGGAGATCATCGTCCATCGGCAGTCGCGCCGCCTCGAGGTCGCCTTCGGCGACGAGCGTTACAGCCTCCCGTTCGAGTTCCTTAGGGTCCATTCGCCATCGGCCGCGGTGCAGGGCCACGGGCCCGGCCAGGAAGTGCTGCAGGTCGGCAAGCGCGACGTCGCCATCACCGCAATCGAACCGATCGGTCACTACGCGGTGAAGCCGGTCTTCTCCGACGGCCACGACAGCGGCATCTTCACGTGGGCCTATCTGAGAGACCTGGGTCGCGGCCACGACGCGCTGTGGGCGACCTATCTGCGCAAGCTCGCCGAGGCCGGCGAGAGCAGGGACGGCCCGGACGCGAGGCCGTCCGACGCCGCGACGCCCGACGTCACCGAGGCGCGCCGCACCTGACATGGGCCGAGGCGACGAAGCGGACGATGCGTCCGCGGCCGGCGACGCGTCCTCGGACGGCCGGACCCATTTCGGTTTCGAGACCGTCTCCGAAGAGCTCAAGGCCGGGCGCGTCGCGGAGGTCTTCCACTCCGTCGCGCGCAAGTACGACGTGATGAACGACGTGATGTCGGGCGGCCTCCACCGCGTCTGGAAGGCCTTCACGATCGGTCGCGCCGCGATCCGTCCCGGCATGCGCGTGCTCGACATCGCCGGCGGCACGGGCGACCTAGCGAAGGCGATGGCGAAGCGCGCCGGTCCGAACGGCGAGGTGTGGCTGACCGACATCAACGAGTCGATGCTGACCGTCGGCCGCGACCGCCTGCTCGATGCGGGGCTGATGCTGCCGACGGCGCTCGCGGACGCCGAGCATCTGCCGTTCCCCGACGCCCATTTCGATCGCGTCACCGTCGCCTTCGGTTTGCGCAACATGACGCGCAAGGACCGCGCGCTGGTCGAGATGCATCGCGTGCTGAAGCCCGGCGGCAAGCTCCTCGTCCTCGAGTTCTCGAAGGTATGGAAGCCGCTCGCCCCGCTGTACGACGCGTACTCGTTGAGGGTCCTGCCGTGGCTCGGCAAACGCATCGCGGGCGATGCGGACAGCTATCGCTATCTGGCCGAGTCGATCCGCATGCATCCCGATCAGGCCCTGCTCGCCGGGATGCTGACGTCGGCGGGCTTCGCGCGCGTGCAGGTCTTCAACCTCAGCGCGGGCGTGGTCGCGTTGCACGAGGGCGTGCGGCTCTGAGCGGCCTCGTGCCGCGTCGTGGCTCCATCCTTCTTCGCTCCGCCCCGCTGCTATTCTTCCGCGATGTCGTCGACCGTCTTCTCCCGCCCGCCGCTGCCGTTGCTGCCCAATCCGCTCGATGCGTTGCCGGCCGCGATCAATCATCTGCTGGCCGCCGAGCCATGGGCGCGCACGCAACTCGTCCCGCATGTCGGCAAGACCCTGCACGTCGTGGTCCGGCCGTTCACGATCCGTCTCGTCGTCGCTCCCGATGCTTCGGTCGTCCGAGGCCCGTCGAGCGACGTCGCGGACACCACGGTGACGTTGCCGTACTCTGCGCTGCCGCGGCTGCTCGCCGGAGGAAGCGATGCGGTCCTGCGGGATCTGCGGGTCGACGGCGATGCGGACTTCGCGCAGGCCGTCTCGCTGCTCGCGAAGAATCTTCGGTGGAACGTCGAAGAGGATCTGTCGAAGATCGTCGGCGACGCGGCCTCGCACCGCCTCGTGAGCGCGGCCCGGGCCGCTTCGGGCGAAGTCGCGCGCACCGGCGAACGGGCGGCCAGCGGCTTCTCGGAGTACCTGCTCGAAGAGAACCCGCAGCTCGTCCGGCCGCGCGCGGTGCAGAGACTCGCCGACGGCGTCCGGCAGTTGCGCGACGATCTCGCCCGTCTCGAGAAGCGGGCCGATCGGCTCGCGCCGGCCGTACGCTGAGCCGCATCTTCGATGCTTCGTTGATCCTTTCCGTCGCCCGCGTCGCACGCGGGTCGATCCGCCGCGACCGTCGTCGGCGCACTGTCCGCAACCGGTCCTGATGCAGCTCTTCCGGCTTCTCTTCATCGCGCGTGTCCTCTGGCGCTTCGGTCTCGACGAGATCGTCGCGGGCGGTATCGCGAGTCCGCTCCTGTCGCGATCGATCAGCCGCGTGCGTTTCGGCCGCGACTTCACCACCCCGCGCGCGGTGCGGCTACGCGAAGCGCTGGAATCGCTCGGCCCGATCTTCGTCAAGTTCGGCCAGATGCTGTCGACGCGTCGCGATCTCTTGCCAGCCGAATTCGCCGACGAGCTCGCGCATCTGCAAGACCGCGTGCCGCCGTTCGATTCCGAGCTCGCGATCCGCCAGATCCGCCTGTCGCTCGGCAAGAACCCGGACGAGCTCTTCGCCACCTTCGAGCGCGTGCCGGTCGCCTCGGCCTCGATCGCGCAGGTGCACTTCGCGACGCTGCGCGCCGACGCGAACGGCCTGCAGCGCGAGGTCGCGGTCAAGGTGCTGCGGCCCAACATGCACGAGGCCATCGGGCGCGACCTCGCGCTGCTGCGCACGCTCGCCGGTCTCGTCGAGCGCATCTCGGCCGACGGCAAGCGGCTGCGCCCCCGCGACGTCGTCGCCGAGTTCGACAAGTACCTGCACGACGAGCTCGACCTGATGCGCGAGGCCGCCAACGGCAGCCAGCTGCGCCGCAACTTCGCCGGCTCGAAGCTGCTGCACGTGCCCGAGATGTTCTGGGACTACTGCAGCGAACAGGTGATCGTGATGGAGCGCGTGTCGGGCATCCCGATCGGCCGCATCGACCAGTTGCGCGCCGCAGGCATCGACCTGAAGAAGCTGTCGCGCGACGGCGTCGAGATCTTCTTCACGCAGGTCTTCAAGCACGGCTTCTTCCATGCGGACATGCATCCCGGCAACATCTACGTCGGCGACTCGGGCGCCGACTTCAACAAGTACATCGCGATCGACTTCGGCATCGTCGGCACGCTGACCGACTACGACAAGAACTACCTCGCGCAGAACTTCCTCGCGTTCTTCCAGCGCGACTACAAGCGCGTCGCGGTGCTCCACATCGAGTCGGGCTGGGTGCCGAAGGGCACGCGCGTAGACGAGCTGGAGTCCGCGATCCGCGCGACCTGCGAGCCGGTGTTCGACCTGCCGCTCGCCCGCATCTCGCTCGGCCAGGTGCTGCTGCGCCTGTTCCAGACCTCGCGCCGCTTCAACGTCGAGATCCAGCCGCAGCTGGTGCTGCTGCAGAAGACGCTGCTCAACATCGAGGGTCTCGGTCGCGAGCTCGACCCGGAGCTCGACCTGTGGGCCACCGCGCAACCCTTCCTCGAGCGCTGGATGCGCGACCAGCTCGGCTGGCGCGGCTTCAGGGATCGACTGAAGCAGGAGGCCACGCAGTTCGCCACCTTCGTGCCGCAGATGCCGCGCCTGCTGCATCGCGCGCTGGCCCACGAGGCCGAGACGCCGCTCGCGTCGGTCGTGGCCGAGCTCGTCGTCGCGCAGCGCCGCACGCGTCACGCCATCCAGGTCGGCTTCGGCCTCGTCGGCCTGCTGCTGACCGTCTTGATCGCGCTCGCCGCGGTCTTCCTGATCCATGGCCGCTGGCCGTGGTGAGCGCGACACGACGGATCGGCTGAAGCGGCACGTCCGCCGCGCCCGGCCGCGATGCGCCTCCTATAATTTCCGCCGGGCATGGCGAGGCGATCGGCCTCCTCCTTCGGCGGGCAAGGGCGCATGAGCAATCTCTTCTGGTTCGTCATCATCTATTGGGTGATCTCGGTCGGCATCGGCCTCTACGCGGGCAGGTTCGTGAAGGACTCGAGCGGCTACGCGAACGCCGGCCGCTCGCTGCCGATGTACGTCGTCGTGGCGACCGTGTTCGCGACCTGGTTCGGGTCCGAGACCGTGCTCGGCATCCCGGCCACCTTCCTCAAGGCCGGCCTCGCCCGCGTCGTCGCCGCACCGTTCGACGCGGCGCTCTGCCTGATCATCGTCGGCCTCTTCTTCGCGCGTCCGCTGTACCGCATGAACCTGCTGACGATCGGCGACTTCTATCGCAACAAGTACGGCCGCCTCGTCGAAGTGCTGACCTCGCTCGCGATCGTCGTCTCGTACCTCGGCTGGGTCGGCGCGCAGATCTCGGCGCTCGGCCTCGTGTTCAACGTCGTTTCGGGCGGCGCCATCACCGAGACCTGGGGCAAGGTCATCGGCGCGTCGACGGTGATGATCTACACGATCTACGGCGGCATGTGGTCGGTCGCCATCACCGACTTCATCCAGATGATCGTCATCGTCGTCGGCATGCTGTACATCGGCGCCGAGGTCAGCGGTCAGGCGGGCGGCGTCGGCAGCGTGGTCCGGCACGCGATCGACGCGGGCAAGTTCTCCGGCTTCTGGCCGGGCTGGAACCTCGTGTCGCTGCTCGGCTTCTTCGGCGCCCTCATCACGTTGATGCTCGGGTCCGTCCCGCAGCAGGACGTCTTCCAGCGGGTGGCGTCGGCCAGGGACGAGAAGACCGCGGGACGCGCCTCGGTGCTGGGCGGCGTCATGTACTTCTTCTTCGCGTTCATCCCGATGTTCCTCGCGTACGCGGCCACGCTGATCGACCCCGCGATGGTCGAGCCGCTGCTCGCGAGCGACGAGAAGCGCGCGAGTCAGCAGATCCTGCCGCAGCTGATCCTCGGGCATGCGCCGTTCTTCGCGCAGGTGATGTTCTTCGGCGCGTTGCTGTCGGCCATCAAGAGCTGCGCGTCCGCGACGCTGCTCGCGCCGTCGGTGACCTTCGCCGAGAACATCCTCAAGCCGGCCTTCAGCAACGTGACGGACGCCAACCTGCTGCGCACGATGCGCATCGTGGTCTTCTGCTTCACGATCCTCGTCACCGTCTACTCGGTCGGCTCCGACCTGCCGATCTATTCGATGGTCGAAAACGCGTACAAGGTCACGCTGGTCGTGGCGTTCGTGCCGCTCGTGTTCGGGCTCTACTGGAAGCGCGCCAACACCCAGGGTGCGATGCTGTCGATCGGTCTCGGTCTCGTGTCGTGGATCGGCATGGAGGTCACCAATCCGGACGCACCGCTGCCGCCGCAGCTGCTCGGCCTGATCATGAGCCTGACCGGCATGGTCGTCGGCTCGCTGGTGCCGGCGATGGGACAGGTCCGCGAGATCGAAGCGACCGCCGAGCGCGTGCTCGATGCGGGCGAGGCCCACGGAGGGAAGTCATGAAGCCGTCGAACGATGCGAAAGCCGGCCCGTCGCGCTGGATCATGATCGGCCTCGCCGCAGCGTGCGCCGTCGTGACGACGGTGGCCGCGTGGCAGGCGAAGGCGCAGACCGCAGTCTCGTCGGTCCCGACACGGCACGCGATGCCGTACGACGAGTCGGCCGACCCGCATCGCGACTGCAGGCCGCGTTGAAAGGCGCGCCGGGGGGACAAGCGGGTGCTCGTCGTGTTCGGCGCCAACCGGTGCCCCGACTGCCGCGCGCTCGACCGCGAGTTCCATGCCGGCGGCCGGACCGAATCGCGGGTCGAAGAGCGCTACGAAGTCGTCGAGGTCGACGTCGGGCGCTTCGACAGGAATCTCGACTTCGTGAAGTTGTACGGCGAGCCGATCAGGAAAGGCATCCCGTCGGTCGTCGTCGTCACGCCCGCCGACGAGGTGGTCTACCGGACCCGCGCCGGCGAACTCGCCGACGCGCGGCATCTGGGTGCCGACGGCATCCACGCCTTCTTCGGGGACAGGGCCGACCGACCGGTCGGCTCCCGGGCCCGGTCGCCAGTGGGCCGATCGTCCGGCCGCGACGTTCGCGCTTTCACGCGTGAGCGCGCCGCCGTTCAGTGCGCGAGCGATGCAGTACGCCGCTCGACGGACGTCTTGTGGAACAGGACCAGGGTCGCAGCGAGGCCGCAGACGGCCGCGATCGTCAGCCAGATGCCCGGCGCGGCCTTGTCGTCGAGCCGGTAGATCAGGTAGGTCGAGATGACCGGCGTCAAGCCGCCGAAGAGCGCCGTGGCGAGACTGTAGGCGAGCGAGAAGCCGACGACGCGGACCTCCACCGGCATCACCTCGGTGAGCCCGACGACCATCGCGCCGTTGTAGAGGCCGTAGAGCGCCGACAGCACGAGCTCGACCTCGAGCATGCGCAGGAAGCTCGGCGCCGACGCGAGCCACGACATCATCGGATACGACAGCAGGATGGTCAGCACCGTCGTCGCGACGAGGATGGGCTTGCGGCCGATGCGGTCCGACAAAGTGCCGCCGATCGGCAGCCAGATGAAGTTCGAGACGCCGACGCAGAACGTGACGATGAGCGCGTCGCGCGACGTGAGGTGGAGCACGGTCTTGCCGAAGGTCGGCGTGTAGACCGTGATCAGGTAGAACGCGGTCGTCGTCATCGCCACCATCAGCATCCCGGCGACGACGACCTGCCAGTTGGTCACCATCGAGCGCAGCACTTCCTTCGCCTTCGGATGATGCGTGCGGGCCTTGAACTCGTCGGTCTCCTCGAGCGTGCGGCGCAGGAAGAAGATCACCGGCACCGTGAGGCAGCCGACGAAGAACGGGATGCGCCAGCCCCACGCGTCGATCTGGTCCGACGTCAGGTAGGCGCGGACCGCGAAGCCGAGCGCGGCCGCGACCACGATCGAGACCTGCTGGCTCGCCGACTGCCAGCTGACGTAGAAGCCCTTCCTGCCGGGCGTCGCGATCTCGGCCAGGTAGACCGAGACGCCGCCGAGTTCGGCACCCGCCGAGAAGCCCTGCAGCAGGCGACCGACCAGGACGAGGAACGGCGCCAGGAGGCCGAGGGTCGCGTAGCCGGGCACGAAGGCGATGAGGATGGTGCCGCTCGCCATCAACGCGAGCGTCACGATGAGGCCTTTGCGCCGGCCGGCCGTGTCGATGTAGGCGCCGAGAACGATCGCGCCGAGCGGCCGCATCAGGAAGCCCGCGCCGAACACCGCGAACGTCAGCATCAGCGTCGCGAACTCGCTGCTCGCGGGGAAGAAGGTCTTGCCGATGTCCGACGCGTAGAAGCCGAACAGGAAGAAGTCGAACTGCTCGAGGAAGTTGCCGCTCGTGACGCGAAGGATGGCGCCCAACTTGGACGGCGCGGCGGCCTGCGCTCCATCGGCAGGCCTCGATGGAGCGGATGCGGTGGTCGACATTTCGTCTCCTGTTTTTTGTCCGAGGCGCGATGGTCGCACAGGCGTCGACTGCGACCTTTCGCGTTTTTCGCGACTGCAGTCCATTTTTCCGCGACGCCGTTACGGACGTTTCGTTCTTCTTTAAAGGGATCTGGCGCTGTTCGCCATCCCATCTGAAGGATTCCACGCACGAGATCCGTCTCGCGTCGAAGGACGGCGGACCGTTCAAGTGGCTCGTCGGCGTGTACTTCAATCGGCGCAGGCGCGACTAGGTCAACCAATTCCGGTGCCGGGCTTCGATGCGGAGCTGCCGATGTTCGCCTCGGCGCTGTTCGGTGCGCCGCCCGACGACCCCTTCTACGGCTACGACGACGTCGACGTGACGCAGAGCGCGATCTTCGGCGAGGCGACGTACACGCTCGGCCCCTTCTCGTTCACGGCCGGGCAACGCGGCTTCCACCGGGTCGAGGACTCCTTCCTCTATTCGTCGGGCTTCTTCGACGGCGGGCCCACGACGACCGGCCAGCGCAAGGCCACCACCAACGGATCGACGCCGAAGTTCGACGCGACCTATCGCTACGACGAGGACGAGTTGCTCCACGTGCAGGCGGCGAAGGGCTTCCGTTTCGGCGGCATCAACCAGATCATTCCGCTCGACCTCTGCGCGAGCGAGCTCGCGGCCGACGCCTGTCGGTGCCGTCGAGCACCTACAACCCCGACAGCCTGTGGAACTACGAGCTCGGCAGCAAGGCGACGCTGCTCGGCGGACGCGTGACGGTCGACGCGAGCCTCTTCCCGAAGCCGTCGGTCAGTGCCAGCGGCGAGTACCGCTTCCCGGTCGCGCCCGGCGCGAACGGCTTCGCGTGGGCGGCCTATCAGCACGTCGGTCGGCGGACGACCGACTTCAGTTCGCTGCCGAGCCGTTACCGGCCGATGGACTGGTACGACGTCGTCGACGCGCGGGTCGGTGCGCGGCACGGACCGCTCGAGGTGTCGTTCTATGCGAAGAACCTGACCGACAGCGGCGGCGTGCTCCGCGCGCTGGCCTCGACCCCCTTCGATGCGGAAGGCGAGCACCGCATCACGCCGCGCACGCTCGGCCTGACCGCCCGCTACACGTATTGATGCGCGTCGAAACGATTGAAGGGGCAGGCGCTTTCTGCTAACTTCGCGTCCCGGTCCGGTTCGCGGATCGACCCGTGCGCGTGACCTCCCCTCGCGTACCTTCATCGACGGCTCGGGTTCACAAGACAGCGAGTCGTTGCAGCAGGATGCGGCATTTCCCAGGCGCGCGTCCCGCTCTCCCGAAAACACGATTTTTGAGGACACCGGATGAACGCGCCCGTCGCCCCCCAGCACCTGAGCCCCGAACTGCACGACGCGCTCGGCCGCGTCGCGCTCGACGACAAGTACACGCTCGACAAGGGCCGGGCCTACATGAACGGCACGCAGGCGCTGGTCCGTCTGCTGATGCTTCAGCACGAGCGCGACACGAAGGCCGGCCTCAACACGGCGGGCTTCGTGTCCGGCTACCGCGGCTCGCCGCTCGGTGCCGTCGACCAGACGCTGTGGAAGGCCAGGAAGCATCTCGAGCAGCATCACATCGCGTTCCAGCCCGGTCTCAACGAGGACATCGCGGCGACGTCGGTGTGGGGCTCGCAGCAGGTCAACATGACGCCGCAGGCCAAGTACGACGGCGTCTTCGCGATGTGGTACGGCAAGGGGCCCGGCGTCGATCGCAGCGCCGACGTTCTGAAGCACGCCAACGCGGCGGGTACGTCGCGGCACGGCGGCGTGCTGGTCCTGGCGGGCGACGATCACTCGGCCAAGTCGTCGACCTTCCCGCATCAGTCCGATCACATCCTGAAGGCCTGCGGCATCCCGGTCTTCTTCCCGGCGACGGTCCAGGAGTACCTCGACCTCGGTCTGCACGCCTACGCGATGAGCCGCTACTCGGGACTGTGGTGCGGCTTCAAGGTCGTGACCGACGTCGTCGAGGCTTCGGCCTCGGTGATCGTCGATCCCGATCGCGTCGACATCAAGCTGCCCGAGGACTTCGTCCTGCCGCCCGGCGGCCTCAACATCCGCTGGCCCGACTCGCCGCTCGAGCAGGAAGCGCGGCTGATGGACTTCAAGTTCTACGCGGCGCTGGCCTATGTGCGCGCCAACAAGCTCAACCATACGGTGTGGGATTCGCCGCACGCCCGCTTCGGCATCATGGCCAGCGGCAAGGCCTATCTCGACACGCGCCAGGCCCTGATGGACCTCGGCCTCGGCGAGGCCGAGTGCGCGCAGCTCGGCATCCGTCTCTTCAAGGTCGGCGTCGTGTGGCCGCTCGACGCCTACCACGTGCGCGAGTTCGCGACCGGCTTGCAGGAAATCCTGGTCGTCGAAGAGAAGCGCCAGATGATCGAGTACCAGTTGAAGGAGGAGCTGTACAACTTCAGCGAGCACGCCCGGCCGCGCGTCTTCGGCAAGTTCGACGACAAGCAGGGCGGCGAGTGGGCCATCCCCCAGGGCAACTGGCTGCTGCCGGCGAAGTACGAGCTGTCGCCCGCGAAGATCGCGAAGGCGATCGCGAGCCGGCTCGCCAACTTCGAGCTGCCGTCGGACGTGCGCGCGCGCATCGACGCGCGGCTCGCGATCATCCATGCCAAGGAGACCGCGCTGGCGTTGCCGCGCGTGGTCACCGAACGGAAGCCCTTCTTCTGCTCGGGCTGTCCGCACAACACGTCGACCCGCGTGCCGGAGGGCTCGCGCGCGGTGGCCGGCATCGGCTGCCACTACATGACCGTGTGGATGCCGGATCGTCGCACCGAGACCTTCACGCAGATGGGCGGCGAAGGCACGCCGTGGATCGGGCAGGCCCCGTTCACGAACGAGAAGCACATCTTCACGAATCTCGGCGACGGCACCTACTTCCACAGCGGCATCCTCGCGATCCGAGCGTCGATCGCGGCCAAGGTCAACATCACCTACAAGATCCTCTTCAACGACGCGGTCGCGATGACCGGTGGCCAGGCCACCGACGGTTCGCTGACCGTGCCGCAGATCACGCGGCAGATGGCGGCCGAAGGCGCGAAGAAGATCATCGTCGTCACCGACGAGCCCGAGAAGTACCAGGGCCACTGGGACGCGTCGCAGCGCGTGATCCAGAACGAGGAAGGCTCGACCGCGATCGCGACCGGCCGGAAGTCGAAGACGCTCGGCCCGATGCACGACAACCATCTCGCGCACGGCGTCACGGTCCATCATCGCGACGAGCTCGACCGCCTGCAGCGCGAGCTGCGCGAGATCGAGGGCACGACGATCCTGATCTACGACCAGACCTGCGCGTCCGAGAAGCGGCGTCGCCGGAAGAAGATCGTCGACGGCAAGCCGCTCTTCCCGGACCCGGCCAAGCGCGTCTTCATCAACGACCTCGTCTGCGAAGGCTGCGGCGACTGCTCGGTGCAGTCGAACTGCCTGTCGGTCGAGCCGCTCGAGACCGAGTTCGGCCGCAAGCGCATCATCAACCAGTCGTCGTGCAACAAGGACTTCAGCTGCGTCAAGGGCTTCTGCCCGAGCTTCGTCACGGTCGAGGGCGGCCGCGTGAAGAAGGGCAAGGGCAGCGCCACCGCCGGCGAGGAGATCGACCGCCTGTTCGATCTCCCGGCCCCGACGATCCCGCAGGTCACCACGCCCTACGGGGTGCTGGTCATGGGCGTGGGCGGTACCGGCGTCGTCACGATCGGCCAGCTGCTCGGCATGGCCGGCCACCTCGAGGGCAAGGGCGTGTCGGTGCTCGACATGGCCGGGCTCGCGCAGAAGGGCGGCGAGGTCGCGTCGCACGTGCAGATCGCGGCGACGCCCGAGCTGCTGCAGGCGACCCGCATCGCGACCGGCGAGGCCGACCTCGTGCTCGGTTGCGAGCTGATCGTGACCGGCAACGCGGAGGCGATCTCGAAGATGCAGGCCGGCAAGACGCGCGCGGTCGTCAATACGGCCGACGTGCCGACGGCCGAGTTCGTGCGCAATCCCGACTGGCAATTCCCGGGGTCCGACCTCGCGACCGAGATCGTGCACGCGCTCGGCGCCGATCGTCCCGGCAACGAAGACCACTGCGACCTGATCGACGCGAACCGCCTCACGGTTGCGTTGATGGGCGATGCGCTCTACACCAATCCGTTCATGCTCGGCTATGCGTGGCAGAAGGGCTGGGTGCCGTTGACCGAGCACGCGCTGATCCGCGCGATCGAACTCAACGCCGTCTCGGTCGACGCGAACAAGAAGGCCTTCACGTGGGGTCGCCGTGCGGCCCACGACCGCGCGGCCGTCGAGCGGGTCGCGTTCCCGGCCGAGGTCGTCGAACTGCGGCGCGACGGATCGAAGAAGCTCTCGAGCAGCCTCGACGAGACGATCGCGCGCCGCGTCGAGTTCCTCGTCGGCTACCAGAACCAGGCCTATGCGGCGCGCTACGTGTCGCTGGTCGACAAGGTGCGCGACGTCGAGATGCGGATCACCTCCGGAAGCGGCGCGATGCCGAAGCTGCCGCTGACGCAGGCGGTTGCCCGCTATTACTTCAAGCTGCTCGCGTACAAGGACGAGTACGAGGTCGCGCGTCTCTACACCGACCCGGCCTTCATGGAGAAGATCGACGCGCAGTTCGAGGCCGACGAGAAGAACGGACCGGTCCGCGTCAAGTTCAACCTGGCACCCCCGATGTTCTCGAAGCGCGACGACAAGGGCCATCTCGTCAAGCGGCAGTACGGCCCGTGGATGATGAAGGCGTTCGGCGTCCTCGCGAAGATGAAGGGGCTGCGCGGGACGGCCTTCGACGTGTTCGGCCGCACCGAGGAGCGCAAGGCCGAGCGGGCGCTGATCGCCGAATACGAGTCGACGATCGCGATGATGCTGGCGAAGCTCGACGCGTCGAACCTCGACGCGGCCGTCGCCGTCGCGAGCGTCCCCGAGGAGATCCGCGGGTACGGCCATGTCAAGGAAGCGAACATGGTCAAGGCCGGCGCGCGACGCGAGGCGCTGGTGTCGACCTTCAAGGCGCCGGTGAAGGAGCTCTCCCGCGCTCGCGCGGCCTGACGTCGCCGCTTCGGCTCAAGGCGTCGGCGCGGTCTCGTGGACCGCGCCGATGCTCCTCAGCGTCATGTCGATCGTGCTGCCGTTGGTCTCGGTGTAGAGCACGCGAGCCGGATAGCCGCCGTCCTGCGCGGCGACCCACACGTCGATCGCCTGATCCCTCGTGTTCGGTCGCACGATGCGTTGCAGGTGCGCGGCGGCGAGCGTGCCGGCTCCCGTCTCGACCGGCTCGCTGCCGCGGCCTTCGAAGGTCCAGGTCTCGACGTCCCCGCGCACGCCGGCCACCGGGATCTCGATGCGATGCCAGACGGCCGAGGGATCCGTCGTATTGGCGAGCAGCAGCGCGCCGATCTGGAAGAGCACCGACAGCCGGTCC